>CAVKOQ010000079.1:0-13243 GCA_963657995.1 bacterium
GGATGCAGACGGTCTTGCACTTGCTATCGACAGCATTAAAAATTCTCTGGAAAACGTAGATTTTGATGTTGTTGTAGGACCGGAATCAAGAGGATTTATCTTCGGTGTACCTGTTGCATATGCGATGCACAAGGCTTTTGTACCGATTAGAAAGAAAGGCAAACTGCCTTGCAAGACAGTATCGGTAAGCTATGATCTTGAGTATGGAAGTGCAGAGCTTGAGATGCATGAGGATGCCATAAAACCGGGACAAAGAGTAGTTATTGTGGACGATCTGATAGCAACAGGCGGTACAACAGAGGCTATCGTGAAGCTTATTGAAAAACTTGGCGGTGAGGTTGTTAAGATCTGCTGTGTCATGGAACTGGCCGGTTTAAAGGGACGGGATAAGATGACCGGATATGACGTGGATGCCCTTATAACTTACGAGGGAAAATAGGTGTTTTTAAGGCTCTAAGTTTTTTCGTTGCAATTTTATATAAAAGTACGTATAATAGTGATAAATTTATTCATGATATTGAAACGCCTTCCGGGTTTCATACGGCAGGCGTTGTTTATTTGGTATTATTAATATAATGGTTTTAGGAATTTGCGGAGAGATCAGGAGGCACATATGGGAGATTTGGATAAAATAAAAAAGCTGGATCAGGAAATAGAAGCACCGGCGGATTTTACTAGTCCGGAGGTACTATATAATGAATTGATTGCCGCGATTCGCAAGTACCATCCGTCTGATGATATCAGCATGATTGAAAAAGCGTATCAGATTGCATACGATGCACATAAAGATCAGAAGCGTAAGTCAGGAGAGCCCTATATCATTCATCCGCTCTGCGTGGCTATCATACTGGCGGATCTGGAACTTGATAAGGAGACTCTTGTAGCCGGTATTTTGCACGATGTTGTGGAAGATACCGTTATGACAGAGAAAGAGATTGCATCGATATTTGGCGAGGAAGTAGCACTTTTGGTAGACGGTGTTACAAAACTTACCCAGATTTCCTGGACCATTGATAAGGTGGAGATTCAGGCGGAGAATCTGCGTAAGATGTTTCTTGCCATGGCAAAAGATATCAGAGTTATTCTGATTAAACTTGCCGATCGTCTGCACAATATGCGTACGCTTCAGTATATGAAGCCTGAAAAACAGAAAGAAAAGGCGCGTGAGACTATGGATATTTACGCGCCTATTGCTGATCGTCTCGGTATATCCAAGATCAAGACTGAACTCGATGATCTGTCGCTTAAGTACCTTCAACCTGATGTATACAAGGAATTGTCAGAAAAACTGGCACTTAGAAAAGACACCAGAGAGGCCTTTATTAAGAAGATTATGGATGAGGTCAAGAAGCATATGCAGGATGCAGGCATCGATGCCAAGGTCGATGGACGTGTTAAGCATTTCTTCAGCATCTACAAAAAGATGGTCAATCAGGATAAGACACTCGACCAGATATATGATATTTTTGCTGTCAGAATCATCGTTGAGAGTGTGAAAGACTGTTATGCCGCACTCGGTGTTATCCATGAGATGTATAAACCTATTCCCGGAAGGTTTAAGGATTATATAGCTATGCCGAAACCCAATATGTATCAGTCACTTCATACTACTCTGATCGGCAGCAGCGGCCAGCCTTTTGAGATTCAGATTCGTACCTACGAGATGCATCGTACCGCTGAGTACGGTATTGCGGCTCATTGGAAATATAAAGAGAGCGGAAGCAGCAAGGCAGCGATCGACAGTGCTGAGGCAAAGCTTTCATGGCTTCGTGAAATACTTGAATGGCAGCGGGATATGTCAGACAATAAGGAGTTTTTGAGCCTTTTAAAGAGCGATCTGGATCTCTTTACCGATGATGTATACTGCTTTACACCAACCGGAGATGTCAAGAATCTTCCTAGTGGTTCTACTCCTATTGATTTCGCATACTCGATCCACAGTGCAGTCGGCAATAAGATGGTCGGTGCAAGAGTTAACGGAAAACTGGTCAATATTGATTATGTTATTAAAAATGGTGACCGTGTGGAGATCATCACATCACAGAATTCCAAGGGACCAAGCCGTGACTGGCTTAAATTAGTCAAGAGTACACAGGCTAAGAATAAGATTAATCAGTGGTTTAAGAGTGAGCTCAAAGATGATAATATTCAGCGCGGACGAGCGATGCTGGATAAATACTGCAAGGCCAAAGATATCAATTTTGCTGAATTAAATAAACCTGAATATATGGAAAAAGTCATGAAGCGTTATGCATATCGTGACTGGGATTCTGTTCTTGCTTCTATTGGACATGGAGCTCTCAAAGAGGGACAGGTCATCAATAAGATGCTTGATGAGCGCAACAAGAAGCTTAAAAAAGAGGTAACGGACACCACCATTCTTGACAATATGGCTTCTGAGGGAAATAAAGTTCCTGTTATTGCCGCCGGTAAGTCCAAGAGTGGAATTGTTGTTAAGGGAATACATGATCTGGCTGTTCGTTTTTCCAAATGCTGCAGTCCTGTTCCGGGTGACGAGATAGTAGGATTTGTCACAAGAGGACGTGGTATCTCGATTCACAGAACTGACTGCATAAATGTGATAAATCTGCCTGAGGAGGAACGTGCACGGCTTATCGAGGCAGAGTGGCAGGTGCCTGAGGTACAGTCCGGCTCAGAAAAATATTCTACAGAGATCAAGATCTATGCAAATAATCGTATCGGTATGTTTGTAGATATTTCGAAGGTATTTACAGAGCGTCAGATCGATATTACATCGATGAATGTAAGGACGAGCAAACAGGGCAAGGCCACTATCGTCATGACATTTGACATTCATGGAATTGAAGAATTGAATAAATTGTCTGATAAACTTAGACAAATTGATGGAGTGCTGGATATAGAGAGAACTGCCGGATAAAAATGTCATATTATCAGCAAATCCGGCACGCAAGACTCGCGAGCGAGTCTTGACTATATTTGACATGATGATTTAGGAGGAAAAGATGGAGATAAAACGTCTGATCGTGGGAATGGTCCAGACAAACTGCTATATTGTTGTAAATCCTGAGATCAAAGAAGCTGTGATTGTTGATCCTGGTGATGAGGCAGCCCGTATTGAAGACGCTTTGCTAAAGACAGGAGCAACAGCTAAGGCTATCTTGCTGACACATGGTCATTTTGACCATGTTACGGCTATGGAAGAGTTAAAACGTGATCTTGGAGTGCAGGTTTATGCCTGTGAGAACGAACAGGAAGTGTTGGCGGATCCGGGTAAAAATCTGTCTGGTCAGTTTAATGGAGGTGCTCTTCATCTGAAGGCTGATGTTCTTTTGAAAGATGAGGAGACATTTGAGGCCGCAGGATATACCTTCAAGATGATTCATACACCGGGGCATACAGAAGGCTCCTGCTGTTATTATGTAGAATCTGAGAAGACACTTTTTTCAGGAGATACATTATTTGAAGGATCTTATGGTCGAATTGATTTTCCAACCGGAAGTGGGCGGGAGATGATTCATTCGGTTGCTGATGTCCTTTTTGATCTTCCGGATGATACGAATGTATACCCGGGACATGAGGGATATACAACGATCGCTGATGAAAAGCAGTATAATCCGCTGGCTGGATACAGGGGGCGTAAGGCATGATTGCGATTCTGTTGAATGATTCGTCTTTTGAGCAGGATATTCGAGAGCTTTTGATGGCATTCTACCCGGGAGAAACATTTACACACAAGGAAGAGGAAGCTTCTGAAGCAGAGCTTGTCGTTCGGGGAGTCAGGGACGGAAATTCATTTTCGCTTGATGTGACGCCTGCGAAGAAGTATTCATCAGAGAAAGTGATATCGATGAATAATGAAGATACAGTTCACTTTGCCTTGATTTATCCTGACTTTTCTAATCGTTTTGAGACGAAAAATGAGATCAAGCAGACCTTATACCGTCTCTTGAGTGCCCTGACAGGGAAAAAACTTCCGTGGGGGACATTAACAGGTATTCGTCCGACAAAGATCGCACTTACAAAGCTTTATGATGGCTGGACTGACGAGCAGATCGAAGACTATATGAGTGAAACATATTTCACAAGCAAAGAAAAGATAGATCTGAGCATCGGTGTGGCAGAACGCGAACGGCGGCTACTCACCACTATTGACTATGAGAATGGGTACAGCCTCTATGTGGGCATACCATTTTGCCCTACAACATGTCTTTACTGTTCATTTACGTCATTTCCTATTGTCAAATGGGAAATGAAGATGGATTTATACAAGGAAGCTCTCTTTAAGGAAATGGAATATGTGGCTAGAAAGATGAAAGATCGGCCACTTTCTACGATTTATTTCGGAGGAGGCACACCGACTGCATTAAATCCAAAAGACTTGGATGATGTACTGACAAAAGTTGAAGAGTTATTTCCGGTGGAGCAGGCTGTTGAATTTACAGTTGAATCAGGACGTCCGGACAGTATTACAAGAGAGAAGCTAGAAGTCCTTAAAAAACATGGCATTTCGCGAATTTCGATCAATCCGCAGACGATGAAGCAGGGAACCTTGGATCTCATCGGACGACGTCATACCGTAGAGGATGTCAAAGAAAAGTTTATGCTTGCACGAGAACTTGGATTTGACAATATCAATATGGATCTTATTGTAGGACTGCCGGAAGAGACTATAGATGATGTCAGACAGACCATGGAAGAAGTTAAAGAGCTTGGTCCGGACAGCGTGACAGTGCATTCTCTGGCTATCAAGCGTGCGGCAAGGCTTAATATATATAAAGAGCGTTATGGCAATCTTAAGATTGAAAATACGCAGGAGATGATAGATCTCACGGCACGGTATGCTGAGGAGATGGGATTAAAACCGTATTATCTATATCGTCAGAAAAATATGGCCGGCAATTTTGAAAATGTAGGTTATGCATATCCTGGCAAGGAATGTCTCTATAATATACTTATTATGGAGGAAAAACAGACGATAGTCGCTTGCGGTGCCGGAACGACGACAAAGGTATATTATCCGGCTGAAAACAGGATTGAGAGGGCGGAGAACGTCAAGGAAGTTGAGCAGTATATCGACCGTATAGGTGAGATGATTGGACGCAAAGAGAAGCTGCTTGGCACAGTTACAAACATAGAAGGAGTTTGACACATGGCTTTAAAGAAAAAACCAGTTACAGGCATGAAAGACATTCTTCCGGGCGAAATGGAGATCCGGGATTATGTACTAAATATCATAAAGGACACATACCGCGGATATGGTTTCTCGGCAATTGAGACACCGTGTGTAGAGCATATTGAAAACCTGACAAGTAAACAGGGCGGAGATAATGAGAAGCTTATTTTTAAGATTTTAAAAAGAGGTGAGAAGCTGAATGTTGAAGCAGCACAGACAGAGGCTGACGTAGTGGATGGTGGACTTCGCTATGATCTGACTTTGCCTCTTAGCCGCTATTATGCAAACAATTCAGCTAATTTATCAGCACCTTTTAAGGCACTTCAGGTTGGCAGCGTATGGCGTGCGGATCGTCCTCAAAAAGGACGTTTTCGTCAGTTTGTACAGTGTGATATCGATATTTTAGGCGATGCGACGAATCTGGCTGAGATTGAGGAGATTCTGGCTCTTACAAAGGCACTCAAACGAATCTGCCCTGATAAGGCATATACAGTCAGAGTAAATGACCGTGCAATCTTAAAAGGTATGGCAGATTACAGCGGATTCCCGGAAAATGAGACTGATAAGGTATTTATCATTCTCGATAAGATGGATAAGATTGGTCTTCAAGGTGTACGAGAGGAACTTTTAGCAGAAGGATATGCTTCTGAGGCAGTTGAAAAATATATCGGACTTCTTTCGGAAATTCAGAATGACGCAGCAGGTGTTCGTGCACTTGGAGAGAAGCTCTCAGGCGTTATGGATATGTCTAAAGCTGAGAATCTGGCTACGATCATGGAGACAGTTAAGGCAGTTGCAGATATCGAGTTTGGCCTTGAATTTGATCCAACTCTGGTTCGCGGTATGGGATACTATACCGGAACTATTTTCGAAGTTTCTATGGAAGGCTTCGGCGGCTCGGTTGCCGGCGGCGGACGTTATGATAAGCTGATTGGCAAATTTACAGGAGTAGATACACCAGCATGTGGTTTTTCCATCGGATTTGAGAGAATTATCACTATTTTGATGGATTCAGGATTCAAGGTGCCTGAGGCAGCAGGAAAGAAAGCCTTCCTGTATGAAAAAGGTTTAAGCGGTGAGCAGTTTCAGGCTGTTCTTAAAAAGGCTCAAAAAGAGCGTGCAAACGGCACCCGTGTGGCAGTTGCTCAGATGAATAAAAATAAGAAATTCCAGAAAGAGCAGCTTGTGAAAGACGGTTACGAGGAGATCTTAGAATTTTATAAAGACAGCCTGAAATAAGGAAGAGAATTCTTTTATTATAAATTTATTATATATAAAACGGAGGAAATATTATCATGGCAGAATCTATGGCAGGACTTAAACGTTCCCATCGCTGTACTGAGCTGGGAACTGCCAATATCGGTGAAAAAGTAACCGTTATGGGATGGGTTCAGAAGAGCAGAAATAAAGGCGGCATCATTTTCGTGGATTTAAGGGATCGTTCAGGTATCCTGCAGCTGATTTTTGAAGAATCTGATTGTGGTGCTGAGAGTTTTGCAAAGGCTGAGAAGCTGAGAAGTGAGTTTGTTATTGCAGTAACAGGACGCGTAGAGGCTCGTTCCGGAGCTGTTAATGAGAATTTAAAGACAGGTGCAATCGAGATTCGTGCAGATTATCTTCGTATTCTGGCAGAATCAGAGACACCGCCATTCCCGATCGAGGAAAATTCCAAGACTAAAGAGGAACTGCGTCTTAAATACCGCTATCTTGACCTGAGACGTCCGGATATCCAGAGAAACTTAATTACAAGAAGCCGTGTGGCAATCCTGACCCGTGCATTTTTAGCTGAAGAGGGATTTCTTGAGATTGAGACACCTACTCTTATCAAGAGTACTCCTGAGGGTGCCAGAGATTATCTTGTGCCAAGCCGTGTACACCCGGGAAGTTTCTATGCACTTCCGCAGTCACCGCAGCTTTTAAAGCAGCTTCTTATGTGTTCAGGATATGACCGCTACTTCCAGCTGGCACGCTGCTACCGTGATGAAGATCTTCGTGCAGATCGTCAGCCTGAGTTTACACAGATCGATATGGAACTTTCATTCGTTGATGTGGAAGATGTATTGGATGTCAATGAGCGTCTCTTAAAGAAACTTTTTAAGGAGATCTGCAATTATGATCTTCAGCTTCCGATTCAACGTATGACCTGGCGTGAAGCCATGGATCGCTTCGGTTCAGACAAACCGGATCTGCGTTTTGGTATGGAACTTAAGAACGTATCAGAGGTAGTAAAGGACTGCGAGTTTGTAGTATTTAAGAGTGCTCTGGAAAATGGCGGCTCTGTTCGTGGTATAAATGCAGAAGGACAGGGCACTATGCCTAGAAAGAAGATCGACGCATTGGTTGAGTATGCAAAAGGCTTTGGTGCAAAGGGTCTTGCGTATCTGGCAATTCATGAGGATGGAAGCTATAAGTGCTCTTTCTCTAAGTTTATGAAGCCGGAAGAGTTGGATGCACTGGCAGCTGCCATGGATGGAAAGCCGGGAGATCTGCTTTTGTTTGCTGCAGACAAGGATAAGGTTGTATTTGATGTACTTGGAAACTTACGTCTTGAACTGGCAAGACAGCTTGACCTCTTAAAGAAGGATGATTTCAAGTTCCTGTGGGTAACCGAATTCCCGCTGCTTGAGTACTCTGAAGAAGAAAACCGTTATGTGGCAATGCATCATCCATTTACCATGCCTATGGAGGAGGATCTTCCTCTGATTGATACAGATCCGGGTAAGGTTCGTGCAAAGGCTTATGATATTGTATTAAACGGTACCGAGATGGGCGGCGGTTCTGTACGTATCCATCAGGCAGATATTCAGGAAAAGATGTTCGAGGTACTTGGATTTACAAAAGAAAAGGCACAGGAGCAGTTCGGCTTCCTGTTAGATGCATTCAAATACGGTGTACCGCCTCATGCAGGTCTTGCTTACGGTATGGATCGTATGGTTATGCTGATGGTTGGCGCAGACAGTATCCGTGACGTAATTGCATTCCCGAAGGTAAAAGATGCATCATGCCTGATGATGGAGGCACCTTCTGTGGTAGATCCGAAACAGCTTAAAGATCTTTCTATCGGTGTAGTTGAAAGCACTGAGACAGAGGAATGATAAAAGCAAGAGCTGACAAGGATTATCTGTCAGAATATAGGGAAGGAGCAGATATATGGAAAAGGGAAAAGGATTTTTTCAGGAATTTCAGAAATTTATCAGCCGTGGCAATGTGATGGATATGGCAGTCGGTGTCATCATCGGTGGTGCATTTTCATCGATCATTAATTCTCTGGTAACAGATATCATTTCTCCTCTTTTGGGTATTTTCGGCGGAATGAACTTCGATAATTACAGCCTGAAGCTGATTGGCGATGCAACACTGAATTACGGTAAATTTCTGACAGCTGTTGTTAATTTCTTAATCATGGCACTTGTGATTTTCTGCATGATGAAGGCGATAAATGGCCTGACAGCCAAACTTCAGAAAAAGGAAGAAGAAAAACCGGCAGAACCGACTACCAAGATATGTCCGTACTGCAAGAATGAGATTCCGATCGAGGCTACGAGATGCGGATTCTGTACATCAGTGTTTGATGAAATGATGAAAAAAGAGATGGCAAAATAATAAAATGCTAAAAATATGGCTCAAAATCCGAACTCGCCCTAATGGGTCCAGACATTCGGATTTTGAGCCATAACACGTTGATAAGTTATCTATTTGATAAATCCAACCTGCTTGCTGATAATCTCGATCTGTTCATCTTTTCTCTTATTGTATTCCACTTTCTTCTCTTCGAAGTAGTTCTTTCCGTATGAATCAATAGATACAATCAGAGGACCAAACTCTTTTACATGACAATGCCACAAAGTCTCAGGCATTCCAAGATCTTTCCACTGTGCTTCTACAATTTCATCTACTTCCACAGCTGCTACAACGGCATTTCCGGCTGGAAATACACAATGTATAGCACCAAAATCTTTGCAGGCTCTCTCGGTATTTTCCTTCATACCACCTTTACCGACTATGACTCGGACACCGGTGGTCTCTACGAATTCATATTCAAACTTTTCCATTCTCATAGAAGTGGTGGGCCCTACGGATACCATTTCATATTTTTCATCTCCCAGAGGGCGGATGATGGGACCTGCATGCAGGATTGCTGCATTTCTGACATCGACGGGGATTTCTCTACCTTCTTCTACGACACGACGGTGTGCCACATCACGACAGGTTGTGATGTCTCCTGTCAGGTATACGATGTCACCGATATGAATATCTTTCAGATCTTCTGCGGATACGGGTGTTATCAGAATTTTCTTACCATTTTTTATTGCTACTGCCATTATTGTTCGCTCCCTTCTGAATTAGTTCTCTTCTTTGTATTCGAATCCTGTATGAGTATCTACAGTGAAATTTAGTTCCTTGTCAAATACGATATGGCCTCTTCTGTGGCTCCAACAACCTACATTTACTGCAACACCGATAGCGGACGGATGACGTGCGGTATTCTCAATGTTGACTCCCATAACAGAATAGTGACCACCCATACCCTGAGGTCCTAGCCCGATGGCATTGATGCCGTCTTCCAACAATCTCTCCATCTTGGCCGCATTTGTATTGTCATTATGGGAACCGACAGGTCTCATCAGGGCTTTTTTTGAATTCAGTGCTGCTGTCTCTACGGAAGTACCCACACCGACGCCTACCAATAGAGGAGGGCAAGCATTAAGTCCATAAGTTGTCATGCGATCCAGAACGAACTTGGTCACACCTTCATAACCTTCACCCGGCATCAAAACTGTGGCATTGCCGGGAAGTGTGCATCCGCCACCAGCCATATACGTATAAATTTCGCACTGATCGGAGTTTGGAATGATGTCCCACCATACGGTAGGAGTACCTTTTCCTACATTTTTACCGGTATTGTACTCATCAAATGTTTCTACTGAATTGTGACGTAAGGGAGTGGCAAAAGTGGCCTGCACCACAGCATCCTTTAACAATGCTTCCAGATTGTCGATTAGTGGAAACTTCGTACCGCATTTTACCCAAAACTGTAATACACCTGTATCCTGACAAGAAGGGCGGTTAAGCTGCAGTGCAAGTTCTTGATTACGGAACATGGTATCATATATGACCTTTGTCATAGGAGTATCCTCCTTGTCTCTCAGTTCCTGCAATTTTGCAATTACATCGTCTGGCAGTTTTTTTGCAGTGAATCCCACGAACTGTGCCATAATATCTGTCAGTTTTTTTACATCTACTTCGTTTGACATATCTTTTTCCTCCATTATTTAAATAAATATTTGCTTGTTAGTATGGATAAAATGGAAATGCTATCGGCAGAAACAATGCACCACCTACAATGAACATAGCAATAAACAGAATCACGTTACTGTTGATAAATCCACTAAAAGCATCGTCCACGCTCAGAACTTTGGTAATCACAAGGCCAATGTCTGTTTCCTGTTGTTATCTTCATCTTATAAGATTTTTAGTATAATGTACAATTCGTATAATTGACATCAGCATAGTTTATAACTATACTAAAAACATATTTTTTAAGGCAAAAATAGTGGAATGGGGGGATTTTCATGACTTTGACACAACTTGAATATTTTTGTACGGTATGCCGTTATCGCAGCATTACCAGGGCTGCCGAGGCACTTTATGTCTCTCAGCCAACGATTTCCACATCTATCAGGGATTTGGAAAAAGAATTTCATTTAAGACTTTTTAATCACGGAAAAAACAGAATTTCACTCACTAAGGACGGAGAGGCTTTTTATCAGAAGGCAGAATATATTTTAAAACAGACACAGGAATTATACACTGATTTTTCGAATATAGAAGAGAACCGTCATCCCTTGCGAATCGGTATTCCTCCCATGATTAGTACAGTTTTTTTCCCCAGAGTTACCGACCAGTTTCAGGAAAAATATAATATTCCTATTCAGTTATTAGAATATGGCTCAATACGTGCCCGCACGTTGGTTGATAATGAACAGCTGGATGTTGCTATGGCGAATATGGATTTCTATAATCTTGAGAAATATAACAGTTATGTGATGATGGAAGATCGTTATGTCTATTGTGTCTCCAGAAATCACAGATATGCGAGTGAAAAAGAGATCACTATGGAGATGTTGAAAGACGAACCAATTATTCTATTCAATACAGATTCCGTTCAGACACAGACAGTGATTACCAGACTGCGTTCCGCGGGAATCATACCAAATGTGCGTATGTACAGCAGTCAGCTTGTTACGGTATTAAATTTTGTCAGGGGTGGTAATTGCGGTGCTTTTTTATATTCTTCTTTGGCTACCAATCCCAGGGATTTCATAGAGATTCCTGTAACTCCTGAAATTACCAATAAGTTTGGTATTATCTGGAAAAAGGGTATTTTTGTACCAGATCAGTTGACGAAATTTGTAAAATTTATTAAGGATTATGATGTAACACCGTATTTGCCGAAGATTTTATGTACGTAACAGATTCGCTCCCATACATGCAAACAAGTACATTCCATATTTGAATTTCCCTGTTTTCTTTGCTATAATACGTAACTATGAGGAAGGTATTGTTACTATTATGTTAAAGGATAAGAAGAGAGAAATTAGAAACTGTTTGCTCGGGGCACTTAGCAGTGCATTCCTTGCCTTTGGACTGTATCATGTTCATTCACTCTCAGGTGTTACAGAAGGCGGCGTACTTGGTATGACGCTTTTGTTAGATCACTGGTTTGGAATTTCACCGGCCTTCTCGGGCCTTGTCATGAACGTGTTGTGTTATGGCCTGGGATGGAAATTGATGGGAAAAGAATTTTTGCTTTATTCTATTGTTGCCACTGCAAGCTTTTCAACATCATATAGAATTTATGAGCATTTTCCATATATATGGCCACAGCTAGCCCAAATGCCATTGCTTGCCGCTTTGCTTGGAGCGTTTTTTGTAGGTATTGGGGCAGGAATATGTGTAAGGATTGGCGGTGCACCCGGAGGTGATGATGCCTTAGCAATGAGCATTTCCCACGTGACCAAATGGAAAATTCAGTGGGTATATCTGATGACAGATGCAATTGTTCTTGGATTATCATTAAGCTATATACCGATAAGCAAAATCTGGTATTCCATACTGACTGTGTTGCTGTCAGGACAGATTATAGGGCTTGTTCAGAGGATATAAGCCGTCAGGCGATGGATTTGATACATGAACTTGGCAGAAGGGAGAATACAATGAACGACAAATTAATTTCAGATGTTATGCAGAAGATGATTGCTTTTTCTGAGGGTAATCTTCACGATATTGCACACTTTATAAAGGTTTACGGTTTTGCCCATACCATCGGAATCGGAGAAAATCTACCTGATTCAGAGCGTGAAATACTGGAAGTTGCCGCTATATTGCATGATATTGCATGCCCACTTTGCAGGGAGAAATATGGAAATACGAATGGAAAATACCAGGAAAAAGAGGGTGGACCGCTTACAAGGTCATTTCTTGAAGATTTTGATATGCCTGAGAGCATGAAAGAAAGGATTATTTATCTGGTCAGCCATCATCACACATACACTGATGTGGACGGTGATGATTATCGGATACTTCTTGAGGCTGATTTCCTTGTAAATGCCGATGAGAGCAACATGTCAAAAGAGGCAATACTAAAGGCAAGAGAGCTGATTTTCAAAACCAGCACAGGTCTTTCTTTGCTTGACGGTATATACATTAGATAGCTTTCTCGCGGTACTCTCTGGGAGTGCATCCAAGTATTCGTTTAAAAACTACTGTAAAATGAGATGAGGTCTGATATCCGATCTGATTCGCTATATATGAAATACTTGAATCAGTTTCTTTAAGGAGGATACAGGCCTTTTCGCATCTTATTCGATTGTGACGGTTCAAAAGAGTCTCGCCGGTTATTTCCTTATAAACACGTACCAGATAATTGGGATGAACCGCAAGGGCACATGAAACAGCATTAAGCGAAAATTTTTCAGGATAGTGACTTTGCAGCCATTCATCGGCCTGTTTTGTCAGCTGTTCTTTCACACTGCAATAATTATTATCATTAGTATTGCATCCACAGCATATCGGACACTCCACTGT
>CAVKOQ010000080.1:0-13034 GCA_963657995.1 bacterium
GGCTCAAAAGGCGGATTGGTCCATCCATCTTCCATCTCTGCCGGCATAACATCAACAGTATGGCATTGTGCACCTTCGCCAGGGCCATACTGGATAGTCGGGCATCCGGCGATATTTCTCCAAAGTCGTGAATCACAGCCAAAATGCGAACCTTCGATCTTGACATTATATCCGGCCGTCTCGCTGTATACCTTTTTAAATGTATCCACAAGCGGATGTTCTTCTTCCATCTCAAATCCGTGCCCGGTCTGATATATGGAAATCTTCGGCGGATGTTCCTCAAGCCATGGATCAGAACGGCTGATTCGCTCCACAACATCAGTAAATTCCTTCACAACCATGTCCTGATCCATAAGTGTTGGAACGTAGTGTACACAGGTGGAAAAGCTGCACTCTCCAGGAACCGTAGAGCCTGCCGTACCTCCTTCAATCACACCTATATTTAAACTAGGCGGTGGCAGTAAACGGTGTTTGATAGACAAAAGCCAGCGATGTTCCATCTCATTTAGTCCTGAAATCACCTTTATGGCCTTCTCAATCGCACTGACTCCCTCAGCTTTTGCACCCGAGTGGCAAGCCTTGCCCTCAAAATCAACCTTGAAAAATACCCAGCCCATATGCGCCAGAATCAAAGTATCATCCGTAGGCTCACAGTTGACGACTCCATCTGCCTTAAGTCCTCTCATAACTGCCTGAATAGAGCCGTTGCCCCCGCCTTCCTCATCGCATACAGATGTAATCGTCACGTCCCCCGGAATTTCATATCCGGCATCCTGCAAGAGCTTCACCGCCATCACAGACGCCATAAGTCCGCCTTTCATATCGGTACAGCCTCTGCCGTATATCTTACCGTCACGGATCACCGGCTCAAAAGGCGGATTGGTCCATCCATCTTCCATCTCTGCCGGCATAACATCAATATGTCCGTTAAACAGAAGACTTTTTCCGCCTTTTTTTCCTCTAAATGTAGCATAAACATTAGCACGATCAGTCTGATTGTGTCCTAAATTACCTTCCTGGTGTTTTTTGAAACTCTCCTGAATGATAGCCTCATCCATAGGATCCACGGTAATATCGTCAGCCCCCATAGACTTTAGCAGATTTACCATGTATTCCTGGCCTTTTTTCTCTAAGCCACCGTCAATTCCATGTCCAAGATCATGAGTATCAATACTTACCAGATTTTTGAGTTCTTCGATATATTTCTCTTTATTCTGCTCTAAAACTTCTTTCAGGTCCGTCATCTATATCTGCCTCCTAAAAAGAACATTCATAACTGCTCAGTGCATTCGATAGTTACGTTAAGGACTGTCACATTAACTGCCGTCAAAATCATGCGATACTTATATATTTATGCCTCATCATATCTTCTAAGTCCGGCCTCTACTATATCCCAGAACTTAGCAGCATCAATATCGACGGCTACATTTGCTGTAGGTTCCTGCCCACCGTAACCAAAGAAATCGCAGTTGGTACGTCCATAGGACTGTACGCTTCTGATATCAATATCTACATGCATCGGTTTCAGAGTTACTACGCTCGGATCAATAAGCCATGCAATTGTAACCGGATCATGAAGCGGACCGCCCTCCCAGCCAAATACCTCTTTCTGAGTTTTGCAGAAGAAACGCATCAGGTCTGCAAAAAGTTTGGATGCCTTGTTTCCGATCTTCTCCATTCTGTCAACAATCTCAGGATAACACAGAACTTTTCTTGTCACATCCAGTCCCATCATGGTGATTGGGCGTCCACTGGTGAAGCATACATAAGCCGCGTCAGCATCTGCGATGATATTGAACTCTGCTGCCGGTGTCACATTTCCGTTGGTGTAAGCTCCACCCATAAGTACGATCTGTTTAATCTTCGGAATAATCGCCGGTTCCATGCGCATAGCCATAGCGAGGTTTGTCATAGGTCCGGTTGTTACCATGGTAATATCGCCATCAGACTCCATAAGTGTCTTTATGATGAAATTAACAGCGTGCTCTTTCTCAAGCTCTTTCTCAAGAGGCGGAAATACCGGGCCGTCAAGTCCTGACTCACCGTGAATGTCACCTGCCACCATCTTTTCACGTACCATAGGCTGTCCGCAGCCTGCGTATACAGGAACATCCACACCAAGCCACTGGCATACATTTCTCGCATTTACCTGAGTTTTTTCCAATGTCTGGTTTCCTGCTACCACAGTGATCCCAAGAAGTTCAATCTTGTCACTGTTTGCCGCAAGTGTGATCGCTACCGCATCATCATGTCCCGGATCACAGTCGAGAATAATTTTTGTCTTTTCCATCTATACTTCCTCCTTTAGCTTCCTACATGAAGTGAAGACTCTCTCTTCTTATTTGTCTGAATCTTAGCAATCATGGAAATAGCCAGAACTGCTATTGTAACAATATATGGCATCATAAGTACAAACTGTGACGGAATACCATATGCCTGCAAGCGTGCACCGACTGAATCAGAAAATCCGAAAAGCAGGCAGCCAAGTGCAGTAAATACAGGATTTGCACCACCAAAGTACATAGCTGCAACTCCCATGAATCCACGGTTATTTGTCATATTTTCAATAAACTGAGTACTATAGCCAAGTGAAAGGTGTGCACCTGCCAGTCCACCGATAAGACCCGAGATAAGCATTGCCTGATATTTCACTGCATTTACCTTGATTCCGGCAGTCTTCGCTGCCTCAGGGAATTGACCAACCGCTCTAAGACGCAGTCCCCATACAGTTTTGTAGAAGAAAAACTGTAAAAGTATAATAAGAACAATAGCAAACCACTCGGTAACAGACCAGTTATTAAAGAGATCTCCAACTATAGGCAGATTGTTTAAAAAGTCAAACGAAACACGAGGAATAGCCACAATATCCGGGCTTGAAAAGCTTCCTGTGCTGTGGAAGATGGCATTTACCATGAACTTTGTAATGGCAATGGCGAGCATATTGATACCCATACCAATAGCACAGATCTCTGAATTGTAACGGATATGGCCTACAGCCATAATCATGGCAATCACGGCTCCTGCAATCATCGCTGCTATAATTCCCAAAAGCCAGCTTCCGGTAAAGTAGCTCACTGCAACTGCCGTAAAGGCACCTACCAGCATGATACCTTCTGTACCGATATTTAAGATATTAGCCTGCTGCGTGATAGCGGCACACAGAGCAGCAAAAATTATCGGAGTCGCTGAACGAAACGTTGCATAAATCAACGAAACATTAAAAATTTTACTAAAATTTTCTATTATCGCATTCATGCCTTTTCCTCCTCCTTCTCCTTATTTTTCTTTTTACGTTTTTGAACAAACTGGAATGCAGTCTCCATAGTTGCGATGATGATAAATACTGCAGTGATGGTGTCAACCAAAGACTTTGGAACACCTGTTGCCTGCTGCATTCCCATCGCACCAGATTTCAATACTGCCAAGAAAAATGCCATAAACGGTGTAAAAATCATATCGTTCTTTACAATCAGAGCTGCCAGCATACCATTGCTTCCGAGTCCGCTCGCAAAGTTGTTAAGGAAATATCCATGCACACCGAGAACCTCGATACAGCCTGCCATACCACCAAGCATACCGGAAAGCATCATAGCACCGATAAATACCTTCTTTGAGCTGATGCCAACATAATCTGCATGAGTCGGATTCAGACCAACTGTACGAATCTTATATCCCCAGCTTGTTTTCTGAAGCATATATATAATTGCAATAACTGTAATAATTGCAATTATAATACCAACATTGGCACTACTTGGTTTCATAAACTGATAAAGAGTAACAGTTACCGGAAGTGACTGTGCATTTGCAGTACCTGCACTCATCGGTCCACTGACAAGATATGATGTAATATAAAGTGCCACCGTATTCATCAAAATTGTGGTACAAACTTCATTAACATTGTAATATGCACGTAATGCTGCCGGAATATATGCCCATATAGCTGCCACGATCATAGCACCTGCAAAGCATGCTACATATAAAAGTGGTTTCGGAAGAAATGTCCAGTTGACTCCGATATATGCAGCAGTGATACCTCCTAAGAACACTTCACCTTCAACACCTACGTTAAATGCACCTGCTTTTGCAGCAATCGCGAATGCAATAGAAGTCAGAAGCAGTGGTGTAAATCCCGCAAGTGTAGTACCAAGACGAAGTTTTCCTTTAAAAGCACCACGAAACAGTGCCGCATACGCGTCCAGTGGATTCTCGCCGATAGCGATTATAAACAGTGCACCAATGAGCATGGCCACAAGAATAGTTATAAGAATTCTTCGAATACCATTTACCGTCTGATTCATACTGCCTTCTCACCTTCCTTTCCTGTATCTGTACCGCCCATCATGAGCAGACCCAGATTATTTTCATTAGCCTCATCAGCACGCATCTCACCTGTGATCTTACCTTCATGGATAACAACGATACGATCTGAAAGGGAAATAATCTCTTCAAGCTCTGCCGAAACCAACAGGACTCCGGCGCCGGCTTTTTTTGCTTTTTCAAGTGTATTTCTGATAAGCTCGATAGCACCGATATCGACACCTCTGGTAGGCTGTGATGCTACCAGAAGCTTATTGCCCAAAGACACCTCTCTTGCTACAACTACTTTCTGTGCATTGCCGCCAGATAGAGAGGATGTAGGCAGATTATAATCCGTCGGACGTATATCAAACTGTGAAACCATATCTTTGGCATATTTATCCTGTTCAGGCTTATTCATCATCATGCCCTTGGTGAACGGTGGCTTATCGAGACGCACTGCAATCAGGTTTTCCTCGATGGACATAGCACGGTTAAGTCCTCTGGTATTTCTGTCCTCCGGGATATGTGAGAGACCGCTCTCACGCACTTTTTTCGGATTCATGTTCGTGATATCCTGTCCGCAGAGAAGAACTTTTCCCTTTTCAACCTTGCGAAGTCCAGTAATTGCCTCTATGAGCTCACTCTGACCATTGCCATCGATACCTGCGATACCGACAATCTCGCCGGCCTTTACATGCAGCGACATTCCGCGAATCTTGGATGTCTCCTTCTGACTAGGGATCCATACATCCTGCACCTCAAGTATAGTTTCTCCTGCCTCAGAATAGTCCTTTTCGATATTTAAGAATACCTCTCGTCCAATCATACGCTTGGTCAAATCAAGCGGAGATGTCTCTTCTTTATTAACTGTACCCATATAAGTTCCCTGACGCATAACCGAAATGCGATCAGAAATCTCCATAACCTCATTAAGTTTATGTGAGATAAATACAAGTGATTTTCCATCCTCTTTAAGATTGTTAAGGATTTCAAATAAACGTTTTGCCTCCTGCGGAGTCAGAACCGCTGTCGGCTCATCCAGAATAATAATGTCCGCACCGCGCATAAGCGTCTTGATAATCTCGACACGCTGTGCCTCACCTACGGATATCTGGCTTACCTTCTTGTCTAACTGAACCTCCATGTCATACTGGTTAATGTATTTCTCAACATCTTTTCTAGCCTTGTCAAAATCTATGGTCAAACCTTTTTTCGGCTCAAATCCAAGAATAATATTTTCAAGTACTGTCAGTTCATTTACCAGCATGAATTCCTGGTGAACCATACCGATACCATGTTCTATGGCTTTTTTCGGTGTGATGGCTCCCATCTTCTCTCCCTTGACAATGATCTCGCCATCATCAATCGGATACATGCCGAATAAAAGTTTCATCATGGTCGACTTACCGGCACCATTTTCACCAATCAGTGAATGAATCTCGCCTTTTTTTAGATTAAATTCGCCATGCTTTACCGCCTGAACCTGTCCGAAATTTTTGACAATTTCTTTCATCTCCACTACGTATTCTATCATTCGTTCACCCTCTCATTCAGAAATGCCTGCTGCATTGGAATTAGATTTTAAAACAAAACGGGGGATCTGAATGGCTCCAGATCCCCGTCCTCCGCCAGTTACATTTCCTGGCATTGTCATTATAGCTTATGCCTGTGGGCCAAATCCTTCATAGTTTTCTACTACGATCTCGCCGGATTTGATCTTCTCGGCAAGTTCATCACACTTATCAACGATATCCTGTGGGAACTGATCGCCCAGAGCTTCCTTCATAACAGAGAAGTCTGTCAGGCTGACACCACCGTCTTTAAGTGTAAGGTACTGTGTTGTACCGCCTTCGAATGTGCCATCGATTACAGACTGGATAACCAGATAGCAAGCATTGTCAACTCTCTTAACCATGGAAGTAAGCACATGTCCTGGCTGATCTCCATCCTGATTTAAGTCAACACCGATTGCATACTTGTCAGCTTCCTTAGCACCCTCAAGGACACCAACACCTGTACCTGATGCAACGTTCATAACGATGTCTGCGCCCTGCTCATACTGAGCCAGAGTCAGCTCTTTTCCCTTAAGCGGATCTGTCCAGCTTCCTGCAAATGCCTGAAGAATCTGGATATCCGGATCTACGTATTTAGCACCCTGCTCATAACCTGTATAGAAGTCATGAAGTACCGGAATGTCCATACCGCCTACCCAGCCGATGATATGATCTTCATTTACGTTCGGGATATCGGTTTTCTGAGTAAACATGGCTGCTGCCGCACCTGCAAGGAAAGAACCCTCGTTCTGTGCAAAGCTGATGGACTCAACGTTCGGCAGATCAACTGTAGTATCGATAACTGCAAACTTTGTATCCGGATAGTTGGAAGCATGCTCTGTGATGTAATCAGCGATATTGGAAGAAGCACCGATAATCAAATCATAGCCATCTTCACATGCTGAAACCAGGTTTGCCTCCCACTCTTCTGCTGTAGTGCCCTCAAGGCTCTTAAGCTCAATGCCGAAATCCTCAACGGCCTTTTCTGCACCCATGTTACATGAGTCATTGTAGCTCTTGTCGCCTAAGTTGCCGGTGTAAACAACGCATACTCTGATAGACTTATCAGATGTCTCTGCTGCGTCAGCTGCCTCGGCTGCCTTTGTCTCACTGCTGCTGGAACTGCTGCTTCCACATGCGGTCAGGCTGGCACACATTGCTGCTGCAAGCACAATGCTAAGTGTTCTCTTTCTCATTTATTCATCCTCCTTTTATTGGTGAAACACGCTTTCCTAAGGCCTATTCCTTTGGTAAAACGTTTTTCCATTAAATTAAAAAAAATAACGAATCTTTTATAACTACTTTACGATTATTTTACAATTATAAATTACATTTTGTCAATAAATTTCGCATAAAGCAAAGTATTTTTTTAATTATTGTCAAAAAATTAGCAATGTTCAATGTATTAAAAGGAAAGGGAATACATTGAACAATCACAGTTGTGATGTAAAATGTATTCCCCATTTTTAATGTATTTGAATAATCAAATTTATTCTATAACTTATTTCTTATTGAATGCTGCTTTTCCCGGATATTTTGCTCCGTCTCCAAGTTCTTCCTCAATGCGAAGAAGCTGATTATATTTCGCTACACGCTCACTTCTGCTCGGTGCACCTGTCTTAATCTGGCATGTATTAAGTGCAACTGCCAGGTCTGCAATTGTAGTATCTTCAGTCTCGCCTGATCTGTGGGATGCAATTGCTGTATATCCGGCCTTATGAGCCATCTTAATAGCCTCAAGGGTCTCTGAAACAGAGCCGATCTGGTTCAGTTTGATAAGAATAGAATTGCCACAGCCAAGGCTGATACCTTTTTCTAGGCGTTCGGTGTTGGTTACAAATAAGTCATCACCTACAAGCTGTACCTTGCCGCCAAGCTCTGCTGTCATCTTCTGCCAGCCTTCCCAGTCTTCTTCATCAAGACCGTCCTCAATGGAAGCGATCGGATACTTCTCGCAAAGTCCCTTCCAGTGTGCGATGAGCTCCTCTGATGTAAAATGTTTACCGCTCTTCGGAAGCAGATATTCACCCTTCTTACCACTCTTCCACTCGCTGGAAGCTGCATCCATAGCTAGTACAAAATCTTCTCCTGGCTTATATCCGGCTTTCTCAACTGCCTCCAAGATGCACTGAATTGCCTCTTCATCACTTCCAAGATCTGGTGCGAAACCACCCTCATCACCTACTGAAGTTGCAAGTCCACGTGCCTTTAAGAGTGCTGCAAGTGCATGAAATACTTCTGTACACCAACGAAGACCTTCTCTGAAACTTTCTGCACCTACCGGCATAATCATAAATTCCTGCACATCCACAGTATTCGCAGCGTGTGCACCGCCATTCAATATATTCATCATCGGAACAGGCAGACGATTTCCTGAAATTCCTCCAAGAAAACGATATAACGGAAGGCCATATGCATTGGCTGCAGCACGTGCACTTGCAATTGAAACTGAAAGAATTGCATTGGCACCAAGATTTGATTTATCTTTTGTTCCATCTGCTTCAATCATAGCTTTGTCAATTGCATAGATATCAGCAGGATCCATGCCCTTTAATGCCTCAGCAATGACAGTATTTACATTCTCTACAGCCTTCTGTACTCCTTTGCCACCAAAGCGTGATTTATCACCATCTCTTAACTCTAAAGCTTCAAATTCTCCGGTAGACGCACCGCTCGGTGCAGCACCACGTCCTATACTTCCGTCAGACAGGTAAACCTCTGCCTCAACAGTTGGATTTCCTCTGGAATCAACTATCTCCCGTCCGATTACTTTTTCAATCTCCAGATGTTTCATATCTCGTTCCTTTCTGCCCTATGGCTTCATATCCCTCATTTCCACGGGTATCCTTGGCCCTGTGTCCGGCAGGGCAAAGGAGTCCATGGTTCATTCACAAGAAGTTAGCTATGTCTAACCCCGTCAATAGGATAACATATACATAGGATGTATTCAAGTGTGGGTCTTATAGCTTTATTGAGAATTTGTTTCAATAACTATTCTGCTATTTTTTACCCTTCCTCTTTGGATTTTCAGGAAACCAACCTCTCTCGACCCTCTTTTTCTGTTCTTTTAATTCTCCTATACTCCAAAGGCAGCTGCATCCGACCACTCCCAGTGCTGCTGATATAAATGTATTGTCCATCCAGATGCTTGCGATGAGAAACGCCGTGCCGGCCAGCAAAAATGCCGGCCAGCATCCGGATGAAAAGAAATATTCTGCTTTAATGACGATCGGATGAAAAACGCCGATGCATATAAAGCTTATGATTGCAATTACTATTCCGTCCAGATTCATGATTTTTCCTTTACATTCATAATCAGCATTTGCAGGCGGTTTTCCAGATTTGCAAAGCTTACATCGGGGTCATAATCCAGAGACAGAATCTGAGCATCAGGGTACATTTCTCTGAGTTTTTTTACTATTCCGCGTCCTACAACATGGTTCGGAAGGCATCCAAATGGCTGTAAGATAACAAATGCACGGCATCCCTTCGCAGCATGATGTAAAATTTCACCTGGTATCAGAACGCCCTCGCCAGCATCAAAAGTATGAGGAATAATAGGATCGCTCTTCTTTACCAGTTCCGGAAGTCTGCATACCGGTTCATAGAGCGGATGTTCCTTCGCTATTTTGTCTGCCTGAGCATGTGCCACGTCAAATACCTTATTGGCCACATGATACCAGGTTTTCTTTACAAATGGCTTTTTAAGATGATATGTTCTAATCTGCTCATCCTGACAAAAATATGTTTTCCTTATAACATCGGTCATGCGTGCCTCTATAATCTCAAAACCATTTTTTTCAAAATAGCGTTCTATCTCATGATTGGCTCCCGGATGAAAATTAAGCAGATATTCACCGACAATCAGAACACGCGGTTTCTTATTGCATCTGTCGTATTCTATCTCATTCATCCTTTTGACAGCCTTTTTAAATCCTTTAAGTGCACCGGAAAAGCCATGTTTTTCAAGCCCATCGACAACAAAATCCATCGCCTCGTCAAAAGCCTTGTCACTGCTTCCAGGTACAGTCTCATATGGACGTATCTTCCTGAGAAGTTCTTCCAGAATATCGATCATAGGAAGTGCACCGGCAAGACGTACTGCCGACATTAGGTTCATCTTAAAACCAGGATGAAGATCATGATAATCCACATCATCATTGGTTAAAATCGCTACTTCCGAATATCCGGCATCATCAAGTGCTTTTCTAAGGAGTGCACTGTAATGGGTAAGACGACAGTCACCTATGTATTTGCCCATGCCTATTGCCGTCTTGGACGGCTCATACTTACCGCTTCTGAGTGCTGCAAGTGCCTCGCCTATGACTATCTGAGCCGGAAAACAGATATCATTATGAACATACTGTTTTCCTAATTTTATTGCTTCTTCTCTTCCGATTTCCATAGGAACCGCCTTTATTCCCTGTGTCTTAAGTGCGGCTGACATGATTCTGCAAAACGCATGGGATGTGTTTGGCACCAGAACCGTTCGTTCTTTGCGATCTTTTACTTCAAATTTCACAGGATATGGATCTGAAAGCTCATGAATTTCACGTTTTCTTCGTCTCATATCAACTGTTTCAAGGAACGATCTGACGCGGATCCGCAGTGGTCCCTGAACTTCACTCTCATCAAGTTTTAAAATCAGCGGTGTTTTTCCGGATATTTCCTTCATCACTCTCTGAATTTCGTCAGACAGATAGGCGTCATGGCCGCACCCGAAACTTACAAACTGCACATATTCAAGATTCTGGCTTTTGGCAGCGATGATTGCGGATGAAAGCATACGTGCATGATAGTTATTGACAACATCCAGACGAATATTGCTCAAATCCACATTTTCGATCCCTGGAACTGAGTCCGCAGTAAGAACCGGAACTCCAAATTCTGTCAGAAGTTCAGGAAGACTGTGGTTTATAAGTCCGTCATTTTGATATGGACGGGAAGCCAAAACTACTGCATATTTTCCTTCCTTCTGAACATCTTCTATAACCTTCGCACCAGCCTCTTTAAGACGGGTTCTAAATCTCCTCATCGCCTCATTGCCGGCAAATACTGCTTTTTTTGTCTCAGAAGCTCCGATTTTGAAGGTTTCCTCCATATACTTTATCAACTGTCGTTCTTTATCTTCTTCACGGTACCAGTAAAATAATGGTGAGTCGAAAGGAATGCCCCACTGTTCCTTCGGAGAATCTGAATTTCGAATCACAATCGGATATCCCTTCACAACCGCACACATAGATTCGCTGGTTGATTCAGTATTTTCAGAATTAATTGTAGCAATAGACGGCATGAATATGCGATCTACTTTCTTTTTTACCAGATCTCTTATATGTCCATGTACCAGTTTTGCCGGAAAACATACCGTATCAGAAGTAACTGCACTAAGACCCTCTTCATACATCTTATGGGTACTAGGAGAAGAAATCTTTATTTCAAATCCAAGCAAACGCCAGAAAGTAGTCCAGAACGGCATACTGTCCCAAAATACAAGCACTCTTGGGATTCCGATGATGACGCCCCGTTTGTTTATCTTGGAATTTGCCATTTTTTCGTCTGATTCAGCAAGATAATCAGCAAACAAAAGTTCCTCACGAAGCTTATAAAGATTCGGAATCTTATCACGGCTCTCAGTTGTCTTTTTAAGCTGCTCTCTTACTTTTTCATCCCTAGGATCTCCAAGAATAGCTCCCTTCTCACAGCGGTTATTGGTAATCCATGATGTCCCGTTTGAAAAACGCACTACAGATCTCTGGCAATGGTTTGTACAGAACGGGCATGGTACATTCGCCTCCTGCTGCCAAGTAAGTGTCTCAAGATTATCAAGTCCTATGAAATGCGTTTTTGATTGATTTTTGGCACTTTCCGCTTCTTCCTTAGCAAGAAGTGCAGCTCCTATTGCACCCATAATTCCCGGATACGGTGCCCTTGTGACTTCGCGGCCCACATAACTTTCAAGTGCAGAAAGAACAGCATCATTTTCAAATGTTCCTCCCTGCACCACGATCCTTCTTCCCAGAGAATCAAGATTAGAAACGCGTATAACTTTAGTAAATACATTTTCGATGATAGATCGGCACAGTCCTGCCATGATATCCTCAGGCAGCTTTCCATTTCTCTGTTCAGTCACTATGCTGCTCGTCATGAACACCGTACAACGGCTTCCAAGCACAGCCGGATGACTCGAAGAAAATGCTTTTTCGGCTATCTCCTTTGCAGAAATATGCAATGATGATGCAAAATTTTCCAAAAATGATCCACATCCCGATGAACACGCCTCATTTACCACGATATTGGTGATAATACCATTATCAAGCCAGATGGCCTTCATGTCCTGACCACCTATATCAAGAAGAAATGTCGCGTCAGGAGTATATTTGGCTGCCGCTCTGGCATGTGCAACTGTCTCTACCGCATGAGTTTCCGTTGAAAATGCCCTTGAAAACAGCATCTCGCCGTATCCTGTTGTTCCTGCTGAAATAATCTCCAATCTAACACCGTGAGAAGCATATTTCTCACGCATCGCAATAAGTGCATCCTTGGCAACACTCAACGGTTCTCCCTGATTCGGTGCATAAAACGAATCCAAAAGTTCTTCTTTTTCACTCAAGAGTACGAATTTTGTAGTGGTACTTCCTGAGTCAATTCCAAGATAGGCACGAAGCGTAGAGCCTTTAGGCGGATATACTGTATTTTTTTTTGGACGTCTGTGTCTTTCAAGAAATGATTCTTTTTCCTTAGAATCTACAAAGAAGGGTTTCGAAGCCGAAGATTCTCCTGAATCTGAATTCATTATTTCGTCACGTTTTTCACGTGCTTTTTCGCTACGTCGAATAAGATCTTCTGCTGAAGTGATAGATTCGTTTTCTGCAAACAGCGTCACCGAAGCTCTGGCCGCACCACAAGCAATCAGAAGTTCAGGTCTGTCAGGAGATAAAATATCCTCTGGCTTTAAATCAAGACGTTCAGTAAAGACTCGTACCAGTGTTTTATTAAATGTCAGAGGTCCACCCTCAAAAACTACCGGTTTTTCAATCGAAAGTCCTTGGGCAAGTCCTCCTATCGTCTGTTTAGTTATCGCATGAAACGATGAAAGTGCAATGTCAGACTTTTTAACCCCCTGATTAAGCAGCGGCTGAATATCGGTTTTGGCATATACTCCGCATCGTCCTGATATATCAT
>CAVKOQ010000081.1:0-12777 GCA_963657995.1 bacterium
TTTTTCATAAAAACGAAACCTCCTTTTATATTGACGTGATGCGTATCGCATCCTTTCTGGTGCCTACCGCCATAAAGAGATTTCATTCATATTATTATCTGCTTATATTTTACACCATATATGGTGTAATGTCAACGTTTTTTGGGGAATAAATTAACACCATTTTTGGTGTAAAAATGATTGCTAGTTTTATAATTAAGGCTTATACTTAATGTAGATAAAGACGTATGGAAACGGGGGATTGAAATGCTCGTATATAAAATGGATGTGTTGAAAGCTCTAAAAGCAGCTGGATATAACAGCAATCGTCTTCGCACTGATAAAATCCTTGGGGAATCCGCCATACAGGCGTTGCGGGAAGGACAGATGATCGGGCCTAAAACACTGGACGCTTTGTGTGAGTTATTACAGATGCAGCCAGGCGACATCATAGAATATGTGACTAGGAAGGATACCCATGATAACAATTAGAAACGTATCAGAGGAAAAAGATCTTATTTCAATGCAGGTATTTATTGAAAATGATTTGGATAACTTTTTTACGGTTGAGTTTGACCGGGCCACCGGGAGGTTATGGAGTGCTCCAGAGGTGACGCAGAACCGTATATTAAAGCTATACGACGTGATTTGAAAATGATTGCGGGGGAGAACAGCGTATCGGAAGAAATCGTAATCCGGTAGTATTTGTAATATGCCATGTGAGTGTGACCAAAAAGTGTTATCCGCAATTTTTACTGGTAAAAAAACGCCGCACTTTGAACTTCCAGACAGGTTGGTGGGAAGTTGACAGGGGGATATGACCAATTTCTGTTATCCGCAAAATAACAGAAGAGAAAAAAGCGAAAGAAAAGAAAGGGAAAATACAGATGACAGATACCCAGCAGAAGGCTGCTGCAAAAGCATTCGCAGCATATTGGAATGGCAGAGGTTATGAAAAAGGGGAGAGTCAGTCGTTTTGGCTGTCTTTACTCCGCGATGTATATGGTGTGGAGCATGCAGAGCAGTTTATAACATTTGAGGAACAGGTGCATCTTGACCATACCAGCTTTATCGATGGTGCAATACCGTCCACGAAGGTACTAATCGAACAGAAAGGCCTCAATAAGGATCTAAATAAGCCGATCAAACAGTCGGACGGAACCTATTTAACACCGTTCCAGCAGGCAAAGCGCTATATCACGGAGCTTCCGTTATCCAAACATCCGCGCTGGGTTGTGACCTGCAACTTTGGAGAATTTAACGTATATGATATGGAAAAGCCGGGCGGTGAACCGGAGAAAATACTGCTGAAAGACCTGGAAAAGGAGTATTACCGTCTGCAGTTTCTGGTTGATTCTGGCAACGAGCATCTGAAGCGTGAAATGGAAGTATCTATTGCGGCCGGAGATATCGTAGGAAAGCTGTATGACGCGCTGATTAAACAGTATGCTGACCCTACTGCGGAGCATACCTTGCGCAGCTTGAACATCCTCTGTGTACGTCTGGTATTCTGCCTGTATGCGGAAGATGCCGGCATTTTCGGCCATCATGGTATGTTCCACGATTACCTTGCAGAATTTGACTCCCGTGGCACGAGAAAAGCACTGGTGGAACTGTTCCGCATTTTGGATACAAAGGTGGAAGAACGTGACCCGTACCTGAAAGATGACAATCCTACCCTGGCTGCATTTCCGTATGTGAACGGTGGATTATTTGCGGATGAAGCAATTGAAATCCCGCCATTTACGGATGAAATCCGAGATTTACTTCTTGAAAAGGCAAGTGAGGATTTCGACTGGTCAGAGATCAGTCCTACCATCTTTGGCGCGGTATTTGAGAGTACCTTGAACCCCGAGACACGTCGTTCCGGCGGTATGCATTATACGTCCATCGAGAATATTCATAAGGTTATCGACCCACTGTTTTTGGATGAATTAAAGGCTGAATTTCAGAAAATATGCGATGTAACCGTGGAACGGACGAGAGAACGTCAGTTAAAAGATTTCCAAAGAAAGCTGGCTGGCCTGGTATTCCTGGACCCAGCCTGCGGCTCCGGAAACTTTTTGACCGAGACATATATCAGTATCCGTCGGCTGGAAAACAAAGTGTTGTCAGAGCTTCAGAAGGGACAGATTCGGTTTGGTTTTGAGGATGTAAACCCTATTCAGGTGTCCATTTCGCAGTTTTATGGAATCGAAATCAACGATTTTGCGGTTACCGTTGCAAAGACAGCTCTCTGGATTGCGGAAAGCCAGATGATGAAGGAGACGGAGGCTATCGTTCTGATGTCCTTGGATTTCCTTCCATTGAAAACCAATGCTTTTATTGCTGAGGGCAATGCATTGCAGATTAACTGGGAAGATGTTGTGCCGAAGTATCAAGTAAATTATATTATGGGTAATCCGCCTTTTGTGGGATATTCTCTTCAAAATAAATCACAGAAGGAAGATATATTATCCGTATTTGTAGATGAAAGTGGGAAAGCATATAAAGCGGCAGGGAAAATTGACTATGTTTCCGGATGGTACTTTAAGGCATCAATGTTTATGCAAGGAACCAATATACGAACAGCACTTGTATCAACAAACTCTATTACACAAGGAGAACAAGTTGCCAATATCTGGAAACCGTTATTTGAGCGGTTTGGAATTCATATTGACTTTGCGTATCGTACGTTTAGGTGGGATAGTGAAGCCAGTTTAAAAGCACATGTTCACTGTGTAATAATTGGATTTAGTGTAGCCAGTATGCACGATTCTAAAAAAATATATACCGATGGTAGATTTAAAGAAGTTAATAACATTAATGCTTATCTTATTGATGCACCAAATGTTTTTGTCGAAAGCAGAACAAAAGCTTTATGTCCTGTACCTAAAATGAGTAGTGGTGGTAAGCCTGTAGATGGCGGAAATTTCATACTGACAGATGAAGAGAAAAACGATTTATTAAGTAGGGAACCTAATGCGGCTCCATTTATTAAAAGATATGTTGGTTCAGAGGATTTTATAAACGGATATCATCGTTGGTGTTTATGGTTGAAGGAATGTTCACCAAAAGTATTACGAACAATGCCCGAGTGTATAAAAAGAGTAAATGCAGTAAAAGAATTCAGAATAAATAGTACGAAGGCGGCAACGAGGGCGTGTGCAGAAACCCCTACTTTGTTTATGGAAATCAAACAGCCAACAGGAAACTTTTTAATTATTCCAGAGGTATCATCAGAAAAAAGAAGATATATTCCTATTGGATATGCTGGTATGGAAATGATTTGCTCAAATAAAGTTAGGTTTGTGCCAGACGTATCTTTATTTCATTTTGGTATATTAACATCAAATGTTCATATGGCTTGGGTAAGAACTGTATGTGGGAGGTTGAAGAGTGACTATAGTTATTCTGTGAATGTTGTTTATAACAACTTCCCATGGCCAACACCGACCGAACAGCAGAAGCTAAAGATTGAGCAGACGGCCCAGGCAATTTTGGATGCCCGTGCGCTTTACCCGGGCAGCAGCCTTGCAGATCTTTATGATGAGTTGACCATGCCGCCGGAGCTTCGGAAAGCTCATCAGCAAAACGACAAGGCAGTTATGCAGGCGTATGGTTTTGATATTAAAACTACTACGGAAAGTAGCTGTGTAGCCGCGCTGATGAAAATGTATCAGGAATTGACAGCAAAGTAGACAGGAAGGTTTTTGATGTACGCAGAAGAAATTATTGTTAAGAGGCTGAAACTTGCATATCCGGACGGCACCAGAATTGAACTTATTAAAACAGATAAACCAGAAGAACTGCCGATCGGCACCTGTGGCACGGTCCGTGGTGTGGAAGAAAATGGTGGTCTCATCGTTGACTGGGATAATGGCTGCAATCGGCATATCCTTCGCGGAATTGATAAAATAAAGAAAATAACGGGGTAATTTAACCTATTACCGCAACCGAATACATGGCAATGAAGATGTTTGCCGTCCAATCAGACGAAACACTAAGAGAGGTATACAGAATGGGAAGACCAAATCGATATCAGATCATGAACAACTTGGAATTACTGTGCGCTTACGAAACCTGTGTGGTGAAAAATCAGATATATCCGGACAATAAAACCCGCCGTGAAGAATTATATAAGTGCACAAGTGAGCTTTGCAAAAGACTAGATATCTCAGAGGAAGATTATTATAATTACCGGAAAGATCAATAATACGGGAGAAAAGAGGCCAGACTATGAACATCCGTAATCAGGATAAAGAAATCGTATTTGATATCGACAGCTATCAATACCCATGGGAAAAACCAGATGATGAAGATGATTATGATGCCAACTGGCTCATGATCAAGATTACATATTCAGATTCTGAGGGCCCGCAGGAATATACCGATCCATGCCTTTTAACGTGGGAACTGTGTGGCGTTATCGAAGAGCTGGAGAAGGTTATCAATGGCGAAGAGTCCTTTTATGTATCCGATTTTCTGGAACCGTACTTGAAGTTCTCTTTCATGAAAGAAGTATTGGAATATTGCAGCAGGCAATACCATACGGCACCGGATTATCCCTGGAACGACAATAATGCGGTTCTCCGTCATGCCGATAACAACAAATGGTACGGGCTCATCATGACGATAGATGGAGGTAAGCTGGGGATTTCGCCTGGAGAACAGGTCGAAATCATGAATGTCAAATGTGACCCTGTCCTTTCCAGTTATCTGCGGCAACAGCAAGGATTTTATCCGGCGTACCATATGAACAAGGAAAATTGGCTTTCGATTTTACTTGCAGGCTCAGAAAATGATGAGACCATCAAAAATCTGATCGACTGGAGTTACCAGGCGACAGCACAGAAGAAAAGCATTAAAAACAGAAAGGCATAGTAAGCGATGGATTTTACGAAAGAAAAACTGCCTCCTGTTTTCCGGCGGAATAACAGGGAGTGCTACCTGGATCCGATCCGGCAGAAACTGATTTATATCACGCCGGAGGAAACCGTCCGTCAGCAGGTGATCCAGTGGCTTTTACGGGAATGTGAAGTGCCTGCAGATATGATCCGGGTGGAAGAGAACTTATCCGCTTACGGAGTAAAAACCAAACGCAGAGCTGATATTATTGTGGATGCGTTTTCTAAGAAGGACGGCCTGATCCATCCCCTTGTTGTGATTGAATGCAAGGCGCCGGGGGTGCTTCTGGGGTTAAAAACATCGGACCAGATGGTAGATTATTCCGAAAAACTGGGATGCTATTACATGGTCATGACAAACGGAGCTAAGACGTTCTGCTATCATTACGATGTAGAGTCCGGGGAATACCAACCGATTGATGGACTGCCGCCATATGAGAAGATTCTTCAGGGCGAGTATACATATTTAAAACCATTGGACGTGCCTCAGCGGCTTACCTGGAAAGAAATCATGAATGAAAACGGCTGGCAGGATTATATCTGGGCAGATATGGGAGATGCCACGCCGGAGCCAATTCTTAAAGCGGCAACAAACCTTTGGGAATGCCTGCTTTATCCGGAGCATAAATTCCCGGCGGGAGATTATGGCCTTTTTGTCATGAAGGAAGATCTCGGTGTGCGTCTTCTTGAATACGGGAACGCAGCCGGAGGAAAATTCTCCGGAGCATACCGCTCGTTCCTGGTGGAGTATGAGGGCAGTACGGAAATCGTATCAATTGGAATGAGTATTTACGTCACATGGGCACATCAGGACGTAAATAAAACCGTCTTGAATGTGGCGATCGATAATGAAAAATCCGCTCATCACGCCCTGCAGCTTGTTCTGGATGACAATGTCCGTGTAGTAGGGGAGAAGTGCTTCTTTTATCATCATGGACGTATCGCAGTCGGGAAAATCGGCTCCGGAAAGGTGGATGAGCTCCGAACATTTGTGGAAGACCGTGCACCGGAATTGATCTCCGGAAAACAATTCTTTCTTGGAAAACTTACGAATGAGCGGCTCTGGAATCTGGATGATCCGGAAGTTATGAGCCTGATTAAAAATCTGATTTCCTATGCACTGATCAGGGATGAGTACCGGGAATTTGTTAAGAAAAACGTACCTTCAAAATAGCCATAAGCCCTGTTTCATTGATATGTCAGGCTGCAATTTTGCAGCACTTATCAATAATTGGAGGTAGAAGCTATGAGCAACTACGATGAACATGCAGAGGCAATGTGGGAAGAAATTGAAGGAAAACCAAAGAGAAAAATGACGGACCGGGAACGGTTCGACCGTGAGGTATCACAGTGGGAAAGCGGGATTGTTACCACGGATTTTGGTATCCTGGATCTGGACAGGGACGCCATGAAAGATATCAAACGGGGTGAACATCTTACCTGGAAAGAATATCTGGATGCCCTGTTTAATTCCAGAAACAGCCAAAGACGTGCTTTCGCATACTGCTACTATGGTCAATATTTCTGTGAATACTATGGTCAGATTGAGCGAATCGATACGAAAAATGGAAAAATCCTATTTAGCCGGATTATGATTTCGGGAGAGTATCCAAGTGGTGAGTGTTTCAGCGACAAGGAAGACCACGTATGGATGGAACTGGAACCATTTAACGGATATAAGGTGGGCGAATGCGTGAAGTTCTGGGCAGACATTTACCGCTATTTAAAGACCAGAAACGGCCTTCAGATTTCATTCGGTTTGTGTAACCCTGAAATGATCGCAAAGGTGGATGATTACCATGTGCCGACAGATGAAGAACTCCGAATGCAGGCAATTAACCAGATAATCTGTGAAGTGTGTATGTTTAATGAGCACTGCAGTCCGGCTGTCTGCCTTGCGAATGAAGAATGGCTGCAGGGAATGCGCGCGACACTCCTTGCCGCAAGCCTCACAGAACAGGCTAAATATGATGAGGATGACGACGAAATTTAAGAGAAGCTAATGAGGAGGGGACATGGAAAGAGAAAAAGTTTATTGGTTTGACATGCCGTATTTACCAGGGACGGAGAATATCGCCGTGTCCCCTTATATCGAAAGGGACGGAAGATTGTGCTTCATGGTCCCCGGAAATTTTGGCCCGCCATGGAGCGGAGTCTGGCGTCTGACCGGAGAAATCGTGCAGGACGGAGAACGTGAATTTATTTTCCGCTGCGACGATTCCGTGATGGGCACCCGCGGTGGAACTTATCATTTCAGGCTGTTGACCATGGATAAATACAAAGAGCATAGGCGTGGATGGTATGAGGATCACGCGGAAGTTAGGGAACGCTGCCATACTACGGAAGAGCTGCAGGAGTGGTTTTTGAAACATTGGACAAATTCGGGAGAAACGGAGGAAACGTAAGCAACGATGAATGATTTTATTAAATGGGGAACGGTTTTGAGTGCCCTTTTTCTACTGATTATGATTTGGAAATTCAAATCAAAAAGCACAGATACATCCGGCACGACAGGAGTTTATGCTATTTTGCGTCAGCTGGACCAAAAGAAATATACGGTCTTTAACTATGTGTTTCTACCCTATATAGATGCGGAGGGAAGAGACATTGATATTGACCATATTGTGGTATCGGTATACGGCATTTTTTTGATAACAGTGCAGAAGCTGAAAGGTAAAATTACTGGGTCAAAAGATGCGGAAGAGTGGACACAGCACATCCTTAACCAAGAATGCAGCTTCCCAAATCCGGTTCTTAAAAACGATATCCGCATGGAAGCCATGCAGAGCTTTTTGACGTATGAACGGTTCCCAAAGATGCCGATCTACTCCATCGTTGTATTCCCAGATGAAACCGATTTAAAGGTTGAAAGCGGAAACGCAACCGTTACCCGATACGCAAAACTGCGTGATACAATCCAGAATTGCTATACAAAAGAGCTTATTCATCCAACGGCAGTGAAAAAATTGGCAGAGACAATTGGAGAATGCACACGCCTGCATACAACGGCAGCAATGGATCATGTACTGGATGGGATGGAAAACGATGCACGTGAAGAGTCACAAATTCAAAATGACATTTGCCCAAAATGCGGCCGGCCACTGGTTATCCGACATGGGAAATTCATAGACTATTACGGCTGCAGTGGTTATCCGGAATGCAACTTTACGGTTGATTTGAAAGCAGTAAATAAGGATGATTAAAGGGAGGATATTTTATGGATAGTGAAAAAATGATACGCCCACTTTCTCCAGAATCGATGATGCTGGCGAAGAAAGCGCGGAGAGAAATCAGACTGACAGGAACAACCACCGTAGTGTGTCCGAAATGTGGTACCAGTCCGGTAATCACAACAACCCCGAGAGGCGAGCGCACGACAGTCAGCTGTAAGTGCGGTCTGATATTTGATGGGGAGATCAATTTTTAGGGTGTGTAATTGCAACGAAGTATGGAAAGAGAGATTTAGTACAAAGGATATGTTGGAAGCGTCGGGATTTCAGAAGAGGATGAGGTTCTTTTCGGTAAAGTCATGGGGATTTGTTCGTTGATTTCATACGAAGGGCAAAACATTGAAGAACTCGTGGCTGATTTTCACGGTGCTGTTGATGCTTATTTAGAGGCATGCATGATCGAAAGAAAAGAGCCTGAAGCTGTAACGTTAGGGAGGTAGAACGCAGTGGTTCATGAACTTACGGTACAGTCCGTAAAGCTGAAAACACCGATTTTTACGCCGCCTGCAAAGCTGATCAATACCAATGAACTGACAGCGGCCATTGGCATGAGTTACCGAAAAGCCGGGGCGGTGCTGCCGGAAATTCTTCTCGGACAAAAGGTTTCATATGTAATTAAAAATATTCCGGAGGCAGTTTTTATCGCAGCAGGAGAAAATCTCGTAACCGTGATACGCGAATACGTTTACCGGGACGATGATGAGATTACGGATGATGCGCTGATTACATTGAGACTTGGGTATGAACATAATAAGTGAATTTGAGGCGGAGTTTTTCAGAGTTCTGCCTCAAACTTTTTATTTAAAATCAAGTGAGATTTATGTTGATGGTGATGTTTTTTTCCTCTTTGGAGCACGGTTTTTAGTAATCAGCCCTAAGTCCTGCATCCGCCTTCCTAAAGCGTCATCTTTAGCCACAAGAAGCAAGTCTACGTCCATACCGTTCAGGGCATGGAGTGCAGCAGCATATGAGCCCATGGCAACAGCAGGATTTCCATTCTCAATTTTCCATAAAGTGGACCGACTGATACCGGCACGTTCTGCAACGAGCTCCGCTGAAAGTTGACGCCTAAGTCTTGCCAGTTTGATTTGTTCGCCCATCGTCTGTAAGATTTTTTCTGTTCCGGGTAAAATGTTGCAAAGTGCTTTTTTCATCATTACGTATCCTTTCAATAACGTGTACTATTATACACATTATATTTGATTTTGTCTATGATAATAAAAGTTATAGGAGAAGAAAAGAGAACTTGAATGATGTTGCATCAGGAAATATATGACCGTTTTCTGAGGCAATGACTGATATGAGGAATCACCACCGATAAGCTTTTGGATAGTGCAATTGAGTAGATCAATGCATTATCCTATTTTCCACAAAAGTTTAAACTGGTGGATGATCCGATATTGGTCGGCTGGGGGATTCGCTTCACAGTAATCAATAATTATCTTGCTTTTATACGATTGATGAAGCCCAAAAGACGGTTATTGTAGTTCGTTCCCTTTACCCAAAATGCAATTGGATTTCTATTCTTCTATATGGTTTCTCTATTACCTAAAAAATCTGTTTCAGGAGGATTATAGAATGATTTTACCAGAAAAAAATGACTGTTTTCACATCCACACATATCGGTGCGGTCATGCGGAAAATATACCGGATGAAGAATACATCCTGAAGGCTATTGAGATGAGAGCAGACGCAATCTGGTTTTCTGATCATGCTCCATTTCCAAGGAATCCGTTTGGCGGCAGGATGAATTATGATATGTTGGATGAGTACTTGGAAACAGTCAGGAGTCTGAAGCAAAAATATATAAATCAGATACGCGTCCAGGTGGGATTGGAAATCGAATATTTTCCATCGTTCGATAAAGCTGGTTACTATCAGAAACTCCGTCAGGACGGTCGTTTGGATTTCCTTCTGCTAGGTCAGCACATGGCGGAGGATGAGGAATCCGGCGGCTATACATTCGAATGGGATAAAGAGCATTTACATGATTATGAGGATCAGGCTCTTGGTAAAGCCATCATTCAGGGAATTGAAACGGGATATTTTGATATAGTAGCTCATCCAGACCGAATTTTCAGAAGGAAGAAAACTTGGGATGCCGGAATGGAGAAACTTTCAGGACGTATCATTGATTCTGCTGCCAGACATCATATTCCTTTGGAGCAGAACGTATCATCCATGAAAAGAAAAAAACAATACTGGCCGGAGTTCTGGAAACTGGCAACGGCAGCAGGAGTGGTTACTGTAACCGGTTTGGACGCACACAGTATCGCAGACATGGACCGGGCAATACAGGAAAAATATAAATGAAAAAACTTTGTAACTGTCTTCCAGCTCACGAAGAGAGACGTATCCATTTGTTATAAATCCGAATAGGATTGTTTTCAGCATACTGATCGGGTTTTATCGAAGTCTTCCCACCTTGTGTTTCAGAATCTTCTTCAAGTATTTCTCCAAATGGTGCCTGGATCCAGTTTCAGGAGTTTTTCGACATCCTTTAGCTGATTCTGCGTATTCTTAATTTCTGAATTGACACCCTTTAAGGCTGTCTGAAGTTTTGGAGAATTCCCACCGATTTCGACAGTGATACCCTTAATCCTGTTTCCGGTCATAAGACTCCACTTTTCCTAAATTTGGCCATAAGAAAAGCACCTACCATTTTTGATAGATGCTTTAATCATTTTTTTATCTTTATCTGTATAATTTTATAAAATCATCTGGTGTAATCGCCGGAACCTCAGAATTTTCAAAATCTCTCACATTGCAGGTGATAATGTAATCAGCTCCAACATCCTTTGCACATTTATCCTGCAGACAATCTTCGAAATCCTTGAAGGAATCTTTTTCAATTGCATCAATGATCTCTGTCTGTGATGCGGTTGCGACAGTGAAAATTTCGCATATATCTTTTAGATTTTGTCTGCGAACACTGTCATTGCGTTTTCTTAGCACATACCAAAGAGTGGAAAGCGTATGGAAAGCAATGTAACCAGTACATTCACCAATTGCACACTTTCTTACAATTTCCACAGACTGTTCAAGATACGGATCTTCGCGGTTCGTGATGTAATTCAGAAGGATGTTTGTATCAATCAATAATACCGAATTTCTCATTCATCGCTTCCTCCCTTTCAGCATCATAATCGATTGTCTCTGTAGCAGCCTTTCTGGATGCCTCAAGTCTTGCGAAAGCTTCTACCTTGCTATTGTTATTTGCGTGTGTATCTGAAAGCGGTGCCTTGATAATGAACGGAATGCTTCTTTCTCTTAATGCAGTTCTGGTAAAGGTTTCATAAAAAGTCTGCTTTGTTTGACCCATTGCATCAAGCATCGCACCCAGTTCTTCGTAAATAGAATCCTCTAATCTGATACTGATGGTTTTCATTGCAAGCATCTCCTTTCTTTGAAACAATTATACACCAATTTGACTCAAATAGCAAGAAATAGCTTTCTTTCTTCTAAAATAAATCAAAAGCCTTCTGCGCGGCAAGCTGCGCATATCCCTTATACTCATCTAAAGTATACGGAAGACAAGAACTTTTCCGGTATCCCGAGCCGGAAATATGGATGTGAAGCAGTTGTCGGTGGACTGATCCGGCAATTTAAGCTGATATTTTACCTGGAAGCATGTAAATGGGTCATGCTAGTGTAGGAGGAATTTATGTTCGGAAGATATTATGTAGATGACGGGATGTGGAGTGAAATCTGGAAGATTTGCCAGGGAATTAATGAGTCAAAGCTGAAAGTGCGGACAGGCGATGTGCGTCCGACTGATTTGGCGCTCGTTTTGACTGGTGGCACGGGAAGCTGTGCAGAACAGATGCACTGGGGCTTTACGTCACCATATCATGACGGCCTGCTTATCAATGCTCGGGTGGAAACAGCCACAACGAAGGTATCCGTTCGGAACAGTATCCGAAATTGCCGCTGCGTGATTCCGGCAACCGGATTTTATGAGTAGACGAAAAGTAAAGAACAGGTTTCATTCACTATGCCAGGTTCGGACAGCGAAAGACGTGGTTATTGGAAATGATGACGCAAATAGACTGGATGGCAAATAAAGCAAAAGCAGGGTAGGAAATCTGCAATTAAGATTATTTTATGATAATCAAAGGCGATAAACTTATGAATTAGGCTTGTCGCCCTTGTTATATATACAATGGTAGAAATGATGAGGTCTTGCATGATAGCAAGGAGACTATACAATTTTAAATCCTGTGGTTAGTGGTATCGTAACTGCTTTTTCATTCATTCCAAATACTTCCAGCTTTTCGGAACGCTCTGGCAATTGATTAGCTGGCCTTTTGCGCTGTTCTAGAAGATATCCAGTAATTCGCCATACATATATTCAAAAATGCCGACGTCCAGCCCATCGATGGCCAGGCATAAGTCAAGGAAAGCACGGACTGCTGAAAATGTGGTCTGTGCTTTTTTATTTTTGAAGAAATGCATCGACATACTAATACCGGACAAGACAAAACCGTAAAATGCGGTTTTGTTGAATGCCAAAAAGTATTATCCGCAAAAAGATGTTTTAGAAACTAAGAATTCATCAGCATACGACATACTGTATATGCTCTGCAAGAAAATTTTGTGAGTGAGAGAAGAGCTATTAAATATAGAAAGCACACAACGACCAACAGAGTGACACAGTGGAGAGCGTCCACGGAATATCCGTC
>CAVKOQ010000082.1:0-12447 GCA_963657995.1 bacterium
CTATATAGGAATATATTATATCGCAGAGTCTGTGGAACTTTACCGTCTGGGTAAAAAAAGCTGGATACTAAATATATGCATGATTTTGATGATTCTGCCGCTTGTATATGAAGGGATTTACTTGGTGCACGGCATTCGCTACGATTTTGGCCTGCCAGCCCTGCTTTTGAGTTCATGTGTGGCACTTTTTCGCAGATTGGATTATCAGTATATCTCATTGACAAAGAAAACACTGATGCTTTTGATTTTCACCATAGCGTTTCAGTTTCTGGATATTATGCCCATGATGAATGGATTGCCTGTGGGACGTGGCGAGACCAGTTATGATATCAAGCTGATTGCAGAAGTGCTGGAGGCCAATTCTCTTTTAAATGTTATGGGAACTGTGGGGATTCTTGTTGTGGCCTTGTTTGCGGTGATTATTTTCTTTCAGCTTCGGGACGAAAATAATATCAGACGCCTGTCACAGGAAAAAGAAAAAACACAGACCATGCAGAATCGTACTATGCTGCTGGAAATGCAGAATCGTACATATCAGGAGATGAAATATCTGGTGCATGATCTGAAATCGCCTCTGACCAGTACGCAGACTTTAGTGGATATTTTAAAAATGCAATGTGAGACTGACGGGAGAGAAAAAGAAATCGAATATCTAAGCCGCATCGATAACCAGATGGATCGGATGAGCAACATGATTTCAGAGATCTTATATGAAAATAAATATAGTCCCAACGATACCAAGCGTCTTTTAGATATGGCACTGGCACAGGTATCGGTGGAAAGTTATGCGGCCAATATTCATATTGACAATGAGGTGCCGGATGCCAAAGTAAACGTTAACAGTATTCTCTTTACCCGTGTTTTGGTCAATCTGATTCACAACGGTGCAAAAGCAGCTAAAGAGGGGCAGGAACTTATTATCTGGCTCAGAGTTCGGTCAAGGCTTCTTGAAAATACATTTTATATTACATTTTCTGTTTCGGATAATGGCTGCGGGATGACCGAACAGCAGCAGAATGCCATGTGGGAGCGGGGAGTTTCCGGATCAGGCTCAAGCGGACTTGGACTTGCCTTTGTGAAACAAACTGTAGAAGCTATGGATGGCTCGGTTATATCGGAAAGCCAGCCTGGAAAGGGCACGAAATTCATCATATTTTTACCGGAGGTGTTAGAAAATGGAACGAAAGATAACGATACTTTCCATTGACGATGAAGAAAATATACGCTTTGCATTGGGCGAGCTTTTTCACATGCAGGGCTGGGAGGCATGCAGTGCATCAAATGTTAGAGAAGGACTTAAGCAGTTTTCTTTACATAAACCAGATATTGTGCTGATCGACTATCACATGCCGGGAATCAATGGTGTTGAAGGGGTTCGAAAACTTCGTGCACTTTCGCGGACATTGCCCATTATTGTGTTTACAATCGATGAAAGTCAGGAGGTGGCCGATCAGTTTTTGCAGGCCGGTGCCAGTGATTTTGCCTTGAAACCAATAAAAGCTCCTGATATTATCAGCCGTATCAAGCTGCATTTACGCCTTTTAGAGAGAGAACATCAAAATCAAGTAACTTTGGCCAAAGGGTTAAGTGAGGCCACGATGCAGCTGGTACTAGATTCGTTAAAAGAAGGCGAGGACTATATGACGGTAAACGAAGTGGCCAAAATCAGTGGCCTTGCCTATCAGACGGTGTATCGCTACCTACAGTATCTGATTCAGAATAAAAAGGTGGAAATGGTAAATATTTACGGCAAAGTAGGCCGTCCACGTCAGTTATTTAGACGTGTAGAAAGTATGTAAGCATCTACTAATATGACCAGAAAGCTTTACCTTGTGAAAATGAGGTGGAGCTTTTTCTTTTTAACTTTCTGAGATAAATATGAGAAAAAATAGACTTGTTTATAAAAAATTTATATAATTTACGTATTCCTACAGAAATTTTTACACAAACTTTATTTAAGGAGGATGACTATGAAAAGATCTAAGCGTCTTGTTGCAAGAAGCACGGTTGCACTAAGTCTGGCGGCATCGCTGACTGCCTGCCAGGCTGCTTCTTCAACAACTACAACTGCAAGCAGTGAAGCTGTTACCGAGACGGTTTCCGCTAAAGAGACAGTCGGTGCAGATGTCTGGCTGCCTTATGATGAAAATCTTGAGAAAAAGCGTGATGACCGTGATGCTACAGGTGAAAACGGTGCTGTTGCTTCCTGTAACTGGTATGCCAGCAAGGCAGGTTTGGAGATCTTAAAAGAGGGCGGAAATGCTTTTGATGCGGCTGCTGCTGTAGCTTATACTCTTGGCGTGGCTGAACCGTACTTCTCAGGTCTTGGCGGTGGCGGATTCATGACTATTTACAGTGCCGAGGATAAAAAGGTAAGTGTCATTGATTTCCGTGAGACAGCACCTGCAGCTGCCAATGCACAGATGTGGCTTGATGAAAATGGAGAGATGGAGCAGTTTAGCCTTGACGGTGTGAACAATCTGGGTGATAAGAGCGTTATCGGCGGTCTGTCGGTAGCTGTACCTGGAGAAGTTGCCGGTTTCGAGTATTTGCTTGAAAATTACGGTTCAGATGCTGTTAGTCGTCAGCAGATCTTCCAGCCGGCTATTGACACAGCGAATAACGGCTATGTAGTCGGAGTTACCTTTAAGGAAGAGTTAGACAGCGAATATACAGGTATTGCTGCAAATGAGACACTCAGCGATATCTACCTTGATGAGAGCGGTCTGCCTTATGAGGTTGGCGATGTAATCAAAAACCCGGATCTGGCAAATACACTTCAGTTGATCGCTGACGGTGGTAAAGACGCTTTCTATACCGGAGATATGGCACAGGCTATGGTTGATGCTGTTGCAGAATGGGGCGGCAACATGACTATGGAAGATCTTGCAAATTATGAAATAAAGGTTCGTGAGCCAGTTGTTGGCCAGTATAAAGATTACACCATCTATTCTCTGCCACCGGCATCTTCAGGCGGTACACACCTGGTAGAGATTCTGAACATTCTCGAAAACTACGATGATATGGACACAATCGGTGTAAACAGTGCAGAGTATGTACACCGTTTCTCAGAGGCTTTCAAGATTGCCTTCGCAGACCGTGCACAGTATATGGCAGATACAGATTTTGCTGAAGTTCCGTTAGCACAGCTTACAAGCAAGGAGTATGCTGCAAAACGTTACAGTGAGATCACTGACCAGAGCGGAAGCTACGTAGCTGTAGAGCCGGAAGAGTTAGAGCACTATGCAACTACAAGCTTTTCAGTTGTTGACCAGTGGGGCAACATGGTAGCTTGCACCAAGACTATTAACTACGGTTTTGGTTCCAAGGTTGGCGTTCCTGGCTATGGATTTGTTATGAACGATGAAATGGATGATTTCTCAGCTGATCCTGAGAGTGTAAACTGTGCAGAAGGCGGAAAACGCCCGTTGTCCAGTATGAGCCCGTCTATCGTATTATATCCGGATGGCTCTCCATATATGACCATCGGCAGCCCGGGAGCTACACGTATCTTCCCTACAATCGCTCAGGTTATCGAGCGTATGATCGACTACGATATGGATATTCAGGATGCTATTGACTGTGCTCGTATCTACGATAACGCATCAGAAAATATCTGCTATGAGTCCGGCGGTGTAAACCCGATCACTGAGGAAGTTGCAAAAGAACTTCAGGATCGCGGACATGAAGTTACAGATAAGGGAGAATGGCAGTTGTTCTTCGGTGGTGTACAGGGTATCTCTATAGGCAAGGACGGAACACTTCGAGCTGGTGCAGATCCTCGTCGTGATGGTAAGGCTCTGGCATACTAATAATAAATATTGATCAATAATGCTGCCCGTTTCCTTTTGTGGGAGCGGGCAGTTATAAGATAGGAAAAGGAGATATAAGATTATGAAGAAATTTGTTACCTTTATTGCGGCTGGTGCTTTATCACTTTCTTTGGCTGCTTGTGGAGGCTCCAGTACATCTGATACTGCAACAACTACGGCAGCAGCAGCTTCAGCAGAAACTACAGCAGCAGGTGCTGCAACTGAACTGACTGAGATCAGTGCAGGAATGTGCACTACTCCGGCTGTTCTGACCAGTATTGGCCAGAGCGCTGATGTAGACATTGCAAATACACTTTGCACAAAGGCAGGAATTGAAGTGACTATGAATAAGAGCATTACCGGCGAAGAGCTTCCGGATGACTGCAAAACTCTGATTCTTGCCGTAGGCGGTTCTTCTAAAGGACTTGGTGCTGCCGGAATCGACGCTGACCAGGAGCTTGCACGTACTGACGAGCTTCTTGCTGCTGCAAAGGAAAAAGGCATCACAGTTCTTGCACTGCACACCGGTGGATCCGCTCGCCGCGGTACATTATCTGACAGCTTTATCAATCCGGCATTCGAAGGCTGTGACGCTGCTATCGTAGTTTCAGAGGGTGATACTGACGGCCTGATGGCAGGTATCTTATCCGGCAACGGAACACCTGCACTCTATGTAGATAATACAGCCGGTGCTCTTGGTGCTTTAAAGACTGCATTTGGTCTGTAGGAGTTACTTAACAACTAAACTAACCTGCGGCCTTCCTTAAATAGGCCGCAGCGATTTTAAAGAGGAGAACATCATTATGACACCTTACGTGATCACTTTTGTTGTGATGGTCGGTGTTTTCATGATCGGTTGCTTTGCACTCAAGCTGCCTGTTGGTGTATCAATGCTGGTGGCGGCACTATGTGGTGCTATTGAGGGCGGTCTCGGAACTGAAACCATCCGTATGATGGTAGAGGGCGAGTTCGGTTATGTCGATACCATTCTGACAATTGGCTGTGCCATGATTTTCATGAAGGTCATTGAGGGATCCGGTGCTTTGGATGCCCTAAGCAGCCTTATTATTGAGAAATTCCATCGTTTTCCGGCAATTTTGCTGGTTTTAATCATGCTCATCATCATGTTCCCGGGCATGATCACCGGTTCTTCAACTGCAGCAGTTCTGTCAGCAGGATCTATTATGGCACCTGTTCTTACACTGATGGGAATTGATGCTGTTACATCAGGATCTATCATTGCTATGGGCGCTCTGCTTGGTATGATAGCACCACCTGTAAATACCGCTGCATTAATCATCTGTGCCGGTATTGATGTTCCTTACGTTGGTTTTGAGGGTCCGCTGGCACTTATTACTTTCCCGTTAGCGATCCTGTTCGTGCTTATGCTCGGCTATAAGCAGGCTCGTCACATGGACTATGAAAAACTGAAACCGGCTTTAAAGGATCAGGATGAAATCCGTAAACAGTATGGTGCACGCATCTATCTGCCACTTCTGGTTCTGGTAATTTTAATGGTTATTTTTAAGGTGTTTAAATTGGGCGAAGATATTGGTATGCCTCTTATGTTCCTTATCAGTGCTGTGGTTGGACTTTTTACCGGAAAGAAGATCAATGTGCTGACTGCTGTTCCGGAAGCTATCCGTACAGCAGCTCCGGTTATGGGTATCTTGATGGGCGTTGGTATGTTCATCGAGGTAATGACTGCGACAGGTGTCCGTGGCCTGGTAGTTATTAGCTGCCTGCGTCTGCCAAGTGTGTTGTGGCTTTTAGCTTGTGCAATCAGCATTCCACTGTTCGGTGCAGTTTCTTCTTATGGTGCATGCTCAGTTCTAGGTGTTCCATTTGCTTATATTTACGCTTCACTTTTAGGTGGAAATTCTGTTGTAGTTTTAGCTGCAATCAGCCTGATTGCGTCTGTTGGTGATATGATGCCTCCGACAGCTCTTGCTGGACTGTTTGCTGCACAGGTTACAGGTGTGAAGAATTATACACAGATTTTGAAGCGTTGTATTCTGCCTATTATCATTCTGCTGGTTTATGCCTGCTTCTTCCTGGCAAAATCCAAGCTGATTGCCGGGCTGTTTTAAAGGAGGGACTGCAATATGAGTATTATCACAATCATTTATTTAGCTATCGCCCTTCTGGTTTTCGTAAGTACACTGTACAACATGATTTTTAAGGAAGAACGCCTGGTTGATCAGATCAACGCAGCTATGATATTAATTCCGCTGCTGCTGCGCATCTTCCTGATCAAGTAGGGAGGGTGAATAGAATGAATATGAAGAAAACGTATCTGTCTGCTGTCGCCGTCCTGGTTTGTGCTGCTATTGTGGGTGGTATTGCAGGTACAAGTTTTTATACAAAGCGCCATTTCAAGGAAGATATCGTGACAGGTGAAAATGTTACTGAAGTATTTAAACTGAGCCGTTATAATCCGAATCTTGAAGGAACCATCGGGGATTCCGATGTATATGTACTGAAAGGTGAGAAGGAGGGTGGATCCCTTGTTGTTCTGGGAAGCACCCATGCCAACGAACCATCAGGTCACATGGCCGGCATTATTCTGGAGGAAAATGCAAAAGTTGAAGCCGGAACTATCTATGTGATTCCAAATATCAATAATTCTGCTTTGACACACAATGATCCTCTAGATGGTTCACCACAGTATATGCATTTTACCACAAAAGATGGTGAGACAAGAACTTTCCAGTACGGCTCCCGTGCCACCAACCCGATTGATCAGTGGCCGGATCCGGATATTTACACTCATAAGTCTTCTGGTCAGAGTCTTTCCGGTTCAGAGACTCGTAACTTGAACCGCTGCTATCCGGGAGTCGAGGATGGTACATTATCTGAGCAGGTTGCTTATGCCGTAACCAACATGATCAATACCCTAAATATTGATATGGAAATTGACCTTCATGAGTCAAGCCCAGAGTATGCCGTAAACAATGCTACAGTAGCGCATGAGCGTGCTTCGGCCATCGCATCTGAGGGAGTTTTGAATCTTGAGTTAGAGGGCATTTCCATGAGTCTTGAGCCGTCACCGGTTACATTACATGGTCTGACTCACCGCGAGCTTGGTGATTTTACCAATACCTATGCACTGTTAATGGAGACCGGAAACCCAAGTCAGGGACGTCTGCGTGGTTATACAGATGAAGATTTAGTAAAAACCGGTGCAGATCCTTGTTACGAGATCGCTTATGATCTGGGACTTCTGTATGTTGACTATAGCTCCGGCAACTTCCCTATAGAACTTCGTGTTGGTCGTCATCTTGCAGGCATCAGTGCTTATATCGATGCATTCAACAATAACAGCAGCGAAGACAAACAGATTGTTGTGGAAGGTATTCCGTCATATGACGAGATGGTGAACAGTAACTTGGGTGATTATCTGAAATAAACCATATGTAAATCTAACAAAGCCTCGGGCTGCAGTGTAAATACATTGCAACCCGGGGCTTTTATACTTATACCCAGGTATTAATGTGAATTTTTGTAAAAATGATGAATATTCATTTGTTCTTGTCCTGATCTGTAACAGATATTTAAGGTTTCTTTAATAGGTAAGACTACATTTTTTTAAAAAAATGTGTTATTATGTTTTATAAGGGAAATTTCGCAAATAACTGTGAAACTATTTAACAGTTATAATTATTGAATAATTAAGGAGATAACTATTATGAGAAAGAATATATTTTTTGCACTTGCAGCTATGGCAATCGGTGCCGCTATGGTAACGGGATGTGGAAAATCAACATCTGAGGAGACAACAGCTGCACAGGAAGAGACTGTGACAGAGGCAGAAACTGAAGCAGAAGCTACAGAGACAGCTGATGAAAATACACAGATCGCAAATCCGTGGACAGAGTCTGATAAAGATGGTGTTCTTGAGGCAACAGGATTTGAGATGACCGCTCCTGAAGGTGCAACCAATGTGCTTTATGCCTATATGGCAGAAGATAAACTTGCACAGATGGATTATGAGCTTGATGGAATGACATTTGTTTACCGCATGCAGATGACAGATGAGTTTACAGATATTTCCGGTATGTATTATGATTGGGATGTAGAGGAAGATGGCACTGTTTCAGAGAGAGAGGCAAAGTATTATAACTATGTGGGATCTGATACAGAAGACGGTGTACAGGTTGTAAACTGGTATGATGCAGTTCCGGGAGTTATGTATTCACTTTCTGCTACAGGTTCAGATCTTGACGGTATGGACATTCAGGCTTATGCAGAGAATATTTTTGTACCGCTTCAGGGCGAAGCAGAGTAATAATATCTATAAATAAAGAAAAGAATGAGGTAAAGATGTATGGCTAAGGGGAATAATACAAAAGCAAAGATTGCTCGTGTTGCATGGAAGCTTTTTCATGAAAAAGGATATGAGGATACGACGATAGACGAGATTATTCTCCAGTCTGGTACATCTAAAGGAAGTTTTTATCACTACTATAGCGGAAAAGATGAACTTTTAGTCGCTCTTCCGGAGATTTTCGATGCAAAATATGAAGAGGTTATGCAAAACATCGATCCTGAGATGGATAGCTTCGAAAAACTTATGATACTCTGCTATAGCGTGCACGATTTGATTGAGACTGATGTTCCGGTCGGACTTCTGGCTTCTCTTTATTCTTCTCAGGTCGTGACTAAGGGTGATAAACATCTGCTCAACCAGAATCGTTATTATTATCGGATGATCAATCAGTTAGTGGATGAAGGACAGCGTCGTGGTCAGATCACGAACAGCATGCCATACTATGAGATCGCTCATCTTTACGCACTTTGCGAGCGTGCGATTATTTATGATTACTGCATATCCAATGGCAATTATTCATTGGGTGAATATACAAGAAAAACTATGCCGCTTTTATTTGGCGGTGTCAGAGTGAACCAAAAGGCGGAGACGTGATGTACCGCCTTTTTTCGCATTCATTTCTAATCAGTAGGAGTAAGTTATGGATCATAACCAACAGGATTTTATAAATATAGTCAATGCGACAGAAAATAATCTGAAACATGTTTCATTAAAGATTCCCAAGAAAAAGATCACCGTTTTTACAGGAGTGTCAGGATCTGGTAAGTCTTCCTTATGTCTTGATACTATTGCGGCAGAGTCAAGAAGAGAACTGAATGTCACATTTCCAAGCTTTGTGCAGCAGTTTTTGCCCAAATATGGACGTCCGGAAGTAGAGCGCATGGAAAATCTTCCGGTAACTATAGTGATTGATCAGAAAAAGCCTGTTGCAAACTCAAGGTCAACAGTTGGAACATATACAGACATTTATGCGTTGCTTCGTCTGTTGTTTTCACGTGTCGGAAAACCATTTGTGGGTTATTCAGACAGTTTTTCTTTCAATCATCCAAGTGGAAAATGTGAGAGATGTGAAGGTCTGGGAGTTGTCACGGAGTTAGATATTCACAAACTTGTAGATTTTGACAAGTGTTTAAATGATGAGGGTGTAATTAAGTGGCCTGCATTTACTACCGGTGCCTGGAGATGGAAAAGATATGCTTACAGCGGCTTGTTTGACCTTGATAAGAAGATAAAAGATTATTCTAAAGAAGAGATGGAACTGTTTCTTTATTCTCCGCAGATTCGGCTTAAAAATCCACCGGCAAACTGGCCGAAATCAGCGAAATATGAGGGTATCTATCCACGCATGTACCGCAGTATAATCACATCAAAAGAAGGTCAGCTTCATAAAAAAGAACTGGATCGCATTGTCAGCACATTTACATGTCCGGACTGCAAGGGAGCCAGACTGAATGAGAAGATTCGCAGTTGTCTGATCAATGGGAAAAATATCTGCGAGGTTTCCGATATGCCGATTCCTGAAGCGGCAGAATTTATAAGCAAGATTGATGATCCGCTGGCAAGTGATATAAAAACCGAGATTTTAAAGCGAATGAATGCGCTGATTGAGATCGGACTTCGCTATCTGTCGCTTAGCCGTGGAACCGATACGCTTTCAGGCGGCGAGGCACAGAGAATTAAGATTGCAAGATATATCAATTCTCCGCTTACAGATATGATGTACGTGCTTGATGAGCCGAGCGTGGGACTGCATTCGAGTGATATTCAGAATCTCAAAAATTCCCTGATCAAATTAAAAGAACACGGTAATACGGTTTTGATTGTGGAACATCACCGCGAAGTTATCTCACTGGCGGATCATATTGTGGATATGGGACCGGAAGCAGGTATAAACGGTGGACAGATTATGTACCAGGGAAGTTATGAGGGACTTTTGAAGTCTGACACGGTGACTGGACGTATGCTCAGAACCAAAACTCCGATCAAGATGGAATATAGAAAACCTACAGGCTGGTATCAGCTAGAACATGCAAACCTTCATAATTTAAAGGATATAAATGTAAAACTTCCGCTAGGAGTTATGACGGTTATTGCCGGAGTGGCAGGTTCAGGAAAGAGCTCTCTGATGGAATACTTTACCGAGCAGTATCCGGGCGAAGTTATTTCGATCAGACAGAAGGACATCGGAATCAATTTAAGGTCGACACCGGCTACATATCTGGATATAGCAGATGATATCAGGGGCCTATTTGCCAAGAGTAATCATGTCGCACAGAGTTTATTCAGTTTCAATTCCAAAGGTGCCTGCCCGGCATGTCAGGGAAAAGGTGTGATTATATCTGATATGGCATATATGGATTCAATTGAGACGGTTTGCGAAGTATGCCATGGAACCAGATATTCAGAAGAAGTGCTTAAGTATCAGTATAACGGAAAAAATATCGCAGAAGTTATGGATATGACAGTACGTCAGGCGATCAAATTTTTCGAAAATACAGAATTTGTAAAAAAACTTGATACACTTGTGCAGGTCGGACTCGGGTATCTGCATCTTAATCAGTCTATGACAACACTCTCAGGCGGAGAGCTGCAGAGAGTAAAGCTTGCCAGCAAGCTCGATGAGAGAGGGCAGATATTTATTCTCGATGAGCCGACAGACGGACTTCATCTGGATGATATTAGACGACTTATGACACTTTTTAACAAGATGACAGATCAGGGCAATACACTGTTTATCATAGAACACAGCCTTGATGTCATGAAAGATGCTGATTATATTGTAGAACTTGGACCGGAAGGTGGTCAGGCAGGTGGTAAGGTCCTCTTTGCCGGCACACCAAAAGAGATGATGGAGGCATCTGACAGCGTGACGAGAGAATATATAAAAGAAAGTTTGAATTAAAAAATCGTTGTTAACAAAAATCCCGTAAGCGATCAAATCTTTATGATTTAATCGTTTACGGGTATTTTTAAATGTTATGGTAGGTGCAGGCGATCAATTAAGATATTTCCTAGCATCTTTAAAAAATGAAGCAACAATCAAAATTATGATAAAGGCAATCGGAAATGCCGCGATTATGGATACTGTCTGCAAGTTGGCCATGGAGCTGTCGCTGAATATGAGAACCATAGGCAGCAGTATAAGGCTTAATGACCAGAATGTTTTGACTGCCATATGAGGTTCATCATCACTTGTCAAATTCTTGTAAGAGTATGCAGATGCAACAAGGACAATTGCATCAAAACTTGTTGCATAAAAAGTAACCATAGCAGCTGCCAGAAGGAGTAAAACCATAGGTGCAAGAGGCAGAGTTCTTATGATGGCAGTGATTGTTGAATATAGATCACCGCTTGCAGCATATAGGCCACATACATCAAGTTTGCCAAACATCTGAAGACCGAGGCTATAATTTCCAAGTATTATAAAGCTTATAAACGTGCCCCCGAGTCCAAATACATAACCTCCGATTATAGTCTGTCTGACGGTTCGACCGCGTGATATCGTGCCGATAAAAAATGGAGCGGCAACACACCATACCATCCAGTATGCCCAGTAGAACATAGTCCATGTCTGCGGAAATGACGTACTTCTTAGCGGATCTGTATAGGTAGACAGACCTATGAAGTTCTGTACAAGATTTCCGATTGAAGAAAAACCGGTCTCTATGATATAACGGGTCTCACCACCGAAAATCAGTACGTACGCAAGCAGTCCCAAGAAAAGATATACACATGAGGCTGCCAGTTTTTGTATGCCGTTCATACCGCCAACAACGGAGATAGTATAGACTGCACAGGTGACAGCAAGTATGGCGATGGTTATAAGTCGTATGTTGCCAAAACCAAAGAGTTCAGAGACAATCTGGCTCATCAGTGGAGTTGCAAGAGAAAATGTTGTAGTGGTACCGGCAAGGAGTGCAAAAACAGCCATCAAATCGATCAAAGTTCCCAAAAGTCCATCTGTATGTTTGCCGAGAATCGGGCGGCATGCTTCCGAATATTTTTGTTTATGACAGCCGCGTACATGCAGCATGAATCCGAAACAAACGGCAAGAACCGCGTAAAATCCCCATGGTATCGGTCCCCAGTGAAATAATGGATAGGTACTTGCCCATTCCTGTACACTGCCCATTTCCTTAAGATGAGGATCATTAGCATAGAGAACCCATTCACATAAGGAATAGAACAAAATATCAGCCGCAAGTCCTGAGGTAAACATCATCGATCCCCATGCAAAATTGGAATAGAGAGGCTTTTCATCCGGTTTTCCAAGTCTTATATTGCCGTACCTTGAAAAAGCAATAT
>CAVKOQ010000083.1:0-12286 GCA_963657995.1 bacterium
GAAATATATAGGTTAGGAAGGTGACATGATGGATAGTAGAGAACAGGTCAAGCTTTCAGATGTATTACAAAAGAAAGGCTATATTAGAGGACCATTCGGCTCTGCCTTAAAACGTGGAGATATGAAAGATGCTGGGATTCCTGTTTATGAGCAGCAGCATGCAATCTATGATCATAGAGATTTTCGGTATTTTATTGATGATAAAAAATTTAATGAGATGCAAAGGTTTCAAGTAAAAACTAACGACTTAATCATTAGCTGTTCAGGTACAGTTGGGAAAGTTTCTATAATAAATGAAGAAGATCCTAAGGGTATTATAAGTCAAGCTTTGCTGATCTTAAGAGCTGATACGGACAAAATATTACCGGAGTATTTGCGTTATTTTTTCACTTCAAAGGAAGGATATAATGCGATAGTTTCTAGGTCGAGTGGATCTGTTCAGGTGAATATTTCTAAAAGAGATGTAATCGAACAAATACCAATGCGTTTACCGCCGCTGAATTCACAGAGAAAAGTTGTTGAGGTTCTTGGAAAATTAGATAAAAAAATCAAAACGAATGAAGCGATAAACAAGAATTTAGAGCAGCAGGCGCAGAGTATTTTTGCCCAAGAGTTTCTTTCGCTCGACAGCATTCCCGATGGCTGGCAGGAAAGTTCTTTACTTGGTATTGCCGACTACCTTAACGGTCTTGCCATGCAAAAATATCGCCCAAAAGATGATGAACAAGGTCTACCAGTTCTAAAAATCAAAGAACTTCGCCAAGGCTCCTGTGATTCCAACAGTGAATTATGCTCACCTTCCATCAAGACGGAGTATATCGTCCATGACGGCGATGTAATATTCTCGTGGTCGGGCAGCCTTCTTGTTGACCTTTGGTGTGGAGGAACTTGTGGATTGAATCAGCATTTATTCAAAGTCACATCCTCCACTTACGATAAGTGGTTTTGTTACGCATGGACAAACCACCATTTGCAAAAGTTCGCTGCTATTGCTGCGGACATGGCCACGACGATGGGACATATAAAACGAGAAGAATTGGCAAAAGCAAAAGTGCTGATTCCTTCACAATTCGACTATGACCGCATAGGTGGCCTGCTTGCTCCCCTATACGACCTTGTCATTGCCAATCGTATAGAGAACCGTAAGCTTGTAGCCTTGCGCGATGAGCTACTTCCTCAACTCATGTCAGGACAGCTTGATGTTTCGGAGGTAGCGTTATGAACGAAAAGGAACTAAGGATTCCCTTTAATGCGCCTCTCAACGAGGCGGACACCGAATTACAAACCTATGGTTGCCGCCAAAACAATCCCGACATCTGTGGGAACAATGGGCTTGCTGATATCTGTGCTTTTGTGAGCGAGGATGGAATCTGTAGAAAGCCATCTCGTGCATGGAAAAAACAGTACCAGAGGCTCAAAGGTTAAGCCGCTAAATTCTTGTTTACACCACGGACATGCAGCAATGAAGTGACTATTCAATCGCCCAAATACACAGTGGGTAATTGAACGTAATTATAAAACAACTGAAACAGCTCGACATAATTCACTCAGTGGAGAAGTGCCGTACAAAAAATAAAGAAAGGAGCCCGAAAAAATGCCGGGATTCATTGAAGCCGACTATGAAAATTCGGTAATAGAATTATTCCAAAACATGGGCTATCAGTATATGTATGGCCCAGATATTGAAAGAGATTATAAGTCTCCCATCTATGACGAGATTTTGCAGAATTCTCTCTACAAGCTGAATCCTTCCCTTCCAGACGCTGCGATTGAGGATGCTCTTTACAAACTGAAGAATTTTGAAAACGGGACACTGGTGCAGAAGAATACTGTTTTCATGAATTATTTGCAGAATGGCATCGAAGTGAGTTATCACCACAAGGGAGAGGTAAAGTCAGATATTGTCTACATCGCAGACTATCAGAATTCGGATAACAACTCCTTCATGGTGGTTAATCAGTGGACCTTCACAGAGAACAGCACAAAGAGACCGGATGTCCTGGTGTTTTTGAATGGTTTGCCGGTTGTTCTGATTGAACTGAAATCGCCTTCCAGAGAGGAAACGGATGCATCGGAGGCTTATCTACAGATCCGCAATTACATGAAGGAGATTCCCTCCATGTTTATTTACAATGCCATCTGCGTTATGAGCGATATGTCGGTTTCTAAGGCCGGCACTATCACTTCTGGTGAAGACCGTTTCATGGAATGGAAGACCAAAGATGGCAGCTACGAGAATACCCAATACGCTCAGTTTGATACCTTCTTTGAGGGAATTTTTGAGAAGAATAGGTTCTTGGATATCCTGAAGAATTTTATTTGTTTTGATAATAACGGTGTTAATTCTTTCAAGATTCTTGCAGGATATCATCAGTATTTTGCTGTTCGCAAGGCTATTGAAAGTACGCGCAAAGCATCCGCAGCAGGCGGAGATGGTAAGGGTGGCGTTTTTTGGCATACGCAGGGATCCGGAAAATCTCTTTCCATGGTTTTCTATGCGCATCTGCTTCAGCAGGCTTTGGACAGTCCGACCATTGTCGTCATAACGGATCGAAATGATCTGGATGATCAGCTGTATGCTCAGTTTGCTCGATGCAGTGCATATCTCCGTCAGATGCCGGAGCACGCCAAGAGCCGTGAACATTTGATGAGCTGGCTGGGTGCAAGAAATGCAAACGGTATTATTTTCACTACCATGCAGAAGTTTGAAGAGTCTGCCCTTCCTTTGTCAGAACGTCGGAATATTGTTGTCATGGCCGATGAGGCGCATCGCAGCCAGTATGGTCTGACAGAGCGGATTAAGATGGTGAAAAATGAAGATGGTGAAGAGGAAGCGAAGAGAGTGATTGGTACTGCAAGAATCATCCGTGACTGTCTTCCGAATGCTACCTTCATTGGATTTACTGGAACTCCGGTATCGAATAAGGACCACAACACCAGAGCTGTTTTTGGTGATTACATTGATATCTATGATATGACGCAGGCTGTCGAGGATGGAGCAACACGTCCGGTTTATTATGAAAGCCGCGTAGTAAAGCTGCATCTGGATGAAGAAACCATCAAGGCGATTGATGCACAGTATGATCTTTTAGAAGCCACAGAGCAGGCGGATGCGTCCGTTATTCAAAAGAGTAAGCAGATGATGGGCAAGATGGAGTCTGTCCTGGGCAATCCTCAGACCATCAGTTCCCTTGTTAATGATATTTTGGATCATTATGAGAACTACAGAGCTAACGTTCTGACTGGCAAGGCCATGATCGTTGCTTATTCCCGTGGCATTGCCATGGATATTTATCATCGAATTCTGGAACTTCGTCCAGGTTGGACAGAGAAGGTTGCTGTTGTTATGACAGAGAGCAACAAGGATCCGGAGGAATGGCGTGAGATTATCGGAAACAAGGCCCATAAGAATGAACTGGCTAAGAGATTTAAGGATAACAGCAGTCCGCTGAAGATCGTTATCGTTGTGGATATGTGGCTTACCGGTTTCGATGTTCCGTCTCTTGCAACCATGTATGTTTATAAGCCGATGTCCGGACATAACCTGATGCAGGCCATCGCTCGTGTTAACCGAGTCTTCAAGGATAAGGAGGGCGGTCTGGTTATCGACTATGTTGGCATTGCATCTGCATTGAAGCAGGCTATGAACGATTATACGGCCCGTGACCGAAAGAACTATGGCGATACGGATGTTGCCAAGGTGGCTTATCCGAAGTTTCAAGAGAAGTTGGAAGTCTGCAGATCTCTGCTTTATGGCTATGATTATGATTCCTTTATGCGTGGCTCTGATCTGGATCGAGCAAAGGCAATTACCGGAGCCGTGAACTATGTTGCAGCGCCGGACAAGGAAGAACTGCTGAAAAACTTCCTGAAAGAAGCATTTCTGCTACACCAGGCACTTTCCCTTTGTTCTTCTCTGACCACAGAACCGGAGCGTCTGGAGGCAGCCTTTTTTGAGGCGGTCCGAGTCATGGCAAATCGCATCCTGGTTGATGGCAGCAAGACAAAGATTTCTCTAACTGAACTGAATAAGCAAATCAATGATCTCTTGAAACAGAGTATTAAGAGCGACGGCGTCATTAATCTGTTTGATGGGATGAAGGAAGAATTTTCACTTTTTGATCCGAAGTTTCTGGAAGAGATCGCCAACATGAAGCAGAAGAACCTAGCGGTGGAAATGTTGAAGAAGCTGATTTCTGAGCAGGTTGCTGTTTATCGTCGGACCAACGTTGTGAAGTCTCAGAAATTCAGCGAGATGATCCAGTCCATCATGAATAAGTATTTGAATGGAATGCTGACCAACCAGGAAGTTATTGATGAGCTTCTGAAACTGGCAAATGAGATTAAGAATGGACAGAAGGCTGGTGAAGATCTGGGACTCACTTCAGAGGAACTTGCATTCTATGACGCTTTGACAAGGCCGGAAGCCATCAAGGATTTCTATGAAAATGCAGAGTTGGTAGCTTTGACAAAGGAGTTGACAGAAACGCTTCGAAAGAATCGTTCCGTCGATTGGCAGAAGAAATCATCTGCGCGTGCAAGAATGCGAATGATGGTCAAAAAGTTACTGAAAAAATACAAGTATCCGCCGGAAGGCATGGATGATGCAGTGGAAACTGTTATGACGCAATGTGAGTTGTGGACTGATAATGAAGACATGTCAGATGTTACGGCAACTTCTATGGCTGCACCGCAGAAACCCTCCGTATATGTAACGGATGATAGAACCATAAATTTAGATTACTTGAAAGTGGCTGAGGCACCTGTTCCGTATAGAGCGACCAAGATAGACAAGAAATAGTTTTAGGGAGGTAGAGGCATGTTATTGAAAGAATATGGGTTCAGACCTGTCTACCATAATATCTGCATCTTTAAATTGAATGATAAACTGCGGGATTTGATAAAGGTGTGCCCGGATGCCGATAAATCCTCTCATGCAGTATGCTATGGATATATTGATGCAAAGAAAGGTCTGATGTTGGAAGTGCTTTGCGGGGGGAAGCAGGCTCCGAAATATTTCTACTTCAAGGACACCTATGAAGGAGAAAGAATCACAATCCCGGCATCGGATCTGAATGAAGAGCATGAGCTGACAAAGGAAAATCTGGAAGATGGCAGTTTCCTGAAACAATGCATTGGAAAATTCCTGAAGGATACAGAAAATAAGGATGCTTTTAACCTCTTACTGGCGGTTATGAGAAGCAGTAGCGTTGTTGTACCTTGTGATATGGGCCTTTCTGATGAAGCAGCAGCCATCATGGAGAAGCTAAAAAAGGACGGCAAATCTCTGGATGATCTTGAAGGTGCAGATGCTGACACTTTCCAGGCCGGTGTGAAGTTCTTTCCAAGAATTCTTGAAAGTGAAGGGCATAAATTCTTGCCTGCTTTTACGAGTGAAACAGAAATTGGCGAGGAAAATTTGCAAGACTCAGCACGTGTAGACATGCCATTCCTCCATGCGATTGACATGGCAAATGATGCGGATGAGAACATTGAAGGTATCGTTGTAAATGCCTTTACAGATAATTTTATTGTAAAAAAAGACCTCTATGACACAATTTGCCATATGAAGCCTCTTTTCGATGAAGAAGAGGAAAAACACAGCGATATACAGAATTTCACGAACCATGAAGAGTTAAGATTGGCTGTCTTTGTGGATAAGATGGATACATTCAATTATGCTCTCTATCAGAACAGGGTGAATCCGATCCAGGGAATTCGAATTATTAATGATACTGGGGATCCTATTACTGGATTGTCATTAAAAATCACTTCTGACTTGGAATTCTTTAAGCCATATGAAGCAGTATTACCGAGCATTCCTTCGGGAAAACCAATTTCACTTCCTGATCCTCATCTGAAAGTGAACGGAAAAGAATTGGCTGCCATGACAAACGCGGTAAATGCACTAATTACGGTAGAACTGGTTAAAAATGAAGAAACCATCTGTGGTGTGCGTGGACATATGATGGTTCTTGCGTATGATCAGTGGATGGGTGGCATCGGATATCGCTATCTTTTGCCTGCATTTGTTATTCCTACACATCCAGTGATTCCTGCACTTATGCATGATACGGCAGAACGACTCGCCAAATGGGGCAAGCCGTCTACACTTGAAGGATATCAGAAGAATGATCCGAACAGGGTGAGAGACCTTGCTGCGGCTGCTTATGCAGCCATTCAAAAGAAAAATATTGTTTATGCTGAGCCACCGGTCAGTTTCTTTTCAGCGGCCGGTCAGCAGATTCGCACGCCGGAAACGATTATGGAACAGCGTCTGGGTACCTGTATGGACATGACGCTTCTTTATGCTGCTCTTCTGGAAGGTATTGGCCTGCAGACCATGCTTGTGCTGATTCATGGCCACATCTTTGCTGGCGTATGGCTGAAGGAACGAACAGCGGAGGAATTGAAGGCATCGAATGTCATTATAGATAATGTTGAACAGCTTACTAAGCATATCAACAATGGCAGTGATGAACTGACATTTGTGGAGTGTACAGAAATGTGCGCCGGTAAGCAGGTAAGTTTTGACGAAGCGGAGACTGTCGCTAAACAAGGTAATCTGGATCCTTCCACGTTTGAGGTAGCTATCGATGTATTTCTGTCCCGCTGTCACGGAATTAATCCGATTCCTCCACGAATGAAGGAAGGCGGTACCTATCAGATTGAGGTGTCCGACAAAAACGAAGACGAGCTGACAGATGCACCAACGGATCTGGGCCTCACAATTTCTGAAATTACAGATATAAAGCCCAAAAAGATTACAAATAAACGTGAGTTGTGGGAGAGTAAACTGCTGGATCTCAGCACACATAATATGCTTCTGAATCTTCCGTTGAATGCTTCTGTAGAACCGATTATGTCAAGTCATATCGATGAGCTGGAGGATGCTCTTTCTGACGGACATGAATTTAATCTTCTTCCGGTTGCGGAGTGGATTGCAGATCTTGCTTATACAAAAATCGATGAGAATGGAAAGTCTGGAAAAGAAATTCAGTGGTTGCCGGAAGCACTGAAGAAATATGGCATTTTTGAGATGACAGACTGGCCGGTCAGTGCAGATTTTGATTTCAACGAGAAGTTCCGCCAGGAATATCGCAATCATCGCTTGTATACCTATTGCTCTCCGAAACAGCTGGATCGCGAATTGACAACGATCTATCGTGCAGCCAGGGCTTCTCAGCAGGAAAATGGCGTCAGCAGTTTATACCTTGCTATAGGTCTTTTGCGTTGGTTTGCAGAACCGGACAGCAAGGAACCTTGCTATGCACCGTTGATTCTTATTCCGATTGAAATTGTCCGCAAGTCAGCAAATCAGGGATATGCATTGCATTCCAGAGCAGATGAGCCGCATTTTAATGCAACATTATTGGAAATGCTGAAGCAGAATTTCAATATTAATATTGGCGGACTGGATCCGATGCCTTCTGATGAACATGGAATAGATATTAAGAAGGTGTTTGCCATTGTGCGCAATTCCCTGCTTACTGTGAGTGGCTGGGATGTAGTTGAAACCTGTGTAATCGGAAACTTCAGCTTCGCACAATTTGCAATGTGGAATGATATCCATACTGCTGAGGATATGCTGGAAAACAGTGATGTGGTTCGAAGCCTGATCAAAGGTCACGTTGATTGGGATGTCAGTGTTGCAGAAAACCTGGATGATGAGAAAACATATCTGCCAATTACGGTTGATGCAACTCAACTTCGTGCTATTAAAATGGCAGCACATGGTACTACTTTTGTACTTCATGGCCCGCCAGGAACCGGCAAATCACAGACAATTACCGGCATGATTGCCAATCTTATGGCACAGGGAAAGACGGTTCTGTTTGTAGCAGAAAAGATGGCTGCTCTTTCCGTTGTGCAGAGGAGACTTTCTTCGCTGGGTATCGGTGATTTTTGTCTGGAGTTACATTCGGACAAGGCAAACAAGAAACAGGTGCTTTCCCAGCTTGATAAAGCCTTGGCTATTAAGCACCCGTCACTTCGGACTGAATATGAGGAATATTTCAGAAAAGTTTCAGAAAGCAGGGAAAAACTTGATGGATATGCAAAACATCTTCATGAAGTTCACGAATGCGGCTACAGCCTGCGACAATTGATTGATCTGTATGAAACTGTTCGAGATGCAGAGCATTCTGTTAAATTTGACAAAGAGGATACAGGAAAACTGACCCAAAATCAGATTCGCAGTCATTCCTCTCTAATTGGAAGACTTACTGCAGCAGGTGAGGCAATTGGAAATATTTCATCGAATCCGCTTAAAGGAGTGGGTCTGACTTCTTATTGCTCAGAAATTCGCGGATCAGTGCATCAATATGCAGAAAATTATGTGGAGGCTTTGAACGCTGTTCGTGAATCAGGTGCAGAAGCGGCTAAGATCTTCAGTTTTGATGCACCGAAGAACAAGGGGGCAGTGGATTCTTTAGAGAAGATTATTTCTTTATATGATGAGAAAAAAGGAACAGAATCTCAGATTCCTTTAATTCTAAAGACGGATTCTACTGTTGCGTATGACTACTTTGCTAAGAAAGAAAAAGTTGTAGCAGAAGAACAAGCTTTATTGAACATTTGGAAACCGGAGTTTCTGAAGATGGATATGTCTCCATTCCTGGTAAAACACGAGGCGGCTGGAAAGAAGTTCTTCGGAAAATCGTCAGCAATGGCCAATATTACGGCTGAGCTGCAGAGGTTTTCAAACGGCAGTATTTCCTTTGATCAAATACCGGCTCTTTTGGGAAGGGTAACAGATTATCAGACAAAGGTACAAAAGCTGGAGGAAGAGCATAGTGCATTGCCGGAGAATGTTCGTAAGCTGGTGGATCAACTGAAAGACAGAGCCTCTTACGCTTCGGCAGAGCAGAAGGCTTATGCATGTAAGAAGCAGGCAGACATGTTTCCCGGTGGCCTAGATGCCATTATAGAAATGGCTGCAAAGTCTGAGAATGAAAAGATTTTCCGCGAGTTTAGGGAAGATTATGACCGTATGGTGTCGGAAGAAGAACGCTTCAATGGACTACTTGAGCGCAAGGAAAATGTAGCCGAAGATAACTGGATTGAAAGCGAAATTGCATTCTGCGATTACCTGATAAAAAATGCAGCTGCTTTGAAAGAATGTGGGCTGTATAACCAGATTCGCAAGGAATGTGTGAATGCTGGCTTAACGCCGGTTGTAGATGAGTATGAATCAGGGCTTGATGCAAGAGATCTTGAGGCGGCATATAAGAAGGGACTTTATTGTGCTCTGATTAACGAAATTATTGATAAGGATGATGTTTTAAGCTGCTTCTCCGGGGCAACCTTCAATGAGTCTATTCAGCAGTTTAAGAAGCTGGACGATCTGATGCTTCAGCAGACAAAACAGGAAATTTATTATCTGTTAGCTTCGCGCGTGCCTTCTTCCTGGGATTCTCCGGAAGTTGGTTTGGAATTAAATCTTTTGCGCAAGGCTATCAGCAGCAACGCCCGTGGTATGTCCATTCGAACACTTTTTGATAGGATTCCACACGTACTGCAGGCACTTTGCCCTTGTATGCTTATGAGTCCCAACTCTGTAGCACAATATCTTGCACAGGATAATAACCTCTTTGATGTTGTCATCTTTGATGAGGCATCACAGCTGCCAACCTGTAAGGCAGTTGGAGCTCTTGCCAGAGCAAAGAACGCAGTTATTGTAGGCGATCCGAAACAGATGCCGCCGACTGCATTTTTCGCAGGTTCTGGGCCTGATGTGGATGATCTGGCACTGGATGACCTTGATAGCATACTGGATGATGTACTGGCTCTGGGCATTCCGTCTCAGCATTTGCAGTGGCACTATCGCAGCACTCATGAGAGCCTGATAGCATTCAGTAATAGCGAATTTTACGAGAATAAGATGTATACATTCCCTTCTGCAAATGATCGCGAGCGTCATGTTACAGCGGTCCATGTAGAAGGTGTATACAGCAAGAGTACCAATGTAAAAGAAGCGGAAGCTGTAGTTCAGGAAATCGTCCGCAGGTTCCTTGATCCGGAACTGAAAAAGCAATCTATTGGAGTTGTAACCTTCAATGTCAAGCAGCAGACACTGATTGAAAATTTGCTGGCAAAGCAGTTCCAGAATAATGCAGAACTTGATATATGGGCGAACAGTGGAGAGGATCCGCTCTTTGTTAAGAACCTGGAAAATGTTCAGGGGGATGAAAGGGATGTTATTCTCTTCTCTATCGGATATGGTCCGGATGAGCAGGGACACATTTCCATGAACTTTGGACCGATCAATAAGACTGGTGGTGGAAAACGTCTGAATGTTGCATTTTCTCGTGCAAGAGTGACAATGACAATTTTTGCAAGCCTGTATTCCAGTGATATTAAGGTGACGGAGAATTCTCCGGAAGGTCTGGTAGCATTCCGAGATTTCCTGAAGTTTGCCGAAGGACAGGATATTCAAACAGAATCTTCTAATGCTTCAGTAAAACTTGCAAGAGCTGGTATTCTCCAAAGTATTTGCAAAACTATTTCAGATCATGGATATCAGTGTGTAACCATGGTAGGACATTCTGATTTCCGTGTTGATATTGCTGTGGTGGATCCTTTTGAACCGGCAAAGTATATGATGGGTATATTGCTTGATGGCGATGGATATCGTCAGACAAAAAATACCCGTGACCGTGAAGTTGCTCAGATCAGCGTTCTGAAAAATCTGGGGTGGTCTCTTACTCGTGTATGGACAATTGATTGGTGGGACAATCGCGAGAAGGTGATTAATAAATTGCTGGGCAAGCTGGACTCTTTAAAGGCAGAAGCTGAGAGAAAATTCGAGGAAGCAAAAGCCACAGAAGAAGCACGTAAGGCAGAAGAGGCAGATCGAGAAACTGAGGCGGCAAAAGTAAGGACAGAGCTTGAAAATCAGGCATCTGAAGTGCTTGAGGAGGACAAAGAAGCCGAGAAAGAACAGGCCGAGAAAAAACAGAGAACCATAGAAAATCCACTTGTTGAATCCGTATCTAAGCCGGAAAACGAAACTGAAGATGAAACGGAAGCATTACCTGAAAGCAATCCACTGGTTGGATTGTTACAGAAAATTGCAGATGCTAAATGCAGAATCATTGACAAGCGTCAGAATGGCGGAGCTCTCTGGATTGTTGGCGGAAAGAATCTTTCACCGATTATGAAAGAGTTCAATGAATTGGGTGTTCGGTTCATCTTTAAAGCTGGCGGTGGAAAAGCAACCGGCGGAAAAGATGGATGGTGGGCAAAGACGGATATCGATCTTCCTGATTTGAACAAGAAATTTTCAGTTCCGGCGGAATCTGTTCCGGAGGTTGCCTCTGTAGTAAATCCAGAAATAGTAGAAGATATTTTGGACAAAGAGACAGACAACGTAAATACAGAAGGTCGGGAGCAGGTTTCTGCGATGGAAGAATTTGCTCACGGAGAAACAAAGCAGACAGAGGAAAAAACGGCTGATATACAGATTCAGGAAGATCCGGTAGACTATGTCGAGGCGAATCTCCCGGTAACCAATATAACTCAGAGTGAATTTGCTGCAGCATCCAACAAAAAGGAGATCAGCAACCGTATTCTTACTGTGCTTGCAGTGGAGGCTCCAATCTTGAAAGAAAATCTGTTCCGTCGAATTTGGACATCCTTTAATATCCAGAAAACAACTGCAGCTATCGAGGCAACCGAAAAGGCAATGAAGGCAGCTAAGGTTAAGACCTCTAAGCAGAAAGGTATCGTCTACTGTTGGGCACCTGATCAGGATCCGAAAGAATATATCGGTATACGAATCAGCAATACCAGATCGGGCGACGAGATCTGTCAGCAGGAAATTAAAAATGCGGCTTGCTATGTGCTGAAGAACAAAGGAGAACTTTCCAAAGATGATTTAATCAAGGAGGTCTCTTTGCTGTTTGGTTATAAGAGACTTGGCAAAAACCTGGAAACAGCGCTAGCTGCAGGCATTCAATATGCAAGAACTTCTGGCGATATTGTTTGTGCAGCCGGTGGAAAATATGCGGTTGCACCGAAGGAAGGATAAGATTGGGAGAGATGCTTCCAAAATCATTTGCATAAGTAGATCGAGAAACAATTTTTCAACCATAAGGGTATTGGTTGCTACATAGTAGCCGATGCCCTTATTTATTAGCAAAAAAGTTACTGTATTCTGCCAGCCATAAGGCACCTCCTTCCTGAATTCATAGCATAGAAAAAGCACCCGCCATTTCTGACAGATGCCTTGTGGATAAATATTGTGTTTGAAGCAGAAACTACTTTTTGAATAGTTCAGAGTGCG
>CAVKOQ010000084.1:0-12112 GCA_963657995.1 bacterium
GTGCTGCACTTGTATTCTGGATGCAGGCAGGGTTTGCAATGGTAGAGGCCGGGTTTACCAGAGCAAAGAACACTGGCAACATCTTGATGAAGAACCTGATGGACTTCTGTATAGGTACCATCGTATTTATTCTCATTGGTTTTGGTCTTCTGCTTGGTGAAGACATGATGGGAGTGATCGGAAAACCCGGTTTTGATATTTTTACCAGTTACTCTAATTTTGACTGGTCCAATTTTGTATTTAATCTCGTATTCTGTGCGACAACTGCAACTATAGTATCAGGTGCAATGGCAGAACGTACCAAATTCTTATCTTACTGTATCTATTCTGGAGTGATTTCCGCACTAATCTATCCTATCGAGGCACATTGGATCTGGGGAGGCGGCTGGCTTTCACAGATTGGCTTCCATGATTTCGCAGGTTCCTGTGCCATCCACATGGTAGGTGGACTTTCCGCACTGATCGGTGCAAAAATGCTTGGTCCCCGTATTGGTAAATTTACAAAAGATAAATCCGGAAAAATTACAAAAGTCAACGCATTTCCAGGACACAATCTTCCTCTGGGATGCCTGGGATGCTTTATCCTCTGGCTTGGCTGGTATGGATTCAATGGAGCAGCAGCTACTTCAGTAGAGCAGCTTGGTTCAATCTTTCTGACCACCACTGTAGCTCCGGCAACCGCAACAGTTGTCTGCATGATATTTACATGGATTAGATATGGAAAACCAGATGTATCTATGTGTCTGAATGCTTCTCTTGCAGGTCTGGTAGGTATTACAGCACCATGTGATGTAACAGATTGTTTTGGTGCATTGGCCATCGGTGCTGTATCAGGTGTTCTGGTTGTGTTTGGTGTATGGTTATTGGATTATGTGTTAAGAATAGATGATCCGGTAGGAGCTGTAGCAGTCCATTTTTGCAACGGTATCTGGGGTACACTGGCAGTTGGTCTTTTTGCAACTACTTCGGCACCGGGAAATGATACTTTAGTTGGTCTGTTCTATGGTGGTGGTTTCCATCTTCTTGGTTTACAGATAGTGGGTGTTGTCAGTGTATGCGCATGGACAGCAGTTACCATTACCATTGCGTTCCTTATAATTAAAGCAACTGTGGGACTTCGCGTGACGGAGGAAGAAGAAATTGTCGGCCTGGATGCATGTGAGCATGGTCTTCCAAGTGCCTATGCAGGATTCAGTATTGTGGATATAGACAATACCATGACTATGGATGTAAATGATAATACGGATCTTGGTCAGAACAACTATGTTGAAGCTTCCAGTGCACAGAAAAACGCAGCTGTAAAGGTAGTGAACGCAGTAGGCATGCCGACCGGCATCTACAAAGTATCGATCATCTCCAGATTATCCAGATATGATCAACTAAAGAAGGCCATGAACGATATCGGAGTTACCGGTATGACAGTTACCCAGGTAATGGGTTGCGGCATCCAGAAGGGAGCAGGAGAGAAGTACCGTGGTGTTGAGATGGATGCCACTCTGCTGCCGAAGATGAAGGTAGAGGTTATTGTTGGAAATATTCCGGTAGAAAAAGTGATTGAGGCGGCTAAAAAAGCTCTTTACACAGGACATATCGGAGATGGCAAGATTTTTGTCTACAATGTAGATAAAGTTGTCAAGGTAAGAACCGGAGAAGAAGATCTGGAAGCCTTGAAGGATGTGGAGTAACAAACATCTTGGTGATGTCTTCCTAGGTATGCCTGGGCTGTGTGCGAAAAGAGGACCCTCATTTTGTAGGGCCCTCTTTGTTAGAACTTAGGTTAGTGTAAAATGACCAATTAATTATTTACATTCTGATTAGTTCATAATCACGATTTCCAAGTCCGATCTTTTCTGCATGCTCTAGGCAGGAACGCCATTCGGATTCCGGAGCTGAATTTGTGAAATGATCGTGATGATCGTGAAAATGCGGATCTGATAAATGTTTGGCCAGCTGGCTTCCCGGGATTGGTTGTGCTGCAAGACAGGCGTCCACGCAGGCCTGATCGAGTGCGAGCGGGTCGAAGGAAGCAAACATACCGATATTTGGAAGGATCGGCACATCATTTTCACCATGGCAATCGCAGTTTGGAGAAACATCCACGATCAGGGAAATGTGAAAATTCGGGCGACCGTCCACCACAGCTTTAGTATACTCGGCCATACGGCAGTTTAATAATTCATTAGCATTGTCATTATCAAAAATAATGGCATCAAAATTGCATGCACCAAGACAACGTCCGCAGCCCACGCAATTGTCTTGGTTGACATGCATTTTTTTTGAGGTCTCATCAAATACAAGCCCACCGTTTGCACATTCTTTCTGACAGCGTTTGCATCCGCGGCATTTCCTATTACTAATATGAGGTTTTCCGCTGCAGTGCTGTTCTGTCTTTCCAGCTCTGGAACCGCATCCCATACCAATGTTTTTGATGGTTCCGCCAAAACCGGTCATTTCGTGTCCTTTGAAGTGAGTCAGGCTGATGAAAACATCGGCATCCATTATTGCACGTCCAATCTTAGCTTCCTTAACGTATTCTCCATTTTGGACTGGGACCTCTATGTCATCAGTGCCTTTGAGTCCATCACCAATGATGATGGGACATCCTGTGGAAAGCGGTGAGAATCCATTCTCCCAGGCACATGCAAGGTGTTCCAATGCATTTTTTCTACTGCCAGGATACATGGTGTTGCAGTCGGTAAGAAATGGTTTTCCACCGAATTCTTTTACAACGTCAGCGACAGCCTTGGCATAGTTTGGGCGAAGAAAACTGATATTTCCAAGCTCGCCAAAGTGCATCTTGATGGCAACAAATTTGCCGTCCATATTAAGGTCAGCGATGCCGGCTTTTTTGATGAGTTTTTTTAATTTTGCAGGTAGTCCGTCCCCAAATGCAACAGTATGAAAATCGGTAAAGTATACTTTTGATTTTTCCTTATCCATTGTGCCAAAATCCCTCCTGTTTTTTTAAAACTTAATGTAATCGTTTATATGCAAATCAATTTGAAACGATATTATCAATTACAAGTATATGGTGTTTTTGAGAAAAAATCAATCAACAAGACAGCTGTTTGAAGAATTTTATGGTAAAAGAATGGAAGATATTTCGGTGAAGGACCTTTGTCATGCTGAAGAATTTGACTGTGGCTCGGATGTTGAAAATGAGGTATTTTGATGTTTCAAAGAGGTGATATAGTAAAGGTAAATATGAATCCAGTAAGTGGATATGAACAGAGGAATTATAGACCAGATTTGTAGAAGAGTAATTTAATTAAATAAAGGGGGATGACAGATTAGTCCTGATCCCCCTGATCTATGAATGTATTTTCTGACGGATGTGTTTTTGGGTGCTCACGCTCTAAGCGTTTCATGATTTGCTCACAGTAGAGTTTTTCTGTCTCTATACCGATGGAATTTCTGTCATTTTTCATGGCGGCTATCATGGTTGTGCCACTTCCACAGAAAGGATCTACCACAGTATCTCCTACAAAAGAGAACATTTTAACTAATCTTGTTGCCAGTTCAAGCGGAAACGGTGCCGGATGCCCATTTCTTGTGGATGCACCCGGAAGCTCCCAGATCTGACTGAACCAATTCTGAAAATCTTCCCTTGAGATTTTACTCGCCTCACGCTGTTTTGCGGTCGGCTTCCTGTATCCGCCGGGTTTTCTTTCCATCAAAATATATTCCATATCATTTTTTATAATAGCATTAGGTTCATACGGCTTTCCTAGAATGGAACTGTTTTTATTGGCCTCAAATTTAGCATTGGAGATCTTATGCCAAAGAATAGGATTTAGGTTGTCAAACCCGATTTTGCGACAGGTGACGGCGATATCAGAATGAAGCGGCATCACTACGTGACGCCCATAATTTCTCCTTGAAAGGCAGACATCACCGACAACACAGACAATTCTGCCTCCGGGAACCAGTATTCTAAAACATTCTTTCCAGACCTTTTCCAGTTCATCTATAAAACACTGGTAATCATCGATTATTCCCAGCTGATTCTTTCCACGTTGATATTCCTTAAGATTAAAGTATGGCGGTGAGGTCAAAATCAGATGTACGCTGTTGTCAGGTATCATTGATAAATTTCTTGCATCACCGCGATATAATTGTTGAGTTGTCATCATGATTCACCGTCTAAAAATGTGCAAATACTGCACCAAGCATTGATTTGATAAAAGTATTGTAGGCTAAATTGTTATCCGGACAGGTGTGAAAGGTTTTACCATCATTCATGCCTGTGGTCATAAAGCATGCAGCACTGTACTGGCGTTCTAGCAAAAGCTTATTACAAAATATCTGATAGCGGTCCTTGTATGAGGCATTCACAAATTCGTCCAATACTTTAAAATGAGGAGAGCGGACATTTACAGGTGCGTTAGATTTTGTGCAGTCTTCAAGAACCATAAAATATCCAAGCCAAGGAGCCTTTTGAGCTCCGAATATACCTTCACGGTATGCTGTCCAGATATCAAGGGCACTTCCCATGGCTTCCTCGGTTCGGTTGTTGAAATTGTTTCCAAAAGACGGCCCCACCTGACTTTTAAATTCGATAGCTATTACCAATTCGTCTTTGTCAACGACAAGCAGATCCCATTTTTTATTAGGACGATAAAAGCCGGGAAGTTCCAGATCAGAATTAGTAAAAATACTTGTCTTAGGTACTTCGTTCATAACAAGTATTTCATAGATGAGTTCGACAAAACCATCAAGCTGTTTTCCACCAGTTACAGCCCCACGATTTCCCTGATCATGGATGTCCAAATCTGATTGCTTTTTCTTTTGTCCGGATCTGGTAGACCAGAAAAAGTCTACAGCATATCTTATTCTATTATCTAAATCCGATGGGATTATTACTTTATCCATAATTCAGGAAATCCTTTCGACTATAAGTGTTAATAATTATAATGCAAAATCCTGTTTAAGGCAATGACTGTTTTTTGTACAAAATTTTTGACTTTTTTAAATTATTACGATAGAATCATTTTGAAGAGATTTTTATAGAAAATGCAAACTAACCATTTGCGTATGGGGTAAGTGCTTATGAGTATGAGTAATCGTAGCATCAAGGAACAAGTTTATAAACTTACTAAAACTGATAAACCAAGAAAATCCCGCGGTTTCACACTGGCAGAGCTACTTGTTGTGGTCGCTATCGTAGGTGTACTCACTGCGATCAGCATACCTATATTTACCAGTCAGCTGGAGAAAAGCCGTCGAGCCACAGATATGGCGAATGCGAGGAATATCTTGTCGATACTTAAGACAGGTTACATGTGCGGAGATATTGAATTTACAACCGATAATGCCGGTGCGGGTGTTTATGGATGTGCCTGTGTGACTGTTGCGGTGGGTATAGATGGTATGCAGATTTGTGCCAGTAACAATGTCAAGGTATTGGGTTCAACGGACATAAGCCAGAGTCAGCGTATAGGAAATTATATCAAATCCTTTGGACTTGGTGATTTGAGAGTAAAATCAAGAACAATCGAAGATAAGGGTGGATGGGATTTCTATACAGTGATTCTTTATAGTGATGGACGAAGCAGGATTGCCTCCGGAACACTTAAAGACAACCAGGTTGGAGCCTGGGGAGTGATAGACGGGCGTTTCGAAAATAATGCAAACAACTGGAGAACTTCTTCTGAATTAAAGGGATTATCGACCATCGAGATGGCTATGAGCAAAAACTAATACGTTAAAGCAAGGCTGGAGAATATAAAGTGATGCTGCATCAGACAACATTCTTGACATTTTATATCTTATTTATCACGTTTATACTGGGATGTTCCCTCGGAAGTTTTGCGGACTGTGTGGCAGGACGTTTGCTTTCGGGAGAATCCACATTGAGAGGAAGATCTCACTGCGATTCATGCGGACATGTACTTGGTGTGGCAGATTTGATACCGCTGTTTTCCTGGTTATTCCTTAAAGGAAGATGTCGCTATTGCGGGGAAAAGGTACCGCCGGAGTCTTTTTTTACAGAACTCATATCGGGAATTGCCTGCTGCCTTATAGTATATCGTTATGATTTGTCTATCCTGGCATTTAGGGGAATCCTTCTCTGGATGGTTCTTATATGCCTTTCGATCACGGATATACATGCATACATCATACCGGATAGACTGCAGATAGCTGGTATTTTGATATTTTTGGGCACAGCATTTTTTTTGCCTGATTATTCTGCATTGATTCTAAGAGGAATATGTTTTGGAGCAGTGCTGTCAGTTCTTATGCTTGTTCTTTCACTAATATTTGACCATATAACTGGGAGGGAAAGTCTAGGCGGCGGAGATATTAAACTGTTTTTCATGACAGGACTTTATATGAATTCAGTATGGTCGATTTTGTTCTTTTTGATTTTAAGCAGCATTTTAGGTCTTGTGGGAACCGTAGTTTTTCGAAAAAACAGGATTCCATTTGGACCGGCAATTGCTTCGTCATGCTTTTTGATGATGCTCTATGGTGACATATTGACAAATTGGTATACAGGACTCTTTTAAGAGGAAATGGGATATGAGAAATTGCTTGGGAATTGAGATAGGAAGATACCGCATCAAGATTGCATATGCGGAAAAAGGAGTGTTAAGAGAATTTATCAGCGAGAAGATTCAGGGAATGGATCTTAAAGACATGAAGGTATGTGCTGGACTGATAAGAGACCTTCTTAAGGAATACGTGATTCGATGTAAAAATGTTGTATTTGTCGTGAAATCTGAGGATGCTTATGTGCGAAGGTTTGAACTTCCAAAGATGACAGAAGAGCAGCTGAAAATCAATCTTCCGTACGAATTTCATGATTATATAGGCGATGATACGGATAGATATGTATTTGACTATGCAGTAATAGACAACGATGATGATTCAAGAGATGGTGGCTCAAATGATGCTGATTCAGCAAATGGTACCATTAATATCATTGGAGCTGCCTGCTCTAAGGAGCTGACCGGACAGTATAAAAAACTAGCGAAGATGGCTCATCTTAAGCTTGTAGGTCTTGTACCGGCGGTTTTGGGATTGGAACGCATTTTGGAATATGGAGAAGATGCCGGAAAAAAGAAAAAGGATTACGCAATTCTTGACCTTGGAACCGGTTCTATGAATATTCATTTTTTCAGAAAAGGAATCTATGATATGACCAGAACTATGGAACCTGGATGTGGCGAGATTGAACTCATACGATCCGGTGACAAGGATAAATTGAGTGAACTGGGAATAGATCCTGATGTGGAAAATCGTGATGATGCTGGTAATAAAAAGCTTGATGCTGTTTTGGATGAAGAATACAAAACCAGAGCAGTGCAGGTCATGCGCGTAATGAACTTTTATAGTTTTAACAACGTAAATAATACGATCGACATCCTCTACTGCTGTGGCGGTGGTGCACATTACGAGGAACTTCTTGATGAATTGGAAGAAACACTTAATATGCCGGTAAGGACTGTGGCAGACCTATGGCCGGACATTGAAATTGACGATGATGACGAAGAAAACGATTGGATTGACAGTCCGCAGACTTATGGGGTTTTGCTGTAGCTCAAAGGAGGAAATATGACATCAAGTATAAAATCAATCGCAAATATGCAGATTGGTGGCTCAAGATATCCTAAAAAGCGCCGTATAAATCTGTATCAGAATCAGATAAAAAAGGGAGTCATAGCGGTAGAGCTTAGTATTTTTGCAGTATTTATGGCTTGCGTCTATGCTTTCTCGCAGGTGGCTGTTGTAGGACTTCTTAATAAGGTTGATGCAGCCGAGAATCTTTACGCCGCTACAGAACGTCAATTGGAAACGCTTAAAGAGTCAAATAAGGAATATGATTTGGTTGTGGCGGAATATGCACATTATGGAAATGCATATTTAAATACAGAGGAATCTGAACTTCCAGATAGAGAGGCTATGTTAGATTCTCTTAAGACCAATGTATTTACATTAGCATCAGTGTCGTCTGTTTCTATCACATCTGATCAGATGTCTATTGAAGGTGTACTCCCGGATGGATCATTTTTTCCTGAATTAGTTCGTGATGTGCAGGAAAACGAGAGGGTCAGATATGTGACAGCGTCTCTTGAGCAGACAATTGAGAAAGACGGTGCCGAGAATGCACCGGCATCTTCTAAAAATGTAGGCGTGTCAATGATGCTGTTTTTCAACAAACCGGGAGAAGGCGGACAGGAATAATGAATTCACTGCAGAAATATATTTTATCAAAAACGCAGAAAATATTGCTTTTAGTATTAGTGATTGTGCTGATTGGAGTCGGATACACGGTCTTATTTTATCTTCCGATTCAGGAACGTATTGAGGCAGCTGATACTTCTGACTTAGAGGCCGAGATACAGACCGAACAGATGAAGGCAAAGCGGATCAAGGAAATGAAGGCTGAGATAGATGAGAATAAGGCGTCCAATCAACCGATAGTTCCTTCTTACAATCAGTTCAGAACGGAAATTGAGGAAATAAATCGAATTTTTGCAAATGCATATAATTTCACGTTTCAATACTCAGAACCCCAGGTGGATGGAATGCAGATTCGCCGTGCGATGAATATTTCATTTGAAACTGAAAACTATGACAAGGCGGTAGCGATGATTCATGAGGTACTAAACGGACCATACAGATGTATCATTGAGGACATTGGTATTCAGGATAGAGAACAGTTGCCTGATGGAGTAGTTTCAGATATAAGTAGAGATCGTGTGTCGGTATCTTTTCAGCTTACTTATTTTGAAACACGCTACGATGCTGATACTGATGAAGGTATTGTGGCTCTTGAGGAAAAAGAGGAAGCTGCAACAGGACTTGCAAATGCTGATGTATCCAATTTAAAACGTTCTGATATAGAGACGGCAGCAGAGGCGGCACTTGGAGAGTAAAGGATGATAGACAGCAGAAACCGCGAAAAATGTCTAAGATTTTATGATAAAGTTTTAGAACGTATAAATAATCAGAATGGTGCCAGCCTGATGGCGGCACTTCTGTTTTTTGTACTTTGTGCTGTAGGTGCTTCAATCCTACTTGCTTCTACAACTGCCTCGGCTGGAAAGATAGATAGGCTTTCTCGTGAGGACCAGAAGCGCTATGCTGTAAGTTCAGCAGCAGAATTTTTAAGAGACGAGCTTACTAAGACTGAAAACACAGTCAAAATCAAGGAAGTTATCGTGGAAGACAGCCGCAAAGAAGATATGGAAGATAACTTTTATTGTTATTACGTGGGAAACGGAAAGAATCAGAATAATGAAAGTACCTGGCAGAAGTTTTATGATAGTGCTTCATCAGAAACTTCAGGAGGAACATGGACATCAGGTACGGATAGTGCAGTACTTGATTCAATGATTGTAGATATTTACAGAGAAAATGAATATCAAGATCAGGCGGGGGATGTCTCCGGTTCAGATGGTGATGACGAATTGTCAGATGACGATTTTGAATCTTCAGATATAAAAGATTCAAACTTTAAGGATTTCACACTTTCAGTCAAGAAATCAGGTTCGGGTACGGACACGGAATTTTCACCGCTGAAAGTGGATGTTCGTCTTTATATGGCTGATAATTATAAGATTACTGCCATAGTTTCAGATACGGTGACATCTGATAAAAAAAAGGAAGAGCGTCAGGAAAGACGTCTTGAATTGGATGCCCTGACATCAAAAAATAGATCTGTGGTTGTAGAGACATTTGATGATGAAAACGAAGATGCCGGTGAAGATAATGACGAAGATGACTCATATACCATCACTACAACTACCATAATAACCACGATTAAGTGGCAGAACGGAACGATTGAAAAGGAATTGGAAGTTATACAGTAAAAATTGATGCGAGTAGATAGGTGGTCTATATGAATTTCGATGATACCAAAGATAATAATATTCGAAATCACATATATTTAAAAAAGTTAAGCACTGGTATGACACGAAAGATTCATTCTGATGCCGGAGAGACACTGACGGAAGTTCTGGTGTCGATCCTTGTTATTTCATTGGGAATCATACTGTTCTTGAGTGTTTTTTTGACATCTGAAAAGCTCTTAAGACAGGGCGAAGTACAGATGACATCTTATTATAGCAGCAGAAATAGGCTTGAAGCGGGAGATTCAGAGAATAAACTTACCGATAATTATATTCTTGAGCTTAAAGATTCAGGTAGGACTTCGGCATCCAATGTATACAGAAGTCTGGCATCGGCTTCTTACAAAATAGGACAGAGTACCAACTATGAGACAGGTAAGTATCCTATCACTATGTATGTGAACAGTAAAGATAGTCAAAAAGATATTGTCTACCGATATGAAGACGGAAAAGAAGTGCGTTAGCACCATGAACCTAGGTTTATGACGTAATCACCTCGATATCATGATTATGAAGATATTGACCGTTTGCCAGATGGTAATGAAAGGAGACAGGAGAATCGTGTGGAAAAAACTTCGCTCTAAACGTGGTATGACACTCACAGAGCTTCTGGCTGCAGTGCTGCTTATTGGTATGATTGCGATGGTGCTGGGTGGCGGTATAGTTATGGTAAAAAATGTTTATCAGAGGACACAGGAAAGGGCCAATGCTGAACAGGCACTTGCGGTTACGGCACAGCTCATGACAGATGAATTTGCTAATGCACTTGAAGTCAGGACATCATCAGAAAGTTCCTTTAATCCGATTTTTAGAAGCGGAAATAGTTATCTGTGGATGCGATTTGGAGTATCGTCAGATGGAAATGGAGTATCAGGAACCGGAATAGAAAAGTGGTATGGAGAATACGATTTGGGGTATGTATCTTCTAAAACAGCACTCCTTACCAGTGCAGCAATTCCTGACGGGTACTGCACGAGCTTTGACAGTTATACCTATTCTAAGGAGACAGCGTGCTTTACAATCAAAAATTTGGCAATTTATCGAAAAAAGGATATGCAGGGAACGAGCCTGAAACCTGCGGTAGAGCCGATTGATCTGGTAGTCAGAGCTGTGAATCTTTCAGGAGGTCAATGATAGATGGAACATAGATTGCAGAACATAAAGAGGAAAGCGGCATTTACACTGGGAGAATTTCTGGCGGTCATAGCGATTGTCAGTATTCTTGCCAGTCTTTCTTTTGTTGCGGTTATTCACTATCAGAGAAAACTCAGACGTCTGGAGATGGATCAGACAGCAAAAGAGGTATTTTTGGCGGCACAAAATCATCTTACACTGGAAAAGTCTAATGGAACATTTGACCGTCTTATCAATATGGATGAGAATCAACTTCTTGACGATGACAATAAACTTAAGAAACTTGGAATATCCATTAATACTTCATCGGATTCTTCGGAAGAAACAGATAAACAGGAAAGCGAAAAACTCACATACGCAGTTTTATATAGTCCGACTACAAAAGATATTTCATCAAAAACAGAAGAAATCCGCGAACGCCTCCTACCTTTTGGCTCAATTGATGAGACTATTCGTGAAAATGGTAGTTATATTATATTCTATGAGCCTAAGACCGGGATGGCTCGTGAGGTATGGTATTCTGATAGCTACAGCTTTGTACAGGAAGATATAGGAAGTGTGGCACTTAACGAGGCGGCATCAGATGCAGTGAAAAGAGAGAGCTTTAGCGGAGCTAATACGAGTCTTTCTGATAAAAAATTCCCAATAGGGCATTATGAGTCCGGAACGCTTGATGAGCCGGATGCCCCTAAAGTAGTCAAATTAAAAGCACCGTATGTAAAACTTGTAAATGACGATATTTTATATGTAGAGATAAAAGACGATAATGATACGGAACACAACCTAAGACTTTTCGTTGAGGGTGAAAAGAGCGGCACAACGGGTTATATTGATGTCAATAAAGAATCGTCAAATAGATCTAAGCGAATAGCAAAAACATCTGGAAGTAATTCAGACCAAAATGGTACATATCTTGTTATTCTGGATGATATCACAGCTGCTATCAGCAATGGAAATACAGTTGACGGCAATACGTCTGGCAGTTCAGGTTTTAAATTTATGGATTTTAATCTGAGTACGCAGACTGATATGGTTATTGAAAAAGATGAAAGAAATTTTACCAAAACTTTTATTCCAGGTGAGAATATCTACGTATATGCACAGGTTTTAAGCAGCAAGAC
>CAVKOQ010000085.1:0-11901 GCA_963657995.1 bacterium
TTATAATACTGTTCTACACCGCCTGATGCATTGCCATCCTTAAGTGCAAATCCGATCACGTTGCATGCCAGATCATTATATGGGTATGTTCTCTTATATTCCGCCTCGAACCAGACTCCGGTTATTCGCTGATTACCTCCCTCATCTGTCGGAAGTGCACGATATTCCTTATTTTTATCATTCTCATATGTTTCGAACTTTTCCTTATCCTCAGCTGGAAGCTGCTTTGCATAGATAACATACTGACTATCTTTCTTTTCTTCAATCAGAGACTTAAGTTCTTCTCTGCTATAGCCAAAGCACTCCACCAGAGCGTCAAGTGTCGCATCAAGATACAGATAATTCTCGTCTGTATCCAAAATCTGTTTCGGATCAATGACAAGATTGTAAACCTTCTCGCTGATTGCAAGGTATGTGCCATTGCGATCGATAATATTGCCTCGTTTATACGGGATCGTCCTACTTTCATAATCCTGATGACTCAAAACTATCTGATTATATGACTCTCCTTTATTTTTAACCAAATTATACAGCACCAGTACCAACGCAAACAAAGCCAGCATGATTACCAGGACGGTAATTGCCAGCTTTTCCTGCATATATTTTCGAAAGGTCTGTCTGCCGTTAGTGTTTTGGGATGTCCTCATACTGTCTTACATACTCGCTTTCTGTCTTGTCGTATAAAAGGATCTGATTTTTATTCGCATAAACCATTCCAAGTTCCTCTGTAGCCACCTTATATACATGATCAAGATCAACATATGTATCAATTCTGGTCTGAAGTGCATCGTTTTCAGATTTTAGATTCTCAAGCCTTGACTCCAGCTCTTCAATATGATTGATACGTGTAGTAATCGATGCCTTTTGATGCAAATAATTCATGCACAAAACCAGAGTTATGAGTGCCGCAATAGTAAGAGCAACTACATATCTGCCATTCATATAAAGTGCCTTTTCCTGGTTGCGACGCACTGCATGTCTGTGACGATATTCCTCTCTCGCATCCATCTGAGGTTCTATATAAACGTTTCTCTGAACTTTTCTTACTGTATTACCATCCACATATGTGGAGGCCGATATATGCCCACTTCTTCTGACAGCCATAACGCTCCCTCCCTATCTAGCATTACCTTTTAAGATTTTTCAAATACTCTAAGTTTCGCACTCTTTGATCGCGAATTTTCTTCAATCTCCTGCTCTGTCGGCAAGATCGGCTTTCTTGTCACTACTCTTCCCTGGCTCTTACGGCCGCATACACAAACCGGAAAATCAGGTGGACAGATACATGGGTTTTCGTTTGTTCTGAAACGATTCTTAACGATCCTATCTTCTAGCGAGTGGAATGTAATGATAGAAAGTCTTCCACCCGGTGTAAGTCTGTCAATCATAGTGTCTATTGACTTTTCCAGTACATCAAGTTCTCTGTTAAGCTCAATTCTAATAGCCTGAAAGGTTCTCTTTGCCGGATGTCCGCCTGTCGCTCTGACCTTGGCCGGAATCGCCGCACGGATAATATCTGTCAATTCACCCGTTGTCTCGATTTCCTTCTCAGCTCTGGCCCTAACAATATGTTTCGCAATATTCTTGGCAAATCTGTCCTCACCATAATCACGAATAATCCTGAAAAGTTCCATCTCACTGTAGTTGTTAACTATATCCTTGGCTGTCAGAGTGTTTCTCTGATCCATCCTCATATCTAGTGGTGCATCATCCTCGCGGTAAGTAAATCCACGTTCTGCTGTGTCAAGCTGAAATGATGACACTCCCAAATCCAGGTATATCCCATCTACTTTCTCGATACCAAGATCATCGAGAACCTGTGCAATCTGCTCATAATTACTTCTAACTATTGTCACTTTATCTTTAAAGGCCGCCAGACGCTCCGAAGCAGCTGAAATCGCATCTGCATCCTGATCAATGCCAATCAGACGACCTCCATCTTCTAACTTTTCAGCCACTCTGCTTGCGTGGCCGCCTCCGCCTAAAGTTCCGTCAACATATATTCCACTCGGCCTTATACATAGGCTGTCAATTGTCTCATCTAATAATACTGATTTGTGATTAAAAATCATATGCCAAGGCCTTCCATGTTTTCTGCAATTTCTTCCATATCATCGTAAACATTCTTCTCTGTCCAGGTTGATTTATTCCAAATCTCAATCCTGCTTCCTACACCAACCAATACAACATCTTTCTCAAGACCCGCAAACTCGCGAAGTACGGAGGGAAGAAGAATTCGTCCCTGACGGTCCACTTCACAAGCTGAGGCCCCCGCCAAGAAGAATCTAGAAAACTTTCTGGCATTCTGGTTGGTAAGTGGCAGAGTTTGAAGCTTCTCTTCAAATTTCTTCCATTCGGTGTTGTCGTACACAAAAAGACAGCCATCTAACCCCTTTGTCACCACAAATTCGTCTCCAAGCTGTTCTCTAAACTTCGAAGGAACTATAAGTCGTCCCTTTGCATCGATTGTATGATTGTATTCTCCCATGAACATATCAATCACCTGTCATCCGATGTGTACCTCTTATGTGCTACAAAAATCCCTTTTGCACCACTTTCCACCACTTTTTACCACTTATTGACTTTATTGTATTACATGAGCATAAAAATGGCAAGGTTTAAATAAAAAATTATAAGAAATATATCGTATTTCCCTATGAAATCCAAAAAAGGCGAGATCCATAAGGATCTCGCCCTTCTTATTTTCTAGATAAGAACAAACTCGCTCTATTCTATTTAACTCCAAAGATAGCCATGAAAGTACCAGCTGCTACTGCAGTACCGATAACGCCGGCTACGTTTGGTCCCATAGCATGCATCAGAAGGAAGTTTGTAGGATCTGCCTCTGCACCAACCTTCTGGGATACACGTGCTGCCATCGGAACTGCGGATACACCTGCGGAACCGATAAGCGGGTTTACCTTGCCATGGGTTACGATGCACATGATCTTACCAAAGATAACACCTGCTGCAGTACCAAGAGAAAATGCGATCAGACCAAGAACCACGATCTTGATTGTATCCAGGTTTAAGAAAGCCTCTGCACTTGTAGTAGCACCTACAGATGTACCAAGGAAGATAACTACGATGTACATAAGAGCATTGGAAGCTGTCTCTGTAAGCTGTTTAACAACACCAGACTCACGGAACAGGTTACCAAGCATAAGCATACCAACCAGTGGAGCTGTAGTCGGAAGGATCAAGCAAACAACAACGGTAACAACAATCGGGAAGAGGATCTTCTCAAGTTTAGATACCGGACGAAGCTGCTCCATGCGAATTTCTCTTTCTTCTTTTGTAGTAAGAAGTCTCATAATTGGCGGCTGGATAATCGGAACCAGTGCCATGTATGAATATGCTGCCACTGCGATAGGACCCATAAGACCTGTCTGACCAAGTTTACCAGCCAGGAAGATGGATGTAGGGCCATCTGCACCACCGATGATAGAGATAGCTGCTGCTGCCTTGTCGTTGAATCCCATGAAGATAGCCATGAAATAAGCGCCGTAAATACCGAACTGAGCTGCTGCACCGAGCAGGAAGCTCTTTGGGTTTGCGATAAGCGGACCAAAGTCTGTCATCGCACCAACACCCATGAAGATGAGGGACGGTAAGATACTCCACTCATCAAGTAAATAGAAGTAATGTAAAAGTCCGCCAACTCCGTTCGATGAATCTTCAATCGATTTCATAATATCCGGATAGATATTAACAAGCAGCATACCAAAGGAAATTGGCAGAAGAAGTAACGGCTCAAATCCCTTTGCGATTGCCAGATAAAGGAAAATGAAAGCTACTAAAATCATAACCATATTTCCCAATGTCAGGTTCAAGAATGCTGTCTGCTGAAGAAGATTGGACAATGTAGTTGTTATATATTCCATATTAATTCCTCCAAACGGAATAACGTATCCCGTATTTTTTCAGCCAGTTTTTTTAATTAAATTAGTTTAATGTTGCAAGAGTTGCGCCTGGTTCTACCATATCGCCTACTCCAACATTAACGCTGGCTACGGTACCGTCCTGAGGTGCTACGATTTCATTTTCCATCTTCATAGCTTCCAGAACCAGGATAACCTGACCACGTTTTACTGCTGTACCAGCTGGTGCTTTGATTGCCAGAATCTTACCTGGCATCGGAGCTGTAACAGCTGCGCCGCCTGCTGCTGCCGGTGCTGCTGCCGGTGCTGGAGCTGGTGCCGGTGCTGGTGCTGGAGCCGGTGCCGGTGCTGCTACTGGTGCTGCTGCCGGTGCTGCTGTACCCTCTTCAACTGTTACCTGATATGCTGTACCATTTACAGTAATTGTATAAGTCTTCATTTCAAATTCCTCCAGATTTCATTAATAATTATTTACGTGTAATGGAGCGGATGATAATTCTGTCCGCCGGAATTCCGGTTGCTGTAGCAATAGCTGCTGTTATAACTGCAACCAGTTCACCATTCTTTGCTGCATTGCCAGATCTACGTGGCAGCGGTTCACGTACTTTCTTAACCGGTGCTGCCGGTGCTGGAGCTGGTGCTGCTGCCGGTGCTGCTGCTGGTGCCGGTGCTGCTTCCGGTGCTGCGTTTTTAGCCTTCATGCTTGCTTCGATCTGATTAATCTTCTTGAAGCAGCTGATGATCAAGCAAATAAAAATCAGTACCAGGAATACTGTACCCATACCCATCAGAGTATTTAATGCTGCTTTCTCCATCTTCTCACCAAAAGAATAGTTTGGCACGAATGTAAGCTCTGTCGGCACCAGAGATGTTCCTCCATAGGTGCTCTGGCTCTCTTCTGCGGTAAGAGAGAAGGTTAAGTTTCTCTTCTCGAAAGATGCCTCAAGAACTGCTGTATAGCTGTCCTCATCTGCGCGTGCTACTGTCACACTAAGAATCTCTTTCATAGCACCTAAATCGTTCTTAGAACTAATCCAAGAAGAAATAGCAGATTCAATGACAGTGTTTTTCTGCTTCTGAGCCTGCTTTAACTGCTCCTGCAGATCATCGTCGCTATAATCGACAAATGACTCCAGATAGCTCTTAGCACCATCGCTCATTGTCTGCTCGATCTCTGCAGAAATCGGCTCTACAACTTCATCAGAAGCGCTTGAGCAGGCGGACAGAGCGAAAAAGCAGACTGCCATGCAAAGTACAAGCAGCATTCTTTTCATATTCTGTTTCATAAATGTGTCACCTCGTAATTAGATCGTTCCATGCTTCGACGGACGTCCCTCTTTCTTCGTGAATCATATCACGCATAATCCAAAATGCATTTTGTATCATACATGATACTTCCCACCTATCTGTGCTTGCAGGCGAATTTGTAAAATCTCCAAAGCTTGTCATACACCTCGGTGATTTTCCGCATCACACTCTGCATTATCAGAAGATTGTACAACTCTTCTGAATAAATGGCATATACATGCGTCTATGCGAATCCGACAATTAAGTCATGCATACATAAACGACTGTACTTTCGACTTGCTATCTGATTCATGCATAAGCGACGTCGAATACTGCACTGATGACAAATACTGTCCGAATACATAATTCCTAAAATTTCTGACAGTCAGCCGCATCGCCATCCCATCTTCGAAGCTATATCTCAACATGACATCTTAAACCATATAACAATTAAGTAATAATTGTATAATCATTTGTTTATCGTGTTTTGACACAAAATCGAATCCGGAATCCGCATACATAACGTCGTCATGACTACCTCATCAGCGTACGATATCTTCACTACAAAAATATACACGATTCGTACACCAACAATCAGGTCATCCATGATATACTCTTGCATACACAGGCGTCTGCTCTCACAGCACATGTGTATGCAATCATCTGGTGCCTGTATCTAAGGAAAATCTTTAATAAACATCTTCCAAACTGTTTCTGTGCCAACCATCCGAAACCGAATTTTATCGATATAACGCATACCGAGGCTCTTCCCGATTTGCAGCCGGAAGAGCCTCTTACATTTTCGTCAAATCCGCCCCGAGACAGCCGCAGCCACTTTGCACATACAGTTGATATAGCAGTTTTAAACGTCATGTTATGACAGATTACTTATGACTTTTTCCTCCATTCATAAGCAAGTCCATTTTTGCCTGAATAACATTGTATAATGATATAGCCAAAAATGCAAGTTTTTTCATCAATATTTTGCATACTTTTTCAATTTTTTAACCTAAAACAGATTTTATACAGCCCTCGTTTCATACGAAAGCCACTCTTTTTCTTCCTCATCCATGTACGGAGACAGTTTTTCATAAACCATTTTATGATATGAATTTAGAAGTTTTATGTCACGTTCTTCCATAAGCGATGTATCTATCGTATCAAGGTCAATAGGTACCCATGTCAGATTTTCAAATCTCATAAACTGTCCAAATTCGTTCTTAACATCCTTAACGCAGAGCATCAGATTTTCTGTTCGGATACCAAATTTATCTTCTATATAAAGTCCAGGCTCATCTGATGTGATCATGCCTTCTTCAAGTATCGCATTGTCCGTCAAGGATACGCCGATTCTCCATCTAATCGCATTCGGTCCTTCGTGAACACAGCCTAGATATCCCACACCATGGCCTGTCCCGTGATTAAAATCCATATTGTTTTTCCACAAAAGTTCCCTGGCAATATAATCCAGATTAATTCCACGGCAGCCGTACATGAATTTTGCATCAAGAAGTCTTAACATAGAGCACGCAACAAGTGTACAGCATCGTTTTTCTTCTTCTGTGACAGGTCCTACTGCAATAGTACGAGTCACATCAGTGGTCCCCTCATGATATTGTCCGCCAGAATCAACAAGATACAATCCTTTTCCTTGGACCGCACTTTTCTCAGACTCTGAGGCAGTATAATGACACATGGCAGCATTCGGTCCCCACGCTGAGATTGTCTCAAAGCTTAGATCCAGACAATTTTCCTGTTCAAGACGCATCTCATCGAGACGTTTACCCGCACTAAACTCATCAAGACCTTCTTCTCCCGCATGTTCTTTCATCCAGTGGAGGAATCTGGTAAGTACGACACCATCTTGGACATGAACTGCTCTCATATTGTCCTGCTCGACAGGATTTTTAACTGCTTTTGACAACGCAGTAGGATTCACTGCCTCTACAATCTTCACGCTTGAATCTAAAGATTTAAATAGGCGGTAATTGATTTTTGATTTCTCCAGCAATACACGTTCATACCTAAATGATGAAACTGTCTGATAAATCTCATCATATGGCATGATGCGTACCCCCAGTTCATTTAAGTATACACGTACTGCACTATCAATCTTTTCTTCACTAATAAATAAGAGTAATTCCTGCCCGGTCACAATCAGATAAGAAAGCACAACCGGCGTATGTTCAACATCACCACCACGTATATTCAAAAGCCATGTAATATCATCGAGACTTGTCAACAAATGAACTGTCGCCTGTTTTTCCTTCATTGTCATCCGTAGCTCTTCTATCTTCTCTTTTGCTGATTTGCCTGCATATTTTTCATCTAAAATCCATACCGGATTCATAGGAAGTGACGGACGGTTTTCCCAGATACTTCCTACCAGGTCACAGCTTTCTGAAATACTTATCTTTTTCTCCGATAATGCCCTTTCAATATTCGTACCTTCCGCAGTATTAATAACCCTGCCATCAAATCCCAACACTCCATTTTTCGGCATATGTTTTTTCAAAAATTCAAGGAATGTAGGTACTTTCTCCTGTCCTGAACGAAAAAGTTCTACACCACTGCCTGAAAGCTCTGATGCAGCTTGAACAAAATATCTGCCGTCTGTCCAGAGTCCCGCATCTTCCATCGTTATAACCGCGGTTCCGGCAGATCCGGTAAAACCCGTCATATATTCACGACACTTAAAATACTCGCTCACATATTCAGAACCATGAAAATCCGATGTAGGAATCAGATATGCATCTATTCCTCTCTCGGCCATCTTCTCACGAAGCAGGTCGATTCTGTCACGAATCACGTTTCCCATACTAACCTCCTGATATTTATATTACGACTTTTAACCGTTTTTCAGTGCATCTTCAATAGCATCAGCGATAGATTCACCATATGTAGGATGTGCACGCATTGCAGTTGAGAGCTGATATGCCGTAAGTCCGTTAGCGATCGCTGTAGCCATCTCTCCAATCATATCTGTCGCACGTGCACACATAATCTGTGCTCCAATTAACGTATTCGTATATGCCTCGAAAATCAGACGCACAAATCCACGGCTGCTTCTTGCAAGGAGTGCTTTTCCGTTTTCCGTCATATAAGCTACACCGCACTTAATCTTCATATTATAAAGTCTCGCGTCATTTTCCGTAAAGCCAACAGCCGCAATCTCCGGTTCTGTATAAATACAGGTCGGAACAACCGGCAGTACGACATACATTCCATTTGGAACAACTGATAGCTGCATGCGATGGCCGCGCCCTGCCAGATGTTCTACCAGATATGCCGCATGTGATGCGGCCACGTGGGCAAGTCTTTTTTCTGCCACAGTATCTCCGATTGCATAAACATTTTTTTGCGTAGTGCAGTAAGTTCCCTTGATCAAAGGCCGTCCATTTAATAATTCAACCTGACAATCATCTGCCAGTACCTTTGACATATCAGGCCTTCTGCCAACCGAAATAAGAACCCTATCTGCAAGACTTTCTCTCCATCCACGGTCACACCTATAATTTACCGAAACAGTATCATTACCGCGATCTTTGATCTCCATTACCTGAGCGTTGCACTGAACTTCTATTCCCTTAGAGCGCAGGTTAGATTCCATCTGCTCTGAAATCATCGGGTCCATCGACTCAAGGATGCGATTTCCTCGCTCTAGCAGTGTCACCCTGGAGCCAAGAGCCGCAAATATAGTAGCAATCTCGACTCCGATAACACCGCCGCCTATAACCGTAAGGCAGTCAAAATTCCAGTCATCCATCCTTAAAATATCACGGCTGGTCATAACCTGAGGAAGCGAAACTCCAGAAATATCAGGAATTACCGGTCTTGATCCGGTAGCCAGAATAATATTCTTTCCTTTAAGTGTCAGTGCCCCCTTGGCTGTAGTCACACGAACGATATTGTCTGCATGAAGACGTGCATCGCCATGAATAAGCTCTACGTCTGCCTTCTCAAGCATTCCCTGAATCATGGAGCGAAATGACTCTACAGATTCATTTTTGTAAATCTGCATCTGCCTCCAGTCAAAGCTTACCTTTTCTGCTACAATACCGAATCTGAAGGCTTTAAGCATGTCTCTGTAAACAGCAGTCGCCTGCAAGAGTGCCTTTGCAGGTATACATCCGGTATTGACACACGAACCTCCGATTTTCTTTTTCTCAATCAGGACCACATCCATTCCTATTGCTGCAGCCCTAAGTGCCGCTGTATAACCAGCCGGTCCTGCACCGATAATAATCAAGTCATATACATGTTCCGCCATACAAACATCCGTCCTCCCCACCTCAGTGTGTAACTATACCTCGCTCCTGTCGGTGCAAAACAATTTTTCAAAAAGCAAAAAGGCAGTACAGATTTTATCCGCCTGCCTTTTTTGTTCAATTTACAGAAGGTGAATATTGTGAGCCTCTGCCTCAGCTCGTACACCATCAGGCCAGATAGAAGCCTGCACTTCGCCTATATGTGCTTTTCTTAAGAAGAACATACAGATACGTGACTGACCGATTCCACCGCCAACAGTATACGGAAGTTCTTTATTAAGAATTGCTTTCTGGAATGGTAATTCTGCTCTTTCCTCACATCCTGCTTTCTTAAGTTGTTCTTTCAAAGACTCTTCATCCACACGGATTCCCATGGAAGAAAGCTCGAATGCGCTGTCGAAAACCGGATAATATACTACGATATCACCATTTAATTTCCAGTCATCATAATCAGGAGCACGTCCATCATGTCTCTCTCCTGATTTCATCTTGTCACCAATCTGCTCAATAAATACTGCACCATGAAGTTTAGCTATCTTGTTCTCTCTCTCCTTAGGTGTGCAATCAGGATACATATCTTCAAGCTCCTGGGTTGTCACAAAAGTGATATTTTCAGGAAGATATTTTCCGATATATTCATACTCATATGCCATATAATCTTCAGTTACCTTGATAGCTTTATATACTGAACGTACGATAGATTCAAGTTTCTCGCGTGTACGCTCCTCTTTACCTATGATCTTTTCCCAATCCCACTGATCTACATAGATAGAATGAATATTATCAGTAATCTCATCACGGCGGATTGCGCTCATGTCCGTGTAAAGTCCTTCACCCTCATGAAATCCATATTCTTTTAATGCTTTACGTTTCCACTTGGCAAGTGAATGAACAATCTCTGCCTGTCTTTCGTTCTGCTCAAGAATTCCAAAAGATACCGGGCGTTCCACGCCGTTTAAGTTGTCATTAAGTCCTGATTCCGGCAATACAAAAAGCGGTGCCGAAACTCGTGTCAGGTTAAGCTGCTTAGCCAGCTCTCGCTGAAAGAAATCTTTAACTTCCTTAATAGCAATCTGAGTTTCTCTCAAATCCAATGCTGGCTTGTAATCAGGGGGAATAATTAAGTGTTCCATTTTTGTGTCCTTTCTTGTATGTCTTTTTTTGATTTTAAAGAAATTATGTTTCAAGCGACCGCACTCGGTGCGAAAATATGCCAAGTCACATTTTTTCTTATATTTATTTATAGGCTTACGAACCAGTCAAAATATTCGCATGCCTTATATACTCCATCATTTTCAATCGACGCAGTCACAAAATCAGCCGCCTCTTTTAAGGCATCTACTGCATTTCCCATAGCTACTCCGATACCGGCCTCTCTCACAACTTCGATATCATTCATGCTGTCTCCGAAAGCAACTGTACCGGAAAGATCTTCCTTTTCTCCAAAGTACGCTGCAAGTCTTCTGAGTCCGTCAGCCTTGGAATTGCCTTTTTCTACCACATCCGCACCATGACCGCTTGCAAACATAGGAAGTTTCAAAGTAGGAAACTCCAGTTCCATCTCCTTTACCTGGTCACTTCCACCCACAAATGCCAATGTACGCACTGGCATATCAAGCATCTTCCACGGATCCATAAACTGTCGACCACAGCTTCCCCAAAAGCGTATGTCATTTGCCTCAATGATTTCCGGATGAATATAGTAGTCCTCATCTCCAAGCGTCATACCGATTCCAAAACCCTTTTTATCGCAAAATGTGAGAACATGTCGCAAAAGATCCGGATCAAATATATGCTCAAACAAAAGTTTATCACCAACTGTGATCTTCGTTCCATTCATATGCACGATCGCATCAGGTCTTACGATATCACGATACAAGGTGCTATATCGATTGTCCATATCTCGTCCCGTCGCCAATACAATTTTATGTTTAGTACGAAGTTTTTCGATCGCACGAAGAGCACTCGGAGTTATCTGATTTGTTTTATGATCTAAGAGTGTCATATCCAGGTCAAAACTTATCATTAGAATCTCCTTGATTATTTTTCTTACAAAGATTACTGCCAGGAATTTTTCCATGGCATTCTCTCTTAATCACTGATGTTCTCATAATATCATCATCTAATTTTATAGTCAATATTGAGTACAAACTGATAAGTTTATGCTTTATGTACTTCAGTCTCGGCTATAAAGTTGGTCGAGATAGTAGTAAGACACAAAAATAAACCGCCCCAGACCTGCGAAGTTTGAGCGATTTATTTTTTTAACCACAAAATTTACCAGGGCAACCGTCTATCGGTAGTTCCCTCTTTATTCTTAAATATATCATTTCGCACCTAAATATACAAGCGATTTTCACCTTATTAAATTACGAAAAATCATTCAGTACTCTTCCCATTTCTCATGAAGTCGGGGCAACAGGATTTGAACCTGCGACCTCTCGGCCCCCAGCCGAGCGCGCTAC
>CAVKOQ010000086.1:0-11797 GCA_963657995.1 bacterium
ACGCCCGCCCACTGATTTCTGGTACCACCGCCGTAATTCCTGCCACTTCCGTCTCTTCGACAATATGACAATGGAATAAACTTCCAATTAAGCTCTCATGGACAAATGACTGTCCAACTGCCAGCTTTCCTTCTGCATGAAGAAGTGCCATTTTTGCCGATGTACCGGTTCCGCAGGGGCTTCGGTCAATCGCTGCCGGGGGAATGACAACTGCATTTTTTACATCCGAAACCCCTTCTGTACCCGGTTCGAAAAACTCTATATGTGTTACCTGGTTCATGATTTCCAGATATGGGTGCTTCACTGTTACCTGCTCATTGATAAATTTCTTGAGATAATTTCCTTTTTCGACAATCTCTTTTGCGTTCTCTTTATCCAGCTTTAAGCCCATTGCTGATGCTGGCACTAACGCAAATACATTTCCGCCGTACGAGATATCTAACGAAATCTCACCATATTCTGGAACCTGTACTTTTACATCTCGGTTCATCACAAATGCCGGGGCATTTTTAAAGGATACCCGCACAGCCTTTCCATCCTTTACCTCGATTTTTACTTTTACCAGACCCGACGGTGTATCTAACGTCGCATATGTATATGGTTCCTCCGCTTTCAAAAGTCCGCTTTCAATCAGTGCGGTTGAAACGCCGATCGTATCATGTCCACACATCGGCATCCAGTTTCCAACCTCGTAATATAAAACACCGAAATCTGCATCGGTATTGGCTGTTTTGATGATAAATTAAATTTTCTCGGATGCAACACTACCTATCGTACATACATTGAGAATCACGAATTTGCAGACCTGTCCAACAATCCCATTTCCAATTGTTTTCGTTCTCTTTGCCGACAGTTGCTCCGTTCTGGAAGCATTACCGGTCAAAACATCGAATACAAAATGGAAAACAGCTCTCTGTTTCTGGAGGTAAGCCGTTCCCGTCTCCATGAGGGACCTGACAAAGACTGCTTTGTCTGCCTTTTTTTTGATTTGGCCTATGTGATGGATCGCACACTTTCTCAGATCAGCCGTGATTTTCACCTGACAAACCGCGAAATAAATGTTTTAAGCCTCTTACTGCGTGGATATTCCAATGAACAAATATCATCTGCACTATTCGTCAGCATCCCAACTGTCAAAAAACATCTGGCTTCCATTTACTCAAAGATGGAAATCAAGAGTCAAAAGCAGATTTTAGAACGTATTCATTTCTACGACAAATAATTTTCTTCATTCATCAGGCTTAACCACAAAAAAGGGAATCAGCTCATCCGGCTGACTCCCTTTTTTTCTCATTCACTCTGTTTTCTTTTCGCCATATTCTTCCTGTGTTTCTCTTTTTTCGTTTTTGATCTCCCAATGAATCAAAAACGTAAGCATCGCACGCAGCACAATGATGGCACCCAAAATTCCAAGTTCTGACCATTCCCGCACCACAACCGTCCGGAGTACCTCGCCGCCCATCTTAAACTCCAAAGCCAACGCAATTCCCTGTGCCAGATTCAAGCGGATAAGCTGACGCTTGTTTCGTATCCACTGAATAAAACAGGATACCGCTGTCGAAACCAGTACAATAATTCCAAACAATTCCAGAATGACCGTGCATACCTGTACCAGATTCTCCAACAGCCAGTCTAACACTTTGATTACTTCTCCCATTACCCCTTCCTTTCCAGGCTTTTTTGCCTCTCCCCTTCTCCTTCGTACTCATTTTAGCGTTCCCAGTAATACAGTAAATGCATAAACCTGCAGAACAGATACAATTTTCTTTACTATACACGCCACAATTCAAATATGCAACTTGATTTTCATCATCATATTTTCTAAAAATTAAACTGTTATTATTTTTTTCTCTCACTTTATTGTCTGATACTCATTTTTTTCATTTTTATTTCGTTTTCATCTTGACAACGAAACGCGAAACTGCTACAATTTCATTGCACGAATCGCTTTTGATTTGTGTTAAATCCATTTTTAGTATATATTTCAAATTCATACATATACAGGAGGTTTCAACCATGTTATTTCTCAGCGAACAAGAAATGTGGCAGTCCATCACCTTAGAGGATGTCATGGACGCGATCGAAGATGCGTATGCGATTCACAAAAGCGGCAATTATAAGATGCCGGATCGTTTCATCGCACAGCGTGATAAAAATATGATGCTCTATATGCCGTGTTTTCTGGATTCCGTCATCGGTACGAAGATGCTGGCCGAATTTCCGGACAATCCGTCTCTGGGCATCCCGTATTTGAACGGACTCATGATTTTAAATGACGCAAAAACCGGGCTGCCGAAGGCGATTATGAACGGAAGCGCCCTGACTGCAATGCGGACCGGCGCGGTCGGCGGTGTTGCACTGCGCTATCTGGCCCCGGAGGATGCCGCTTCGGTTGGTCTGGTCGGCTGTGGAATGCAGGGACTGCATCAGCTTCTTTACGCCTGCGAGGTACGCCCAATCACGGATATTTATCTGTATGACGGATATACAAAGGATCTCTCCAAATTTATTGAACGCTTAACAACGCGTCTTGCATCCTTTGGAAAAACAAATATCCAGATTCACACCTGCGCTGATACCCGCGAACTGACTGAACACAGCCGCATCCTGATCTCCGCCACTCAGGCGACCAATCCGGTCTACCCAGATGATGAGGAACTACTTCGCGGCAAATGCTTTGTTGCTATCGGTTCCTGGCGTCCCCAACGGCGCGAACTTCCTGATGCAATCTGGAAACTCGTCAAAAATGCGTACACCGAGCTTCCATATGCCTGTGAGGAGAGCGGTGATCTAAAGATTCCGCTGGAAAATGGTGTTCTGACAAAAGAACGTGTCCACTTCATGGAGGATCTGATCGAAGATACCAAAAAGGGATATCCGCATGAGCAGAATGAAACCCGCTGCTTTAAATCCGTCGGCATGGGACTTTTTGACGTGCGGACGGCACAGCTCATTTATGAAAAAGCGGTGGGAAAAGGAATCGGACAGGAACTGTATATCTAAAATTTTTTTTAATTGATTACAACTTATTTTTGTATATAAATTTCCCCAAGATCGGAAAAGGCTATACCGCCCACCACACTTTAGTGCGACAGGCAGTACAGCCTTTTCTTAAATATATTCACGTTATTTTCCAGCTTTTTTGAATCCGTAAGCTGACAAACTTCTAGTTTCTTATTTTTCGCTATTTATTCATACAGCGGATATTTCTCACACAGCTTCGTTACTTTCGAACGGATATAATCTGCTTTATTTTCGAAGTCAGTGGCTGCCAGCCAGATGCACTCTGCGATGACTTCCATGTCTTCTTCTTTCAGACCACGGGTGGTAACTGCCGGAGTACCGATACGCACACCGGAGGTAACGAATGGGCTTCTCGGATCGTTCGGAACGGTGTTCTTGTTAAGAGTAATATATACCTCATCACAACGATTCTGCAGCTCTTTACCGGAGATTTCCATGCCTCGCAGATCAACTAACATCAAATGGTTATCTGTGCCACCGGTCAGAATCTTGAATCCCTGCTTCTGAAGTGCTGCTGCCAGAGCTGCTGCATTCTTCTTAACCTGAAGCTGATACTCTTTAAATTCAGGTTTAAGTGCCTCGCCAAGGCAAACTGCCTTACCGGCAATGACATGCTCTAACGGGCCGCCCTGAGTTCCCGGGAAGATGGCCTTGTTGAAGTTGAACTTCTCAGCTGCTTCTTTATTGGCCAGAATCATACCGCCTCTAGGTCCGCGAAGTGTCTTATGAGTGGTTGTCGTGACAACATCTGCATAAGGGATTGGACTCGGATGAAGGCCTGCTGCTACCAGACCAGCGATATGAGCCATATCTACCATCAGATATGCGCCTACTTTGTCTGCGATTTCACGGAAACGTTTAAAATCAATCTCTCTTGCATATGCACTTGCACCTGCGATGATTAACTTTGGTTTTGCTTCCAATGCAATACGCTCTACTTCTTCATAATCAATCACACCGTTATCATTAACACCGTACGGTACAATATTGAAATATAAACCGGAGAAATTGACAGGGCTTCCGTGTGTCAGATGTCCGCCGTGATCGAGGTTCATACCCATAACCGTATCACCTGGCTTTAACATAGCTATAAATACAGCCATATTAGCCTGTGCACCTGAATGTGGCTGTACATTTGCATAATCGCATCCAAACAGCTTCTTAGCTCTCTCAATTGCGATAGACTCTACAACATCTACGCACTGGCATCCACCATAATAACGTTTTCCCGGATATCCTTCAGCATATTTGTTGGTTAATACAGAACCCATAGCCATCATAACCGGTTCTGATACGATATTCTCTGAAGCGATCAGCTCCAGATTTCTTCTCTGGCGTGCTGCCTCTGCTTCAATGGCCTCTCCCACTTCCGGATCTGCCTCTGTAATGAATTTCATTACCTCATCTACCATGTCTTTTTCTCCTATTCTTCTATTTTTAACTAATTTCATCTGTTATCTATATAACTTAATCAGTCCTTCCCCTCGATCGCCATGATCAGATCCACACGTCTCTGGTGACGTCCGCCCTCGAATTCTGCGTTGATCCACTCCTCAACGATCATCTTTGCAAGCTCACTTCCCACCACGCGGGCCCCGAAGCAGAGTACATTTGCATCGTTGTGACGACGTGACATAGCAGCTGTATACGGCTCGCTGCATACGCATGCACGTACACCTTTTACCTTGTTAGCTGCCAACGAGATACCAAGACCGGTGCCACAGATAGCAATTCCAAGATCTGCCTCGCCTGAAACAACCGCACGGCCAACTTTCTCTCCATAAACCGGATAATCACAGCTTTCTGAGCTGTCAGTTCCCAGATTTAATACTTCGATTCCTTTTTCTTTCAAAAAATCAACAATAATGTTCTTAAGTTCTACTGCTGTATGATCGTTTCCAATCGCAATCTTCATTCTATTTTTCTCCTCATCTTACTGACTTTTAAAACCAACAATATAGTCAGATAGTTATGGAATCATTTTAGTCAAGTTGACTTGTAATGTCAAGACTGGGAAATAGAATGCATTTCATTGCAAAAAAAGTATGAAGAGGCTGACAAGAGTCTCTTCATACCTTTTTTATCTATGCAAAATGCATTTTCCGTTTTTTATTCTATATGAACTGCCAATGCTTCAAGCTTTCCGTCATTAAACCCAATCTGAATAGTATCGCCTGCTCGGACACCGTCAGCAAGAATAAGCTTGGCCGCCAGTGTCTCGACATTCTTCTGAAGATATCGTTTCAGAGGCCTTGCACCATATACCGGATCGTAGCCATTTTCGACGATAAAACTCTTCGCCTCATCTGTAAGGGCAATCTTTAACTCCTTATCAGAAAGACGTCTGTTGACATCTGCAATCAGAAGCTCTATGATACCTCCGATATTATCCTTGGTAAGTGGTTTGAAAAGTATAGTTTCATCAAGACGGTTCAAAAACTCAGGACGGAAATGTGCTCTAAGGTCATGCATAACCGCCTCTTCGGCCTCGCTCTTGATATTGCCATTCTCATCAATACCATCAAGCAGATACTGAGAACCGATATTTGATGTCATAATAAGGATCGTATTCTTGAAATCTACAGTTTTTCCTGTTGAATCAGTGATACGTCCGTCATCCAATACCTGAAGAAGTACGTTAAATACATCCGGATGTGCCTTCTCAACCTCATCAAAGAGGACAACCGAATACGGCTTACGTCTTACCGCCTCAGTCAGCTGACCGCCTTCATCATATCCGACATATCCCGGAGGTGCTCCGATCAGACGGGAAACAGAATGCTTCTCCATATATTCACTCATATCGATACGAACCATGTTGTTCTCATCATCAAAAAGTGCCTGTGCAAGAGCCTTAGCAAGCTCTGTCTTACCTACACCTGTAGGGCCTAAGAAAAGGAAAGAACCTATCGGCTTAGTCGGATCCTTGATACCGGCCTTGGAACGGATGATAGCTTCCGTCACCTTGGTAACACCCTCATCCTGTCCGATGACACGTTTATGCAAAAGTTCATCCATATGAAGAGTCTTACTTCTCTCACTCTCGGTAAGTTTAGCTACAGGAATCCCGGTCCATTTTGAAATAATTCTTGCAATCTCATCATCCGTGACACTCTCATGCACCAAACTGAGATCCTCATTTTTAACTCTTTCTTCCTCTTCTTCCAGTTCTTTTTGAAGCTGAGGAAGTTTGCCATACTGCAGTTCAGCCGCCTTGTTAAGGTCATAGGCCTGCTTAGCTGCCTGAATCTGACCATTGACATGCTCTATCTCCTCACGAAGCTTAGAAAGCTTGTCAACTGAAGATTTTTCATTTTCCCACTGTGCCTTCTGAGTAGTGAAACTACTCTTAAGCTCAGCAAGTTCTTTTTGAAGCTCTTCCAAACGGTCCTGACTTAGACGATCCGTCTCCTTTTTAAGAGCAGTCTCCTCGATCTCCATCTGCATGATACGTCTGTTAAGTTCATCAAGCTCTGCCGGCATGGAATCCATCTCGGTCTTTATCATCGCACAAGCCTCATCAACCAGGTCGATGGCCTTATCTGGAAGGAAACGATCTGTAATATATCTGTCAGAAAGCATTGCCGCTGACACAAGTGCAGAGTCAGTAATCTTGACTCCGTGATAAACCTCATATCTTTCCTTTAGTCCACGGAGAATGGAAATGGTATCTTCAACCGTAGGTTCATCTACATGAACAGGCTGGAAACGACGTTCCAGAGCCGCATCTTTTTCAATATATTTGCGATATTCATCAAGAGTAGTTGCACCGATACAGTGTAGCTCGCCTCTAGCAAGCATAGGCTTTAACATATTTCCGGCATCCATAGCACCCTCTGATTTACCCGCACCGACGATTGTATGCAATTCATCGATAAACAGGATAATCTGGCCTTCGCTTTTCTTGACCTCATCAAGTACTGCTTTAAGTCTTTCCTCAAACTCACCACGGTACTTGGCACCTGCCATAAGAGCCCCCATATCCAGTGCAAATATCTTCTTGTCCTTAAGTCCCTCCGGGACATCGCCGCGAACAATACGCTGTGCTAAGCCTTCTACGACAGCGGTCTTACCTACACCTGGTTCACCTATAAGAACAGGGTTATTCTTAGTCTTTCTTGACAAAATCATAACCACGTTTCTTATTTCGCTGTCTCGGCCGATGACTGGGTCAAGTTTCTGTTCTTTCGCCCGCTCCACCAGATCATAACCATATTTATTTAGAGTATCATACGTTGCCTCCGGATTGTCGCTCACAACTCTCTGATTGCCACGAACCGTCGAAAGTGCCTGTAAGAATTTCTCCTTTGTAATTCCGTAAAGTCTGAACAGCTCCTTTACAGCCTTATTCGGCTGCTTGAGCATCGCCAGGAAAAGATGTTCAACTGAAACATACTCGTCTCCCATCGCTTTAGCTTCATCCTCTGCACTTACCAGGACTTTGTTGGCATCATTGGAGAAATATACCTGACCGCCTGAAACCTTCGTAAGCTTTCCGATAGCCTGCTGTACCTCGTTACAGAACTGTTCACCGGAAATTCCCATCTTGGTTATTAATTTTAAAATCAAGCTGTCTTCCACAGTCAGAAGACTGTACAGCAAATGTTCCTGATCAATCTGCTGGTTTCCATATTCGTATGCCAGCTTTTCCGTATTTTGAACGGCTTCCAGAGACTTCTGTGTAAATTTACTAATGTTCATAAACATACCCTCCTCTCGAACAATCTCTGGGAACCACTTGGTTCTCTTTTGTTCTAGCAGTAATATAACATTTATTGTTAGCACTGTCAATAGTCGAGTGCTATTTTTCTTATATTATTCCATCTCAAATGCTCCTGTATAGAGCTGATAATATGTTCCCTTTTTCGCGATCAGACTGTCATGGTTTCCTCTCTCTATGATACGACCGTGATCGAGAACCATGATGACATCCGAATTCTGTATAGTCGAAAGTCTGTGTGCTATAACAAATGTAGTTCTTCCGTGCATCAGCTTATCCATACCATCCTGAACAGCTTTTTCTGTTCTGGTATCAATCGATGATGTCGCCTCATCAAGTATCATCGCCGGCGGATTGGCAACTGCTGCCCTCGCAATCGCAATAAGCTGTCTCTGTCCCTGACTCAGATCCGCACCTGCACCTGTAAGCATCGTCTGATATCCATTCGGCAGACGGCGGATAAAATCATCTGCGTTGGCCAGCTTTGCCGCCGCTATACACTCCTCGTCTGTTGCATCCAGTTTTCCATATCGAATATTTTCCATGACCGTACCGGTAAACAGGTAAGTATCCTGAAGTACAATACCTAGTGACCTTCTAAGGTCAGCCTTCTTTATCTTATTTATGTTAATTCCGTCATAACGTATCTTTCCGTCATCAATATCATAAAATCTGTTTATAAGGTTTGTAATTGTCGTTTTTCCGGCACCTGTAGCACCGACAAATGCCACCTTCTGTCCAGGTTCTGCATATACGGTTACACCATTAAGAATCAATTTTTCCGGCACATATCCGAAGTCTACTTCTTTCATGCGAATATCACCGTTCATCTTGGTATACGTGATAGTTCCGTCATGATGCGGATGTTTCCAAGCGTAGACTCCTGTGTATGTATCGCATTCACATATACCATCTTCGGTTTCTTTTGCATTTACAAGCGTCACATATCCGTCATCAGTCTCGGATTTTTCATCAATCAAATCGAAAATACGCTGTGCTCCGGCAAGTGCCATCGATACCATGCTCATCTGCTGTGAGATCTGCTGAATCGGCATCGAAAATGCTTTTGAAAGTGACAAAAATGCAACAACCACACCTGCGGTCAAGCTACCTTTACCGCTTATGACAAGGCATCCGCCAAGTATCGCAAGCAAAATATACTGGAAGTTTCCAATCTGGCTAAGTATCGGCATCAGGACATTGGCATATCTGTTCGCATTTCTTGAATCCTGATAAAGCTTATCATTTTCCTTGTCAAATCCTTCTTCAGCCTGTCTTTCATGGCAAAACACCTTGATTACCTTCTGGCCTTCAAGCATCTCTTCTATATAACCGTTGATACTTCCGAGAGACATCTGCTGTCTTCCGAAGTATCTGGTACTGTGCGATGCAATATATCTTGTGATAAGTAAGATAAAAACTGTTATCACAACGACCACAAGAGAAAGCGACACACTATAATAAAGCATGATGCAGAATGCAAAGATTACACTCACTGCACTGGAAAAGAGCTGTGGCAGTGCCTGTGAAATAAACTGTCGCAGTGTGTCTGTATCATTGGTATAATGGCTCATGATATCACCATGTGAATGGGTGTCAAAATATCTGATCGGAAGTGACTGCATGTGGTTAAACATATCGTCACGAATTGTTTTAAGACATCCCTGTGATATATTTACCATAAACTGGCTATAGAGCAATGTGCACAGGGCTCCGATAAGGTATACACAGCCCATCACAAGAAGTACATGTAAAAGACCTGTAAATACCGGGTGATCTGTCAGAAGAAGCGGTTCAATATATTTATCTATCAAAACCTGGATAAACATTGAACCTATCGTATTTGCCGCCGTAGAAATCAGGACGCAGACAGCAGCCAATATAAATAAACCTTTTGAATGGTCATAAATATAACGCATCAGGCGTTTGATAGTTGTTCCATCATACTGCTTCATTTTCTGTCCCTCCTTTTTGCTGAGATCTAAAGATCTCCTGATATATAGCATTGGATTTCATGAGTTCATCATGAGTTCCTATTGCATTAATCTGTCCTCCATCCATAACAATAATCTCGTCAGCATCCTGAACAGATGAAATTCTCTGTGCTATGATGATTTTAGTCGTATCCGGAATTTCTTCATTGAAAGCTTTTCTTATAAGTGCATCTGTCTTGGTATCTACCGCACTGGTAGAATCATCAAGAATAAGGATCTTTGGTTTCTTTAACAGAGCTCTGGCTATACATAATCTCTGCTTCTGGCCACCTGATACGTTGGTTCCGCCCTGCTCAATATATGTGTCATAACCATCCGGAAGACCTGTGATAAATTCATCTGCCGAAGCTAACTTACATGCATTCACAAGTTCCTCATCCGATGCTGATTCATTGCCCCAGCGAAGATTTTCCTTGATTGTTCCGGAAAATAATGTATTTTTCTGAAGAACCACAGCTACCTTATCTCTAAGAGATGTAATGTCATATTTTCTGACATCTATACCACCAACTAATACACTTCCTCCTGTTACATCATAAAGTCTTGGAATCAGAGAAACCAGACTGCTCTTTCCGCTTCCCGTGGAACCGATAATACCAATCGTCTGACCCGAAGAAATATTTAAGTTGATGTCTCTAAGACATAGTTTATCTTTGTCATCATAATAACTAAAATCTACATTTTTAAAGCATATACTTCCGCTTTCTACCTCCATAACCGGATCCGTAGGATTGGTAAGACTGCTTTTTTCATCCAGAACCTCAACTATACGTTCTGCTGAGCTTTGTGCTATTGCGATCATAACCAAAACCATGGACAGCATCATAAGAGATGTCAGAATCTGCATCGCATAGATGATAAGGCTTGTAAGCTCACCTGTTGTAAGTTCTGTCGCACCTGAGAGAACTATCATTCTTGCACCGAACCAAAATACGAGAATCATGCATGCATATACAACAAACTGCATAAGAGGTGCATTTAAAGCCATATAACGTTCTGCATTGCAAAATGTATGGAATATTTTTTCAGAGATCTTCTGAAATTTGCTCTTTTCATGTTCTTCTCTTACAAAACTCTTCACCACACGGATACCGCTCACATTTTCCTGTACGATACCGTTCAGATTGTCATATTCTTTAAATACTTTTTCAAATATCGGATGAGATTTTACTACTATCCACACCAGTCCGCCTCCGAGAACCGGAATCATGATAAAAAATATAATTGCAAGTTTCCAGTTAATCGCAAATGACATGATAAGTGCAAATACCATCATAAGCGGTGCTCTCACTGCAATTCTAATAATCATCATATAGGCGTTCTGAATATTGGTAACATCAGTTGTAAGCCTCGTCACAAGGCTTGCCGTGGAAAATTTATCAATATTGGCAAACGAAAAGCTCTGAATATGATAATACATATCTTTTCTTAAGTTTCTGGCAAATCCTGCTGATGCATTGGCCGCTTCTGCTCCTGCCAAAAATCCCAGAATAAGTCCCAGAATAACACACATACCCATCGCACTTCCAAGTTTTAATAACAGATTCATATTTCCACCGTAAATACCTTTATCGATAATATCCGCCATCAAAAAAGGAATAATAATTTCCAGTAAAACTTCAAGCCCCGCATAAACCGAGGTTTTAATTGAAGAAGTTTTATACTCGCGAATGCTTCTTAGTAACTTCTTAATCATTCTGTTTTTGCCTCCTTTATAATTCTTTTTGAAAATCTGTTTACTGTTCATGCCCTCGATGACAATAACGATTTTGACTCTAAACCGCATTTTAAACTATATGATTATCATAGAGTCAATAGATTTTTTTCTTCCTTATTTAAAATATTTTATTGATATTATGTGTTTTATTTTTTATAATAATTATGTAACTTTATAATTTGCATAGAGTTAAGGAGGTATAATTTGAATCATTTTTTATCAATCGGGGAATTGGCAAAATTGAGAAATGTAAATGTCCAGTCTTTGCGTTACTATGAAAAAATAGGAATTTTGATTCCTGCCTATATAAATCAAGAAAACGGATACCGCTACTATTCGCTG
>CAVKOQ010000087.1:0-11702 GCA_963657995.1 bacterium
AATAAGAGAGCGCCGCAGAGTTCTGCGGCGTTCACTCTTTATGCTTGTTTTTCTTCCTGACGCTCTTTCCAGAGGCGTTCCGCTTCTGGAGCCCAGCACTCGGCATAAGCATCACATTTACTGCACAGGTGCTCCGCTGTTTCCGGAGATTGTGGATCGGTAGAGTGCGCGCCTGTTTCTTCCACCATCTTCCGCAGACGTTTCGGATTTTCCAGCATTGGACATGGTTGAAGCATATTATCATTAAATGGCATGTTGTCATGGTAAGCCATAAAAATTGGACTATGAAGTGCTTCCAACAGGGTACACTCCCGGATATTCGCATTGGAATAATGAATAAACACGCAGGGGTCTACATCGCCGTTAGCATTGATGTGCAGATAACGTTTTCCTCCTGCAATACAACCGCCTACATATTCAGCATCATTCTGGAAATCCATGGCAAACAGAGGTTTCGTGGCACGAAGATGGCGTATGCGATGATATACTGCTTCACGCTGTTCAGGATTAGGAAGCAGCTCCGGTGCAGCATCATTGCCAACAGGCATATAATGAAAATACCAGATGAAGTAAGCGCCCATATCAATCAGGCTGTCATAATATGCGTCAGAAGTAATCGCCTCATAGTTCACACTTGTATAACAAGAAGAAATACCATACGGCAGCTTTTTCTCATGCAGCAATTCCATTGCCCGGACAACTTTCTGATATGTACCATTTCCACGACGACTGTCCGTAGAAACTTCATCGCCCTCCAGAGAAATAGCCGGAATAAAGTTCTTGACCCGCAGCATTTCATTGGCAAAGTTTTCATCAATCAAGGTAGCATTTGTAAAACAAAGAAATACACAATCATCATGTTTTTCACAAAGGCGGATTAAATCATTCTTTCGCACCAGCGGCTCACCACCGGTATAGATATACATATAAATTCCTAATTCTTTTCCCTGCTGAATAATGCTGTCAATTTCCTCATATGTCAGGTTCAGCTTATTGCCATACTCAGCCGCCCAACATCCTGTACAATGAAGATTGCAGGCAGAAGTAGGATCTAACAAAATTGCCCATGGAATATTGCAATTATACCTTGCACGATTTTTCTCCTGTTTTTGCCAACCACTCAAAGCAGCATTGACAAAGAAATTAACAGCCAGCGTCTTCATAACCTCCGGATCTATATCGCGAATTATATGCATAATATATGAATGGTAAGGATGCTCTGGATTTTCCATTGCTTCCCGTATCTCCCTACGTGCAGCTTCAAATTCTCCTCCGGAAAATTTATCTGCCCAATCCATCAGTTTCAGCAAATTACTCTCCGGGTCTTTATAAAGATAATCAAATGCCTGCTCCAAACCCAATTTTTTGATGGTGCTTGTAACGTTCATATTTTTCATTTCCTTTCTCTTCACTCCGGCCTTGGATTAGGTTTATCCTCGGTGAAGTGCGTTTTCTGTTCGTATCATTTTACGGTAAATTTTACGGTAAACCAGTTCAAAATGCCTTCCAACAACAGAGTAGAGCCCATCAAAAGTTTTGTTGCCTGCGGCCCCAGGAAGTCATTCAATACAAGAAAAAAACTACTGCTTGCGGTTAGAATTGCCACGCAAAGAATAAATCTCCATTCTTTCAACCCAAAATCCTTTGCTTCTTTTGACATTTGAATTTTGAAAAAACTGTCTAACAGAGCAATCCAACCAAATCCAGGAATCAGATAGGGATAACTTTTAACCCCTTTGATCCAAACAATACCACCCAACACCATTAACAGCAGACCACAGGCAAGGTCATAATGAAACGCTAAGCAATAGGGATCATCAGAGAAAAAGCCTAATACCCGAATAATGCCATAGACAAACAAAATACCGCCGCTAATCCAACAAGTAATAGTGGAAAGTCTTGTCGGAATGAGCCAGTATACAAATGCTGATAGGCAAAACAGCAGAGAAATCAGCATATATCCATACCTCGCTGTTTTCCTTTTCTTCACGTTTTGATTACCTCCTAACTGTATTTGTATTAACTGATTTATTTTCACCTTACTAGAATAATTCGTATAGAACAACAGACACTCATGGGTACTGTGCCTAAAATCGAACATTTTCCTACTGATTGCCTAAAAAATATACTTCGAAACGCATTTCAAAATCCATATAAAAACAACTATCATGTATTCCTTATATCGAAATAGAGATTGCTTTTTCTTGCGCAACAGAATCAGTACAATCATTCTTCTTAGCAAGCACAATAAGGTTATTCCATCGTGTAAACCGGAACGATACAATATTATTGAGGTGAACGATTATGCCGATTGATGATTTAACTGCTTTAGGGCAGAAAATGCGGGATGCCCGAAAGAATAAAGATCTGACACAGCAGGAACTTTCTGATCTAAGCCATGTTTCTGTAAAGCAAATCGCCAATATCGAAAAAGGGAAAATGAATCCTTCCTATTTGATTTTGAGAGCATTGGCAAAGGTCCTGCACATCTCTTTAGATACACTTATAAATCCAGATGTTTCTCTGGAGGATGAGGGTGTCAATCAGATGAAAATGCTTTATTCCAGCTGTCCGCCAGAAATGCGTGACACCCTGTTGCATCACACCCAGGAAACGGTGAAAGAACTGACAGAGTTGTCCGAGAAATTTGAAACGAATTGAGCCAGTGAGTGAAATTTAACGATTCTCTCACTGGTTCTTTTCATTTTCGGAGAAAAGAGGCAAGCAATGCCTGTGTTAATACACACAGGCCCGCAGAGAAGAAAATCTCTTTGTGATTTTCCTCTCCGCTTGCTTGTTGAGGGCAGCGCCCCCAAGCCCCCTTGAACACAGAAATTCTTTCTGTGGCTGCGCGTTCTGCGAACGCTTTTGACCAGGACCAGCTTACCGCTGGCCGTGGTCCTTTTTCTTTTCCACATCCTGTTCTACCTCCATTTTTAGAAGCCGATCCACATTGGCTTTTGCAGTCAAAAGTTCCCGCATTTCTTCACGGGAATGACGGTATTCGGCATAAGCCTTTTTCTTTTCTTCCAACAATTTTGCGTACTCAGCCTGCAATTCTTTAACTTTTGGCAGCTTCTTGATTCCCATATCATCGAAAGCCTTTTTCGCAGCCTGATGAAGTAAGATTTCTTGCTCATGCTCATCACGAAACTTCTTAGAATAACCGGCCTTACGGTACGCCACATAGATCTCACGGGTCTTAGCATAATTAACGATGTGAGTACGCAGGACAGCAATTTCCGCCATACGCTTCTCTGCTGTTTTAATCTGCGCCGACAGTTCGTTATGATATGCCGTTGCTTTCGCTGCTTTTTCTTCCAGAACTGCATACTCCAACAGGTTATATTCCGACAAATAGTTCATAGTCTGTGCCATTTGCTTCAGGTTAAAAATCTTAGCCCATCGTGCATAACCAACACCTTTTCCGGCCTGCAACTTTGCTTGTATATCCACCAGCAAATTAACCTTTGGTGTTTCGGTTTGGACGATGTTTTTCTTTTTGGGTGTATGCTCTTTCTTCCCGGAAAGTACCGCCTGCAAATCCTCCAATCTATACCCATCTCCCAGGCTATCCATACGGGCTGCCTTGTCCCAATCTGGAAGTTTCAAACGATACGATTTTCCACGTTTGGATACATCACAACCACTCTCCTGCAATAACTTCAGCAGCTCATCTAAGCTGGCAGGTTTCTGTTCCAGCGCTTGATCTATTGCCACACGCAGTAGTTCTCGATGGGCGGGTTTTGCCTGATCGCCAAGCCATTTATTATAGCTTTTCCCGTGAGGCTTCGGATTCTCTACAATCGACAGGCCATTCTCAATGCAAATGGTATCATTCAGCCTACGAACTGCTCTGGTACTGCCCCAAAAATTTCGGAACTTCCGGTCACAATCCATATTGACTGCTGACCAGATAATATGATTATGAACGTGGGCTTTGTCTATGTGCGTACATACCACAAAAGCATGATTTGCTTTCGTGAATCTTCTGGCAAATTCCACTCCCAGCCGATTGGCTTCCTCCGGTGTAATTTCTCCGGGACGAAAAGACTGGCGCACATGATAAGCAATCACATCATCCGTACCTCGCACTCGCCCGGTAGCAGCGATATACTGCCTCTTTGCTAAAAGGAACTCCGCATCAACCGTTCTGCTGTCGCACGCAAATCCTGTGATGAGCCTGCCATTATCTGTTTTCTGTGGGTTTGCTACATAGTCGATGATGTCACTGATTGCCCGACTTTCTGTGCGGCCCTTGCCTACATGAAGCGGCATGATTCTCGTAGTTGCCATAATAGAAGAACCTCCTCTCATAAATATTTTTGTTTTCGCTGAACTCTTTGCTTCTATCATTGCAATAACTTTCTCCGCTGGGTATAATAAAAAAGGACATTCTACAACCTCAAAGGAGGGATTTTTATGATAGAACAGCTCATTGCTGAAGCAACAGAATGTGATTTCAAAGTTGCTCTCGAAACGAAAAAGCCAAAAAGCTGGTTAAAAAGTGTCAGTTCCTTTTCTAATGGAATCGGCGGAACTCTGTTTTTCGGGATCTCTGATGACCGGAAACCTATCGGCTTGTCCGATGTTCAAAAGGATGCTGAGGCGATCAGCCGCTTAATCAAAGAACGTATCACACCATTACCGCAGTTTATCTTAAAACCATTGCAGGAAGATGGCAAAAATCTGTTGGCTCTGGAGGTTTCTCCTGGCCGCAGCACCCCATATTATTACAAGGCAGACGGCGTGATGGAAGCATATATCCGTGTTGGAAATGAAAGCGTAATTGCCCCGGATTATATTGTAAATGAATTGATCTTAAAGGGAACCAACCAGTCCTTTGATACTCTAACAACAGACGCGGTGAAAAAGGATTACAGTTTTACACTTCTGGAGGCAACCTATCTGGAACGGACCGGTCTCCGCTTTGAGCCGTCCGATTATGTTTCCTTTGGTCTGGCTGACAAAAATGGATTCCTGACCAATGCCGGAAAGCTCATGACTGATCAGCACACGGTTTATAACTCCCGTATGTTCTGTACCAGGTGGAACGGCTTAGAAAAGGGTTCTATCTTTGATGATGCTCTGGATGATAAGGAATACGAGGGGAACCTGATTTATCTGCTGAAAAGCGGCAGTGAATTTATTCGCAATAATTCCAAAGTCCGTTTTGTCAAAGAAGCACAGTATCGGGTAGACAAGCCGGATTATGCTGAACGAGCTGTGACAGAGGCTCTTGTCAATGCGCTTATCCATCGTGATTATATTGTGCTTGGCAGCGAAATCCATATTGATATGTTTGATGATCGGGTGGAAATCACATCTCCAGGCGGTATGTTTGGCGGCGGCTCAATTCAGGAATACGATATTTACAGTATTCGTTCGATGCGACGAAACCCTGTGATTGCTGACCTGTTCCACCGCATGAAGTACATGGAACGCCGTGGAAGTGGCCTACGCAAAATCATCAGTGAAACCGAAAAGTTACCTGGATATACAGAGGCATATAAGCCTGAATTTTCCTCAACAGCGACAGATTTTAGGGTTATTTTGAAGAATGTAAATTATAACTTAGAGGGTGACACCCACCAAGTTATCCACCAAGTTACCCACCAAGATTCTACGCTGTCAGCAGTATCTACACAAATTTTGGATTTCTGCATAGAACCAAAATCAAAGAAAGAACTTGCATCATATTGCGGCTTCAAAGATTTAAGAAACTTCACTTTGAAGCATATCAATCCACTTTTAGAATCTGGACAATTAGAAATGACCATTCCAGATAAACCCAAAAGCCGTAATCAAAGGTACATTACCGTCCGTACCGAATAAACAAGAAGCAGGACAATGGAGGGAGTTCCAATGTCTTGCTTCTTGTTTTTTTTGAAGGGATTTTCTTCTCTCAGAAATCACCCGTACACCTTGTCCTGAATTGCATATTTCAAATCCTGCACCTTACCCAACAGCCATATCGCCGCAAGCGGCAATCCCATCGGGCTAATCAAAAATGCCATCAACAACAGAATAAGCCCGTTCTGCGGAGAATATGTAATCAGCACTGCAACACCTAACAAAGCAATAATCGTGCTGATAAGACCCAGAACCAGACCGGATACATAAACCAAGCCAAGACATATCCAAACAAAGATTGTCAGCGCAACAACAATCGGTGCTGCAACGATCATCAGCAACAACTTCAACATCATTTTCACAATCATTACTTCATTTCCTTCTTCCAACGATTTAAGTACGTTTCGCAAAGGACATCAACCTGCTTCTTGTCATTTTCTGTCAATTCCCGTTTGCCTTGCGTCAGTTCAACTTCCACATAGCTCCGGTAATCAGAAAGCAGGAGTTCAAACAGTTCCTTTGGCGTATGGCATACTTCTCCGGTACAATACTGCAAATCTTCATCAAATTCGACCCGGACACATCCATACCGGCTTTTATAAACCTCAATGGTCTTATCTACGGCCAGATAATCTTCAAAAATTTTCTGTACCTTTTCAAAGGTCAGCATCTATCCTCAACTCCTTTGCTATGCTTTTTCTTTATTATCCTGTATATGATACTAAAAAACAAGGATGCCCAAAAAGAAAAAGCGGAGGGAGGTGTGGCTTAAATATGCCGTTCCTCCCTCCGCAGACGGAATAATACCCCGTTTATGAAAGTTGTGATAGCTGGGTCAGTATTTCTCTTATCCCCTCCCATAACTGTTCCTGTCGCTGGGATATATCATCCAAATCGGCATCGTAAATCCGCCCTGTTTCATGTACTTTGCGGGTCAGCTGATTCAGATTGTTGCTGCTTCGGCGCATCAAAGAAACAAGTTCTTTCAGCTCCGGCAAGTCCAGCTTTACCACATAACCATCCAGTGCCATTTTCCGCAAATATGCACTCATATTTTCTGTTCCATACTGCTCCATTTTCTGACGAATGAGTTCCTGTTCCTCTGCGGAAACCCAAAACAGAACTGGAACATCTCGTTTGCGCTTTGCCATATTATCGCTCCGGTTCTCGCTTTTTCGGAATGGTCGGCTTATGAGCAGGCGGCTCCTGCTTGAGCTTTTGCAAAACAGAACCTTTTTCTTTCTCCCGGCATACATCATTCGCTCGATTTTCAATACTTTCTCTGACCGTATCCATATATCCGGTTTCCAGTTTTCCGAAATAGCGGTACACATCTGCAAGTGGAGATGGCGATTCCAAAAGTGCTTTTGCCTGGGCATCTGACAGTTCCAGTTCCTCCATCGCCATCACGATGTCCTCCCGGACTGTGTACTCATAAGTATGATGCAGAATTTCTTCCGGCGGCTGGCTTTTCAGCCAGTCCCGGAATGTATCCTGTTCAGCTACCATTTTCTCATAGAGAGCCGTATTCAAATCCTGTGTGTTCATGTTATCGCACCTCCTCATGTGATTTTGTTTTCTTGTCTGTACTCCGTGACGGAAGCGGGCGTTTCAATCCATTTAATACCGATGGCCGTGCGCTTTTAGCAACTACGGATTCCGTATGTGTCTGTCCCTTTCCATCCATATTCAGCAATGTGTCCAGTTCCACCAGACGGGCATTTTTACTTCTCAGTTCTTCCTCATACGGAAACGGCTTGCCAACTTCTTCTTTGGCTGCGGCCTGCTGTTGGTAAAGGTTATCCAACTGGGCTTTTGTCGCATCCAAACGCTGCGGCATCTGTGCCAGAGCATTATCAATACGAATCAAATTGCCGCGTGGGTCTGTACCAAGAACTGCCCGATGGGTCATTTCTCCTTTCAGCAGGAGCGTATATTCCTGTTTCCATGCTGAAAACTCCACTGACATAGCGAATCCCCGATAGCTTCCAATCTGCACCGGGTCCGAGGTTTTAACCTCTTTGCAGGCATCCAGAAGTGCCGCACCGGCGTTTTCTTTGTCCGTCAGCAGGTCTCCGCGAATTTCCATGCCCGCGAAACCATCCTCCGGGTGCTGGTGAGCCGCTAATATCTCAAGGTCTGCTTCAAAGCCTTTAATGAAGCCTTTATTTTTCTCAATTTCTTCTGGAAAGTATTTGAGCAGCTGATCTTCCATCCGGTATTGTTTACTCTGATGGTCAGCTTTCATCAATTTCAACCGGGATACTTCCACATCCAGGTCCATGCGTTCCTTGATACGAGGGTCTCCGGCACACAGGGCTTTAATTTCTGCAAAACTCAATGCTGTTTCGTCTACATCATCGCAACTTCGCACCGGGGATTTCGAGGTCATAATCTGGCTGATGAATTTCTGCTTGTTTTCCACCGTCTGCCATAGGTACGCATCAAAGGTTCCCTCCGTAACATAACGATACACATGGACAAGCGGATTACTGTTACCCTGACGCTCAATTCGGCCTTTTCGCTGTGCAAGGTCTCCCGGTCGCCACGGACAATCCAAATCATGAAGTGCCACAAGTCGATCCTGCACATTGGTTCCTGCTCCCATCTTAGCTGTACTTCCTAAAAGAACGCGCACCTGACCAGTTCGTACTTTAGAAAACAGTTCTTTTTTCCTTACTTCTGTATTGGCCTCATGGATGAAAGCAATCTGATCTGCAGGCATTCCTTGGGTGATGAGCTTTTGCCGAATGTCATCATAAACTGTAAAAACCGGTTCCTGCTCTGGTAATGGCACAGCTTCTTCCAGTGCATGAAGCAGGGGATTGTCCAGCGTTTTTGCCGCCTTACTGGTTGCAGCTCTTGCCTGTGGTGTAGAAATATCGCAGAAAACCAGCTGTGTCAGCTTATCCGCTTCACCATCTCGCCAAATCTGCATAATATTATCCACACACTGATTGACTTTCGTACCCGGTTCATCAGGCAACAACTGGTTGACAATTCTCTGATCCAAACCTAACTTCCTGCCATCCGATGTGATTTTCAGCATATTATCTACGGATGGGTCCACGCTGCCTTTATGTACTTCCGAAGCACGTTCTGAGAGTGCTTTCACCATTTCCTGCTGATGTTCCGTAGGCTGTGCCACAATGTTATGGTATTCCACCTCCGGGGTAGGCAAGTTCAGCTGATCGGCAGTTTTAATATCTGCCACCTCTTTGAACAGATTCATAAGTTCCGGCAGATTAAAGAACTTAGAAAATCTCGTTCTTGCCCGATAACCGGTTCCCTCTGGCGCAAGTTCTAATGCCGTAACGGTTTCTCCAAAACGGCTTGCCCAACAATCAAAATGCGTCATGCTCAGTTCTTGCAGCCGTTCATACTGAAGATACCGCTGCATCGTGTAAAGTTCCGTCATAGAGTTCGACACCGGCGTTCCTGTGGCAAATATCACACCTCGGTTTCCGGTGATTTCATCCATATAACGGCATTTAGCAAACATATCCGAAGATTTCTGCGCGTCTGATGTAGACAGTCCTGCCACATTCCGCATTTTGGTATATAGGAACAGGTTCTTATAGTTATGTGCTTCATCAGCGTATGTCAAGATAGGTCTAAAAGATTTTTATGCCATAATTTGGATGGCAGAAAATCACATTGACCATGCTTCTATCTTATTTGCCCCAACCACAATAGCTTCCATGTAATCCTTCTCTTTCAACATATTCTGAAGATAGTTATTAGTTACTTCTTCTGTAACTTGAATCTCTCCCTCTCCAATATTCTGACGAAGATAGTTATTTAAATCCATCAATGAATTAATGTAATCATTTCTTCCAACTATGTAGAGAAGATAAAAGAGGAAAATGCTTTTTTTATTTGTTGCTTTAGGATTAAGTCCTTTTCTTGAATCTATATAATCCCTATGTTCTTTGATAAATCGTCTTAATCCTCTCATGGTAAGAGCAGATGCTTGTAAAACATCTTTAATACCTTTTAAAAGAATCGGAATCAAGCTCTGTGTATCGTTTGTTAAACTCAATTGTTGTAAATAATCATACATATTGATATAGGAAAGCTTCTCATTCAAGATATCATCTGTTGGATCTTTAGGTACTTTACATACAACAGGGCCTATCTTCACCTCATTAAAACTATTGCTAAAATCTTCTTCTAAATCCTTGATATCAGAATATGCAAACCACTTTTGCTTTGCATCTAACGTTACCATTTGGAAGAGCGCAATTGATTTACACAATTCGTTGTTTTTACAGACTGAAACATCATACATCACTATTCCAAATAAACTTACAATGACATGGATATAACCATCGGTGCCTTCATAAGATAAAAGGACATGACTACCAAAACCAGCCAAATTATTAAGATATTCATATAATTCCTTATTCGAAACAATATCAACAATTTCTCTCTTCTTTTGTCCTTCAGTAATAAAATTAATTATATCCTCAAATTGATCATACTTATCCTCAATTTTATTTCTTAGGCAAAACCACTCATATGCTATTTTACTGGCTAATCGATAAATAGATTCACTAAAAAATATAGCCAAATCAAGATTGATTCTCTGCTCAACAATCTCTTCATTAACATTTACAATTTTTATATCTGTTTCTTTTGCGACTTTTATCTTTTTTATCTCATCCAAAGGACCTATCAAGCTTTTCCCATCTGCGCTTTTTAATACCTTATTTCCAGAAAAGACTTCAGTCCCAGAAGAAACTTTTGCTTTATACTGATCTCCTGCAATTCCAATAGTTGCATCATACGGTGCATACTTAGAGCCTTTACTAGACTTCACATCTAATTCATTAGTGAACACCGCAAATGCCTTAATTACATCGTCTTCAAACAAATCGCTAAACTTACTATTATGCTTAATTCTACAGACGCATGGGTTAATAATTTTTCCGTTAGTAAGTGCATCCGGAATAATATCAGATCTTGATAAATCATTACTTCCACAATAGATACATTTCATATGTACTATTACCCTTCCTCCCTCTTCACATACGTCAATTCTATATCGTACCCCAGTGCTTCCATCATCTGCACAAATGTATTATTGACCACACCGTTCGGCTTCTTGATCACACGATTCACGTATGATTTTGTGGTCTGAATATCCTCAGCTATCTGCGCCTGAGTCATTCCGTTCTCTATGCATTTCACTTTAACATCAACTTCAATGTTGTTCTTAACCATAATAAATCCTCAAATGCTTGGTTTCACAAAACAGATAACTTATTGTACCATAGAATCTGTTCCTTCACAATAAAAAAGGCCGGTCAGACATTATATCCAACCGGCTTCGCCTCACTCCATTATAAACTTGTAAATATCATCCCCGAATGCCCATTTGATTTCTACATGCTCTGAATCCATGACCAACACCTTATCAACCAGAGCCTGCACCATCTTCTGATCAAGCTGCTCTGCACCGGAGAATTTCTTTATCTTCCCTAATGCTTCCGCCGTTCCATCATCCGAAGCCGTCTCAGCAGCTTTAAGACTCTGTTCCATTTCAGCTATCTGCTTTTCGATTGCATCTGCCTTCCGGTTCAGTTCCTGCCGTCTGCTCTGATAGATTTCTTTATCCAAGCTTCCAGCCATGAACAGGTCCACATTTGAAAATCTGTCTGATTCACATTTTTCCTTATTCTTTTGCAGATCAGCAAGCTTCTGTGCCAGCATGAAGTTCTCGTTCTTTGTCTCAGACGTCCTGTCCCTGACTTTCTTCTGCGCAGCATCCATCATTGCCAGCAGTTGTTTTACCGCCTGCCACACCACCTCATTCAGAACTTCTTCATGAACATAATGCCTGCAGC
>CAVKOQ010000088.1:0-11430 GCA_963657995.1 bacterium
CCAAGCTGCCCCAAAAAAATTAAGAGAACAGAACTTCCTCTTGTAATCGATATCCTGTCGGCATATTCACACCAGTGCCGTTTACAAAAGCCGCGTCCTCAGCATTCGCAAAGGCCTTGTCCTTTGTGTAAAGCGTAAGTTTGTTGTGCATTCTAAAGTGCTTGTCAAAAAAATCCTTTGTAAACATATTAAAAATCTCCTTTTTCTGAATCGCAGGAATTGCATCAATACAATCCCAGCCTTGTTGCATCACTATCGTGTCCGATCTTCTGCAGTGCTTTGCCGCAGACCGGGCAGTGAATCTTGAATTTGTTGTTCGGTCTTAACGCATGACCATCCTTTGTGCAAAGTCTGAAACGAAATGGTTTCCTGCTGCTATATCATCACACTCTCAAGGGCACCACCTCCTTTGCCTGTGGCAGGATGTGGCAGGTTCATATAGTGGGAATATATATTTTGAAAGATATATATAAGCCCTAGAATTACTTGCCCCAAGCTGCCCCAAAAAAATTAAGAGAACAGAACTTCCTCTTGTAATCGATATCCGATGAGGACTGTGGTTTTCTCACCGCCCTCCTGGGGACGCTTTCTTTTGACCGTTCCGATCTTGCGCAGCTCATGCATGAAGTTGCGATTGTTCTCCACATAGCAGCCATTATCCTTGCACCACCTGTCATACTCAGCATAGACGGCCGATGTGCGTATCTCGGCTGTAGCATCCTCGGTGAGTCTGTCCTCAACGAACTGTGTCATCTTGTCGCTGTCATGCTCGTATTCTGCAATGGCATTTTCTACAGATTTGGGCTTGCCGAATCCTTCTTCTCGCAGCATCCAGTAGCCATCGAGAAGCCAGTTTAAGATGGCACTTTGCGCCTGTGTCGTGGAGAACTCCTCTTTGAGAGTTTTGTCCTGTTCCCACTCCTCGAAATGCCTGTCAAAAGGGATGATGATAATTCGCCCGGAGGAGAACATGGTTATATCCGTAATGACCGGAAGGTAGTTTGTGTTGACATAGAGCTTGAACTGCGGTTTGAAATCAAAGCTGTTCTCATTTAGGAATCTGGCATTGAGGGTGTCATTGCCTGTCATGCTCTTTACCTGCGCGGTATTAAGCAGCAATCCACGGCTGGGTTCTGAGATGTTGGCAAAGCGGATGCCTGCCAGTCTTGCAATGTCCTCCGAAGGACTCTGGCTATTGACACTGTGTTTTTGAGCGATGGTTTCCGGTCTGACCGCTTTGCCATAATCCCCAAGAACGGCCAGTACACTTTCCATAAGCGTTCCCTTGCCATTTCTGGTAGTCTCGCCATAGAGGAAGAACATACACTCATAGCGGGTATCTCCGCTGATGCCATAGCCCAGTGATTTCTGCAAATACTTGCCCTTGTCCCTGTCACCGCTCATTACTTCTGATATGAACTGCGTGAAGCGGTCGCAGGAAGCGTCCGGATCATAATCCACAGGACTCAGCTTGGTAAGGAAGTCCTCTGGAGAATGCTCCCTTACTGTGTGGCTTTTAAGGTCGATGGTCACGTTGTTGCAGTTAAATAGGAACTTGTTGTCATCAAACTTGGTCATAGACACTGGATATACGCTCTGTGCCTCCTTGATGTAGGTTTCTCGGAATCTGCGTTGCTGCCATGTTTTACTGCTTTTCATAAAGGCCTTTCTCCTGACTTCATCCTGAATCGATGCTGCAAAGATGAGCATGGCATCGGCCAGGTCTTTCCCAAATTCCATTACTGAAAGTGAAGCTGTGTCTGGTATCCAGCGTTTCCCGTCATAGATGAACCACTTCTTGCGCTCTGGTACATACCTTGCAATGTCCTTGTAGCAATCTGCAAAGAGTCTGCCGAAGCCGATATCGTCACTGCGGTAGCGAAGATTATTCAGAATGTCGAATTCCCGCAGTTTGGTGAGAATATCGTTAAAATCCTCTGTAGCATCACTGAACATGGGTTGATAAAAGGTGTTGCAATGTTTCACGGCTTTTTCTAAGGTAATTGCCCCGTAGGTTGAGCCGCTTTGCTGCCTGTTCCATTTCTCACGCATAAGGCCGGACTGGCGAAAGAGCCTGTCCATCTGCTCCAGATCTCCACCGCACCAGAATGCAAGTATCTCGGCCAGAGCCATATCCGCTTCACTGTGGGATTTGCCATCCGGAATATTGCCTTCCATAAGGCTGATGGCCTTATCCGCCTGTGCAGACCGCTGCATCTTGGCAAGTATCGATTCATCGGATAAGTAACTCCCCGGAGCCTGCACCTGTGGCAATGCAGCAGATTCCTTACGGCGCATATACTTTTCAAGCACCTGTTCCAACTCGGAAGTGCGCTCCAATACATGGCTGCCATGAATTGCCTTTCCGGTAAGAGTTAGAAATCTCCTAGTTACTCCTGGCACATAGACCTCCACATGGCTTTCGCGGTTATTGATGTAGTAGCGTCCCTTATCAAAGTGCAGAGCCTTGGCATAGACGATGGTGTGGATTCCGGTACCGGATACACTGACCTCTGTGTAGGAGTCAAGGGTGCTCACGATATCTGCACCGCGCTCGTCCAGCTGGCCGTCATGTATGCAGTCATCCCCATCCACTAAGACAAAGTCTTCAAAGCATCCAATGCCGATGCCGTCATAGCCCCCGGCCTGATAGAGTGCCACTGCCTCAGCCAAGGTCATGTAATCGTCCGGGTTACCGGAGTCAGCTCTTGTGCCATCCCTTCGATATGGGATTTTGTCCTTCTTCGGTGCATCACGGCTTTTTGCTTCAATACGGAATAAGCAAAACATGCCTTCTTCCTTTAGCTCAGGCGGCAATCCTGAATAGTCATACATAATCAGTCCTCCTTGAAATAATTTTGTAGAAGAAAACTCCTTCTATCAGTGAAAGGACAGTAACCTGTGTTTTAAGAACTCTTCTTTGTCCTTACACTTCCCACTGGAGGGAAACGGTTGCTTTGTACGGAACTTTTTGAAAAAAATTAAGTCTGGCTCGTCATCCGCTCAAAAGTGATCCTGTTCCCCTTATCCATAAGCGAAAAAGCAGTTTCAATCGAACCCTCAAATCAGAAATTTCTTCTTACATCTACATAAGGGGATTGATTGAAGGAAATTCCGGGTTTTCTTTCAGTTTTTTGTTTCCTTCCAATTGGTAGCCTTGGCAGACACGAAAATCTGACGTTTACAAAAAAATATCCGAGGATACTCTTGTGAATACCCTCAGATGGTGGAAATTGATTAAAAAATTTGATATAATAACGCTATATTTTTGATTGGTGAAAGAAAAGGAGATGCATAATGGGATTTCCGGAAGATATAAAAAGAATCAGGCAGCGCAGCCTTCTCACTCAGACAGAATTTGCCAAGGAAGTTCATGTGGCTTTCTCTACGGTAAATCGTTGGGAGTCCGGCAGAGCAAAGCCAAACCTTAATGCAATGAAGAATATAAAAGCCTATTGCCTTGAAAATGGATATGATTATTCTGTTTTGGAAGAAGCATGGCTTGACTATAAAGTGGAGGGAAATAAAAATGGCTAAGAAAAAGACAGAGGATACCATCAATCTCGATGCGATCCTCTTTAAATGTAGAGATATCTTACGTGCGGCACGTAATTCCGGCTCTTTCTTTGAAAAGCGTGACATGATGCTGACACTGGTATTCCTGCGTTTTATTGGAGAAAAATATGAGGACGGCATTGAAAAGCTCCGTCAAACCTTAATTAAACAGGAACTTGATCCGGATGATGAAAATATTCGCGCAGCTTTCTTTGATGATGCCACCTTCACCGATGGTACCTACAATCTGCCACCAGAGGCAAGATGGTCTACTATCATCAATACTCCGGCGCCAAAACTGAATGTGGCACTGGATAATGCTCTGCACAGCATTGCAGCTGGCTCTAAGCAGCTGAAGGGATGTTTTGTAGAAGGTACCTTCACAACAAGAAATCTTGCTCCGAATGATATCAAGAAGCTGATTGATGAGGTCAATAAAATCAGCCATAAGCAATTTGGAGAAGAAAAAGACCTTATTGGCCGCGTGTATGAATACTTCTTAAAGGAATTTGCAGTCAACGCCACAAAGGAAGAAGGTGAATTCTATACACCGCATGATGCAGTACAGCTTATTGCTACAATGATTGAGCCATATGACGGCACACTATATGATCCCTGCTGTGGAAGTGGTGGGATGTTTATCCAGAGTGCGGCACTTGTAAAGTCAAAACAGGGCGATATTAATCGTATTAATGTATATGGCCAGGAAAAAGAGCCTGCAACTTATCGACTTGCGAAAATGAACCTTGCCCTTCGTGGTATTAGCCATAACCTTGGTGAAATGAGCGACTCCAGCTTCTTGAACGATCTTCATAAGGGGCTATACTTCGATTACATCATGGCAAATCCGCCTTTTAATTTGAAGGGATGGTACGACAGCACTTTAGCAAATGATCCTCGCTGGGCAGATTACCAAACTCCTCCAGAGAGCAATGCTAACTATGCGTGGATTTTGCATATGCTCTCACATCTTAAAAAGCAGACAGGTGTTGCAGGTTTTCTGCTTGCCAATGGTGCATTGAATGATGGGGATACGATCGAAATTCGTAAAAAGCTGATACAGAATGACAAGGTGGAGGCGATCATCGTTCTGCCGAGAGAATTATTCATCACCACTGATATCAGCGTTACGCTCTGGATTTTGAATCAGAATAAAAAGGGCGGCAGCTACCACGGCAGAAACCTGCGTAATCGTGAGCATGAAATTCTCTTTATGGATTTGCGTACATGGACTGAAAATCCGGTAAAGGGTGAGAATAAGAAGAAAGTTTTGCTTAAAACTGACCAGATTGAAAGAGCCGCTGCTATTTATCACACCTGGCAGATTGAGGGCACAGACGGAACACACTACGAAGAGCCGGAGCTTTACCGCAGTGTTGGCATAGCCGAGATTGAAGAAAATAACTGGGCACTCACACCGAGCAAATATATTGAATTTATCGACCATGACTTGGAAATCGACTATGAGAAAGAAATGGCTCGTATCCAGTCCGAAATGAAAGAAGTTATGAAGCAGGAAAAGCAATCCCAGCAAATGCTGGAAGATGCATTTAGGGGGATTGGCTATGGGATTGAGTAAATATAAGCTGGGAGAGCTTATTGAACTACGCAATATCAGAAATGAGAACTTACAGTATGGAATTGCAGACGTTCGTGGTGTCAATAATCTAAAGCAGTTAATGCCGACAAAAGCAGATTTGAATGGACGCGATTTAACCAAATTCCAGATCGTAAGTCCAGATGAATTTGTTTTTAACCACAGAACATCCAGAAATGGTTCGAAATTCAGTATTGCTTACAATGATGGTGATAAGCCCATCATCTGCACCGAAGATTATGTTGTGTTCAGAATTAAAGATGACTGTAAACATATACTAAATGCACGATGGCTGTATATGCTTTTTAATCGTCCTGAATTCGACCGATATGTAATAACAAATTCATGGGGAAGTTCTACAGAATTCTACAACTGGGAAGATATTTGCTCGATTAAACTTGATCTCCCACCCCTCGATATCCAGCAGAAATATGTGGATGTCTACAATGCCATGCTTGCCAATCAGCAAAGCTATGAGCGTGGGCTAGAGGATTTGAAGCTGACGTGTGATGCGTATATTGAGGACTTGAGACGAAAAAATCCTTCTGCTGCTCTAGGAAATTATATTGAACGCAGAAATGAAAGAAATGCGGATAAGACAATTGAAAGAGTAATGGGACTTAGTACGAAGAAACAGTTTCGTGAAGCACAAAGTCGTGTTAATCGCAATGAACTTGGTAATTATAAAATTGTAAATCCGCTTGAATGTGCATTTGTTCCTACTACAGATACTTGGAAAGTGCTTGCATTTGCAATTAATTATGAAGATATGCCAATTGTTGTATCTCCAATATACGAAGTGTTCAGGATAGATATGCGGGCGTTGCTGCCACAATATCTCGCCATGTGGTTTTCGCGCAGTGAATTTGATCGTTATGCACGTTTTCACTCATGGGGAAGCGCTAGAGAAACTTTCGACTGGGACGAAATGTGTGATGTAAAAATCCCTATACCGCCTATCGATATTCAGCAGGACATCGTCAATATTTATGACGCTTGCCTGACGCGCAAAGAAATCAACGAAAAACTCAAAACCCAAATCAAAGACCTTTGCCCTATCTTAATCAAAGGTTCTATCGAAGAAGCAAGCCGATGAAAGGAGGCGTGACGCATGGCAAAACTGAATAATTATAACGGTCGCTATTGCGAATCAGACTATGAAAACGCCTTTATTGCATTTTTAGAAAAGGAAGGCTGGACTTATACAGCCGGAAACAATATCGCCAGAGAAAAGAAGACTGATGTTTTAATTGCGGAGGATTTCAGAGCTTTTATTACAGAGACTAATGCTGACATGATAACAGAGGATGTAGAGCAGATTTATGATATGGTTCGCCTTGCAGGTGCGGAGAGTGACTTTGCTACCCTGCACAAGGTGTATAAGTGGATGGTGAACGGCATTCAGTTTACGCCACAGAACGGTTTACCCATTATCGTTTCGCTGATTGACTTTGATACGCCGGAGAACAACATCTTCCGTGTGGTCAATCAGTTTACCGTGGAATACATAAACAACGGTCAGCGAGAAACGCGCCGTCCGGATGTGCTGCTGTTCGTCAACGGTATACCCTTATGTGTTATTGAATTAAAGAACCCGGCAGATGCCACTGCCACAATCCATGATGCATGGGAGCAGATTACAATCCGTTACTGGCGCGATATTCCGCATTTGCTCCATTACTGCCCATTGGCTTGCATTTCGGATGGCGTAAAAACAAGACTTGGTACAGTGCGCACCCCATATGAGCATTTCTATGCATGGAGACGTGTGAATGACGGTGATAAGATTTCCACCATGCCTTTCGCAGAAACAGAAACGATGATAAAGGGTGTGTATGCACCTGAGCGTTTCTTGGAAATTTTCCGTGATTATATTTATTTTCAGGATGAAATCTTCGACTGTGGTGAGAGGGAAATCGTCTGCCGTTATCCACAGTTCTTTGCGGCAAGATTGCTTAGACAAAGCATCGTAAAATCTGTTGTAGAACAGACTGGAAAAGGCGGCACCTACTTCGGTGCGACCGGATGCGGAAAGACCTATACGATGGCTTTTCTTGCCAGACAATTGGCACTCCGTTGCAGTGACATTCCTGAAATCGGCTCTCCTACGATTGTTATGATTGTTGACCGTGATGAGCTGCAGGAACAAGGAATCAAGCTGTTTGCCAAGAGCAAGGAATTTTTGAATCTCGGAGAAGTTTCTGTTGTGAAGGACAGAAAAACGCTCCGGCAGGAACTTGGAGCTAGAGAAAGTGGCGGTTTTTACATCTGCACCATTCAGAAGTTCTGTGATCGCAAGGATGACAAAATCGGTCTTATCAATGACCGTAAAAATATTATCTGCTTCTCGGATGAGGCACACAGAACCCAGCTGGAGCATTCCAGAAAAATTCAATTCAGCAAGGATGCCGATGAAAATATGAAAGCTATGGTTTCAAAGCCATATGCAAAGGTATTGAAAGAGGCATTTCCACACGCTACCTTTGTGGGCTTTACGGGTACTCCGATTGCAGAAACCTATCAGACCTTTGGTAACGAGATTGACCGTTACACTATGGATCAGGCTGTTGCCGATGGACTGACCGTATCCATCAAGTATCATCCAAGGATTGCAAAAGTTCTCTTAGATACAAAAAAAGTCAAAGAGATAGAAAGCTACTATAAGAGTTGTGCTGATGATGGAGCTACCGAGGACGATATCGAAGCAAGCAAGAAAGCTATGAGTTCCATGGAAATTATTCTTGGTGAGCCGTCTCGCTTGGAGCGTCTCGCTGTGGATATTCACGATCACTATGTCTCTGCCTGCGAGAAAGAACCAGACAGAATCCAAAAAGCTATGGTTGTATGCTCCAATAGATTGATTGCTTATAGCCTGCTTCTGAAATTCAAAGACAAATATCCGGAATGGTTCGAGGAAAAAAAGGTTCCGAATGGCACAGAGGCTACCAAGGAAGAACTTGACGAATTGAAGCCAATGCCTTTTTTGGCTATGGTTGCCAGTGTAGGCAGCAACGATAAAGAGGAAATGTACAACTATCTTGGCGGTGTTAAAAATGATAAACGTTCTAAGGAATTAGATGCCGCCTTCAAACAGGAAAAGTCCAACTTCCGCATTGTTATCGTTGTCGATATGTGGATTACCGGATTTGACGTGCCTTGCCTTACCTATCTGTATAACGATAAGCCACTGAAAAAGCATTTACTGATTCAGACCATTAGCCGCGTAAACAGAGTTTACCCAGGCAAGCACTATGGCATGGTTATTGATTACATCGGCATTCGTGACAATATGCGTGAAGCCATGAAAATCTATGGTGGGGATACTTCTGTTGCCCCAACCGAAGATGATGTGGATCAAGCGACCGGAGTTTTCAGAGAAGAATTATCCGTCCTTAAGACCATGTTCACAGGATATGATTTGAAGCCATTTCTAAATCCTAATGGAGATCCGGTAGAGCGTTATCGCCTGCTTGCAAAGGCAGCGGAATATGTATTTGCTTCTACCGAGGAACTTAATTCCGAAGGAAAAAATGCTACACAGAAGGTATCCTTCAAAACATATTTCTTAAAGACAGTCAAGAGAATGCGAATGGGATATGATATTGCTCAGCCTTCCGGTAATCTGTCTGAAAGTGAATCTGCTCTGGCGCAGTGCTTTATGGCAATTGCAGGATTTGTACGTAAGATGAGCGGCACAACAGAACTTGACACCGATAGCATGAATCGAGCGGTATCAAAGATGGTTGAGGAGGCTCTTCGTTACAATCAGGTTGAAAGTGTTCTTGATACCGGAGAGGAAGAAGATATTTTCAGTCCAGAATATTTTGAGAAGTTGTCTGATGTGAAAATGCCAGCAACAAAGCTGGAGCTGCTTGTGAAAATGCTCCGTAAGCAGATCAAGGAATACAGTAAAATCAACAAAGTTGCTGCAAAAACCTATCAGCAAATGCTTGAAGAAACCATTGCTGCTTATCACGAAAGACGAAAACACGTTAGTGCAGAGGAAGCCGGAGCCACACAAGAACAGGCTTCTGAAGACATTATCAAAAATGCCACGGAACAGGCTTTGAAGATACTTCGTCAGATGAATGAGAGCCGTGAGAGTTTTCGCAAAATCGGATTGACCTTCGAGGAAAAAGCGTTCTATGACATTTTGGTATCCTTGCGTGACCAGTACAACTTCGAGTACGGTGAGGACAAAGAAGTTGATGGTGTAATTGTCAATGACAAGTGTAAGTCACTGGCCAAGAAGGTCAAAGAGATCATTGACACCCAGTCCTCTTTCTCGGATTGGCTCAACAATCAAAACGTCCGTAACAAGCTGAAACTGGATATTAAGATTTGCCTTGTAAAGAACGGATATCCGCCACAGTATAGCCCAGAAGTGTTTACTAAGGTTATGGAGCAGGTGGAAAATTTCGAGGAAAACTCCGATATTCCGAGTGCAACAACGTATACTTTTCCACAATCAAAAGCTATGTCTATGGTTGCGGAGACTACTTCAAGATATAATGTTAAGAAGGACGGTAAATAGCATGTTATATAATGTTTATTGCGATGAAAGCTGTCATCTAGAGAATGACGGCATTAATGAAATGGTACTGGGAGCTGTGTGGTGTCCACAAAACAAATTGCGCATAATAAATCAGCGTATCAAAGAAATCAAAGTGCGTAATGGCATTGCAGAGAGTCTTGAATTGAAATGGACTAAAATAAGTCCGGCTAAGATTGAGGTTTATAAAGATGTCATTAACTATTTCTTCGATGATGATGCTCTTCACTTTAGAGGTGTGTTGATTCCAGATAAATCAAAACTAAATCATCAGAAATTTAATCAGACACATGATGATTGGTACTATAAAATGTATTTCGATATGCTTAAGGTTATTTTTTCGCCATCTGATAAGTACGAGGTATATATAGATATAAAAGACACAAATTCATATGACAAAGCGCAGAAATTGCGTGAAGTATGTTCGAATTCCATGTTAGATTTTTCACAGAGCGTGATCAAACGCTTACAACCTATTCGCTCAGATGAAGTGCAAATCATGCAGATAGTGGATTTGCTGATAGGAGCAATTGGATATGAAAATAGAAATTTTCCAGCAGATTTCAGGAAAAGCTCAGCGAAATTGGAAATTATCGATCTAATAAAAAAGCGTTCCAATTACACATTAAAAAGAACGACTCTGCTTAGAGAGGATAAATTAAATCTATTAGTCTGGGATGCGAGGGACACCATATGATCAGTGAAAATTGTTGGCTTCCAGAGCAAGAAGAATATATCGGTTATGATTCTTGGTCAGATTACCAAGATGTATTATATGATATTTTCAAAAATGATTTCATATTGCAACATCCAAAATTCGAAGGAAAACAAGTAAATATCCGAAAACACCCAATCGAATACGAAAAAGAGGAAGCTTTCTTCCATGTGACCTGTCAGGATTATTCCAAAAATGGAGAAAGAGTTCCAGATTTTAGGCGATGTGAACGTATTCGTTGGATAAAAGCTTTTATTGAACATTACAACTGTGATGCCTCCTTATGTGAAGCATGTGACGGTATTAAAGTATGGAGCAAACCTTATAAAAGTAATTCCAGAGTACACATTTTATTAGAAGAGGAAAAATACATGGTTGTGTTGGAACGTCGTGAAACGTACAATCTGCTAATCACAGCTTTTTACTTCGATCATGAGCACGCACTTGAGAAGAAGCTAAAAGATTATGAAAAATACAAAAATCAGAAATAACCCATTTCGAGTTAACAAAAAATTTAAAATTTTTCTATTGTAATTTTGCCTCAAAATCCATATAATAATAATAGCTCATCTGCCAGGTGTAGAAGGAGTTCCTGAAGACGTTATGCTTGTGCATGGCGTTTTTTGCTTTTTAAATTCAAAGCGGTTGCACACCTATTTTTTCTAGTGTACAACCGCTTTTTTACATTCTATCTTACAAAAAGAGCATCATCCTTGCTCCATTAGTAGTCTAATCCGTAGTAATCTTCCTTATGTCTGCCCCGTTTTGCCAAACTATTCCCAAGTCTGCGAAGGTGTGCAGATACCCCTAGCTAGAGTGCCGTGGCAGACGAATAGTATTTTTATCATGGTTATATTGCCTCGCATTTTTAGTTTTTCTTGGTATTTCAGTCTTTGTAAGCCTTTGTAAATTTTTGCTTTCTGGCATAATCTGGTTTATTTTCGCATAATATTGTCCGCAAAAGGTGTAAAAATAGGTTACATATCAACTGCATACCACACCACATTTTTA
>CAVKOQ010000089.1:0-11145 GCA_963657995.1 bacterium
AGGCAACGGACTCTGACTCCGTCATTTTCAAGGTTCGAATCCTTGTAGCCCAGCTCTTAAAATTAAAAGGATGTGCTAAGGCACATCCTTTTTGCTATACAATATAAGTCCTATTAAACTTAACAATATATTAGATCAAGTGGACATTTGCGGTTGTTTTTGTCTATAATAGTAGGCAGAGATTTGAGACAAAGCAGGAGGCGTGATTATTTCAATGCAGACAATAAATGATGACATAAAAAACAATACATTTAAGCCAGTATACCTGCTCTGCGGTGAAGAGGCGTTTCTAAAACAGAATTATAAAAAGAAACTTCGCGAGGCGATCGTGGGAGATGACGCGATGAATTATAATTATTTTGAGGGAAAGAATCTGGACATAAAAGAATTGATCAGTCTTGCGAATACCATGCCTTTCTTTAGTGAGCATCGCCTTATTCTGGTTGAGAACAGTGACTACTTCAAAACTTCGTCGGAGGAATTGGCGGAGTATCTGCCTGCCATGCCTGATTCGACCTGCATCGTATTTGTGGAAGATGCGGTTGATAAGCGCAATAAATTATATAAAAAAGTTAAGGATCTGGGCCATATTGCAGAGATGAAGCGGCAGGACAGTGCACAGCTTGCCAGATGGGCTGCGACAATTCTGGCACAAAATGGACGCAAGATTACTTCATCAACGATGAATATGTTTCTTGAGCGTGTTGGTGACGATATGGAAAATATCCGCATGGAGCTTGAAAAACTTATTTCATATACCATAGGAAATGACGTCGTGACAGATGACGATGTAAAAGCGATCACAACAGTACAGATTACAAATAAGATTTTTGATATGGTAGCAGCGATTACCATGGGAAAAATAAAGCAGGCGATGGATCTGTATGAGGATTTGCTGACGCTCAGAGAGCCGCCGATGAGGATTCTATTTCTGATCGCAAGACAGTTCAATCAGCTTTTGCAGGTTTTGGAGCTTAAAAAGTCAGGAACAGATCGAGGAACGATTGCATCTAAATTAAAGGTACCGCCATTTGTAGCCGGAAAACTAAGTAGTCAGGCGGGGGCATTTACAAAAGAACAGCTTATTTCTTACATAAATCTATGCGTAGATTTGGAAGAGAGTGTAAAAACCGGTAGAATGAGCGATAAATTGGCGGTTGAACTACTCATAAGCCAACCAAGGAGTTCACTTTAGTGAATTAGAATTGATAGGACGCATTATTATTTCATAGGAAAGTGCGTCCTATGAAATAATATTTGAATCAAAAAAACCACCATTCTGTCACACCCACAGAATGATGGTTTTTAATTGGGTTAATTTAATATATAAATTCGAAAGATCCGTTTTGTACAAACTGACAATTAAGCCAGAGTGTTAACAGCCTTGGAAAGACGGGATACTTTGCGGGAAGCTGTATTCTTGTGATATACTCCCTTGGAAGTAGCCTTGTCGATCTCGCTTGTAGCTGCTAATAATGCAGCCTGTGCAGCAGCTTTATCGTTAGCAGCTACAGCAGCCTCTACTTTTTTAATAGCAGTTTTAACTTTGGATCTGATAGCTTTGTTTCTAGCAGCTCTTGTCTCTGCAACTAAGATTCTTTTCTTTGCGGATTTAATGTTAGCCAATGTAGTGTACCTCCATCATAAATTCTTTTATTTTGATTCGTAATTCATTTTGTATTTGGTTTGCATTAAAGCCTGGACACGGACAGTTCAATGTAAACATACTATGATATTCTATCTAATAATGGCAGTGTTGTCAATATATATTTGTTTGTTTTTGGATTTATTTTTAAACAAAAAAATGTATTTTTGACGGCTGTTTTTGTACGTGTGCGAGAATCAAGACTTTGTGCATATTATACAACAATAGAAATAGACAAAAGGAATAATGGGTCATTGTGATGAAATTGCACAAATGATAAAAAAGTACTTACACAATTCTTTAAAAACCCTTATAATAGCGAACCGTAACCTGAGCAGAAGAATACCTTATAATAAACGCAGTTAGATTGCATACGGCAGTAGAGATCGAAACGAGTTTTCGATCTCTACTTTTTTATTTGATGGAAAAATTCGTTCTTGTTAAATGCAATCAGCGTTTGATGAAACGGTAAAAAACTTTAGGAGGAAAAGAGTATGCCAAGAAATAAGAGAGAAAGTTTTATTTATTCTGTTATCATGTGTTTTACCATGGTATTATGGATGAGTATGTACAATGTAACGCTTCACATGGGACATTTTTCGCTGGATACAATCCGTGAGGGTTGGATTGGATTCCCGTTTGCCTATGTTTATGCATTTTTATTTGACTGGTTTATCGTATCAGGACCGGCAAAAGGCGTTGCTTTCCGTTTCTTATTAAAACCTGACAGCAGTACACTTCGCAAAGTGATTACGATTTCATGCTGCATGGTAGTTCCGATGGTGTTTGTAATGTCCTTATATGGCGGACTTGAAGCATGCGTAAAATCAGGTGCATGGAATCAGCTTCTCATCATCTGGATGACCAATATTCCGAAGAATATCATCATGGCACTTCCGTTCCAGCTTATCGTAGCTGGCCCGTTGGTAAGAAAAGTGTTCCGTGCTGCATTTCCAGAGGGAACAGTACTTCAGGAACCGGCTATGTAATTGAATTCAGAATAAGTAGAAAAAGAAAAAGAGGATGTTTGACTTTGTTTTATATGGAAGTCGGGCATCTTCTTTTTCTTTTGTTATGAAAGAAATTGCAGGTTTTAAGTACCTTACAAATTTATGAAAAACCTATGAAAAATCCTTATGTCCTCTCGTCAAGTGAAAAAAATTATGCTATACTTTATTGTAAATGAGCTTATAGAGGGTAAAACACAGGCTAAAGGATTATGTATGCTGAGTGAAGAGAAGATAAGATTGATGACTGAGCTGGCTATGTTTGAAAAAAATCATGCATCGAAGATGAAGACAGTCAGTCAATATTTTAAAAATGATTATATAAGCCGTAGTCTGATCAGAGGATTTGTTAGTTATACATTGTGCAGTATATTTCTCTTTGGAATGTGGATACTGTTTAATGTAGAGGTGGTTCTGAATTCTGCGGGAATGGATGAATTGAAGGGACTGGCTTTTCGAGGAGGGGCTTTATACCTCGGGGGGCTTTTTCTGTATGTCATTCTTACTGTTGTCATATACGGTGAACGGTATGACTATTCTGAGAAGATGAGTCGGATCTATATGGTTAAGCTTAAACATCTTGACAATCGCTATGATATGAACAGACGCGCCAGAAATATTGAGAGGGAGAGGAGAGACAGATGAGAGGACTCCTTGCCGGAAAAGAAGCCCTCAAGGCTTTTTACGCCGGATACAGTGCATTTGTAAATGCTATTTTACGTTTCATCACTGCCTTTGCGGCGGTATTTTTAATAAATCAGAACATTGGTTTGATGCCTAAGCTGAGCGGTGGTCTGGTACCACTGATTGCCGGTATTATATGTGCGTTTCTACCGTTTGGAGCTATAGCATTTCTTGTGGGTATTTTTCTGCTGGCACAGCTTTTTGCGGCATCCATGGAAGTGGCATTAATCACTTTTATATTTCTTATGATTGTGATACTCCTTTACTATGGATTTCAGCCGGGTGACAGTGCATACCTACTCGTCACTCCTATACTGTTTTTCCTTAAAATGCCGTTTGCGGTTCCGCTGATCCTGGGACTTAGTGGCAGTCTTATGTCGGTCATTCCTATGAGCTGCGGAATTTTCCTGTATTACGTTGTTTTGTATGTAAAACAAAACGGAAGTTTCCTGGCGGGAAGTGAACAGACAGAGATCACACAGATGTTAGCACAGGTTTTAAAGAATTTACTGGGTAATCCGACCATGCTGGTCATGATTGCAGCATGTTGTCTGGGTGCACTTGCGGTATGTGTGATTAAGAATCTGTCGATCAATTATTCCTGGAGTATAGCGATTGCAGCGGGGATCATACTGCAGATTTTGGTAGTATTCATAGGTGATTTCAGATTTGCTGTGCCTGTATCAGTACCTGAGCTTCTTGTGGGGCTCTTAGGTGCATCTGCTGTGGCACTCATATATCAACTGTTTGTCTTTTCAGTTGATTATAGTCGGACAGAATATACGCAGTTCGAAGATGACGATTATTATTACTACGTAAAAGCTGTTCCGAAGATTGCGATCCCAAGGACTGATGTGAAAGTTCAGAAGATTAATAAAGTAAAGAAAGACAGTAAAAACACTACTAGAAGATAGTTTATTTGGAAACAACAGAAAGTAGTCCCGAGAGGAAGGAAGATAATGGCAGAGATACTGACGGAGATTTATTCGTGGATCTCTTTTGTACCGAAGATAACCTTTAAAAATTTAATAGAGATCGCGATTATAGCAATTCTGGTATATGAGATGCTGATCTGGATCAAAAATACGCGGGCATGGACTCTTCTCAAGGGTATTATATTCATTCTTGGATTTTTCCTGGCGGCTGCGATTTTGGAACTTGATACAATATTGTGGCTTTTGGAGAAGACATCATACATTGCGGTTACAGCGATCATAGTTATATTTCAGCCAGAGCTTCGAAAGGCACTTGAACAGATAGGAAGCCAAAATGTGCTGACATCGCTTTTTTCAGCAGATGATACGAAAAAGAATGAAGATTTTAGTGAAAAGACCATTGCTGAGCTCGTGCGTGCATGTTTTGAGATGGGAAAGGTCAAGACAGGTGCTCTTATAGTTATAGAAAGAAGTACACCTCTTGGAGAGATTGAGAGAACTGGTATAGAGGTTGACGGTATCGTGACAAGCCAGCTTCTTATCAATATTTTTGAGCACAATACGCCGCTTCATGACGGAGCTGTAGTGATCCGTGGAAATCGAATTACAGCAGCCACATGTTATCTGCCTTTGTCTGATAACATGGATATCAGCAAAGCACTTGGAACCAGACATCGTGCAGCTGTGGGTGTAAGTGAGGCAACTGACAGTATAACACTGGTAGTTTCTGAGGAGACAGGGCATATTTCTATGGCTGTATCCGGACGTTTGAAAAATGTTAAGAGTGCAGATGAACTCAAAGAAATGCTTTCGGTTCTTATAAAACGCGAAAATGAAAACACAGGTCGTTTCAGAATATGGAAGGGAAGACGCAAAAATGAGAGAAAAGCTGACGAATAATCTGGCAATTAAGCTGATTGCCCTGTTCTGCGCTTTTTTTGTATGGCTTGCGGTTGTAAATGTGGCAAACCCGATCAAAGTATCTACAAGGGAAGTTACGGTCACGATTATAAATGATGATGTGCTGGAAGATGCCGATCTGGCCTATGATGTAGTTGGTAAGAAGACGGCGACGATCAGCTTTAAGATCCGGACAAAAGACGATTATAAAGTTAAGGCAACAGATTTCAATGCATATGCAGATCTGTCTGAGATGTACGATGTGACAGGGGCTATACCGATCCGTGTGGAAGTTGTCAACAATGAGGAACTCCTTGAGTCTACACCTGTTGTTAAGTCTCCTGAAGTAATAAAGATTACTACTGAAGCACTGCAGACCAAGACATTTACCCTTAAGGCATATCCGCAGGGGAATGCGGCAGATGGTTATGCAGCGGGTGAGGTGACTATGACACCTTCACAGGTAACTGTCAAGGGACCGACATCACTTATTGGCCAGATAAACAGTGTAGGAATCAGGTTTAATATTGACGGTGCATCTTCAGATTTAAGTGGAACAGCAGCACCGGAATATTTTGATGCCAATGGCAATGTACTGTCTGATTTGGGAGATTCTGTCAAGACGATCGGTGGAGATGTTTCCTATACTATGCAGATACTGAAAGTAAAAGAGGTGCCACTTGACTTTGATGTGACCGGTGAGGCGGCAGAAGGATACAGATATACAGGACCTAAGACAGATGTTACGAGTGTATCGGTGGCAGGTCTTAAGACAGATCTGGCATCTGTCAGCACGATTACCATTCAGGGACCGGCATTAAATGTGCAGGATGCAACCGCTGATATCGATTGTGAGATTAATCTTGAGAATTACCTTCCGTCAGGACTTACCATTGTAGGACTTGAGAGTACGACGATTAATGTAACTCTTCAGGTAGAGAAACTTACTGAAAAAACATATACCATCGAGCCAGAAGATGTTACAATAACGGGCAAAAACAACAGCTACAGCTATACTGTCGAGGATACAGAGGCCGAAGTCAAGGTAAGAGGTCTTGAAGAGGATTTGAATATTTTGTCGACATCAAAGATGAATATCAAGGTTGATGTATCAGGAATGGGACTTGGTGAGCATGTAGTACCTGCTCAGTACCAGATTGGTGATGCCTACGAGATGCTTGTGGCACCGGTTGTGACTGTAAATGTTAGTGAACGAAACAGTCAGACTTCGCAGACAACTGATAGCACGGAAAATAACAGAAGTGACACAGATTCTCAGGATAGCCTTGCACACGACAATAGTTCAAATAATGGCAATAGTTTGGATTTGCCTACAGAAAAAGATACTACGGATACAGAAAGTAGTGATGCGGCATAGGGGTTAGTGTCATATCCGTAAATGAGGAGAAAAAAGTATAAATAATGGTTAAAGCAAAAATAAGATTAAAAAATCCGACTGGCCTTCATCTGAGACCGGCTGGAATATTGTGTAATGAGGCAGTAAAATATGACTGTTCGATTCAGTTTAAGTTCAGGGATACGTTATCCAATGCAAAAAGTGTACTAAGTGTACTCGGAGCGTGTATCAAGAGTGGTGACGAGATCGAATTTATATGTGATGGAAAAGATGAAGAGAAGGCCTTGTCTGCTATGCTTAAGATAGTTGATGATGGGCTTGGGGAATAACTTATATGTAGTTAAGTCACATGACTGTACACAGATGGGATATAACGATGATTGTTTATTTGATTTGTTATGCGGCATCATTTATTTTGTCACTTAGCCGCCATTATATTTTATCAGGCATAGGACTGATTGCAGCGGCAGTTTATCTGTATTTGTCGGATTATAAAAAGAGCAAAAATTTTTTGCATATGCGAGGAGTATTTGCTCTTTCCTTTGTAGGAGGTCAGGGGCTTGCTTGTCTGAAGCTTAGTTATCTAAGTCAGACGTGGAATCTCACGACGTGGTTGAGTTTTCTGATGGCTTTTTTTGGATTTTATGCGACGTTTTATTTCCTGGAAGTATATTTAGGAGAGACGTCCATAAGACAGGGTGCTCGTTACGAGGTCATACAGCATAGAGGCCTTGAATCATATTCAGATACAGTCTTTTTTTGTACGATTGCACTTACACTTCTGTCAGCCGGATGTTTTGTGGTTGAAGCGGTGTATATGGGATATATTCCTCTATTTATGAGAGGTGTTCCGCATGCATATTCGTATTTCCATGTGACCGGGGTTCACTATTTCACGGTTTCGTGCGTGCTTGTGCCGGCACTTTCGGTGATTTATTTTTGTATTGAGGGCGGACGAAGCAGAGTACGGATGATATTCATGCTGGTCGCTGATGTGGCGGCAATTTTGATTCCGATACTATGTGTGTCACGTTCACAGCTCTTATTTGCGGTTATGATTGCATTGATTACTTATATGCAGATTGAGCGTGAACTGAATCCGGTCTATGTGATCTGTGCACTTACAGGATTTGTTGTATTTTATATTTTGATTACAGTTGCCAGAAGTCATGACAAGTCATATCTTAACACGGTTTTTGAGATGAAAAGTCATCTGCCTATTTTTCTGACACAGCCATATACTTATATTGCCAACAATTATGACAATTTTGACTGTCTTGTAAAAGGATTGGCAAAACACAGTTTTGGCCTTAAAATGCTGGCACCGCTTTGGACATTTACAGGTTTAAAATTCTTTATTCCGTCACTTACACTTTTTCCGTATTATGTGACAAAAGAAGAACTGACGACACTTACCATGTTTTATGATGCATATTACGATTTTGGAGTGGTGGGTGTACTTGCCTTTTCATGTCTTTTGGGGGCAGTGTCTTATATGTTTATGAGGATTATACGACAGGTTAAGAATCCGGTTGTATATCTTATATATGCACAATTTACGTTATATCTTTTGCTTTCCTTTTTTACAACATGGTTTAGCAATCCGTCAACATGGTTTTATTTCATGATTACAGCTCTTTTGTATGTAGTTGTGGGATACCGTGTTGCGAGCAGATAATTATACAAATCTTATAGAAGAGAGGATAATTCGATGATTTCAGAAAAAATGATACCGCTTATGAAAAATAACTCAGCCATCCGTATGATGTTTGAAGAGGGCAATAAACTGGCAGCAAAATACGGACGAGAAAATGTATTTGATTTCAGTCTCGGAAATCCGAGTGTACCGGCACCGGCTGAGGTAAATCAGGCGATCAAGGACATAGTAGATGAAGAGGATTCTCTCTTTGTTCATGGATATATGTCCAATGCAGGTTATGAGGATGTTCGTGAGACAATCGCACAGTCCCTGAATAAGCGTTTTGGTACATCTTTTGGTGCGGGCAATATTCTTATGACTGTCGGTGCAGCAAGCGGTCTCAATGTCATCTTAAAGACATTGTTAAATCCGGGAGAGCAGGTTCTGACATTTGCACCTTATTTTGTAGAATATGGTTCATATGTACGAAACTATGATGGCGAGCTGGTTGTTGTATCACCAAATACAGTAGATTTTCAGCCTAATCTGTCAGAGTTTGAGCAAAAGATCAACGAGAAGACTAAGGCAGTTATAATCAATACACCAAATAACCCAACCGGTGTTATTTACTCTGAGGAAACTCTTAAAAATATTGCTGCTATTCTGGAAAAGAAGCAGAAAGAATTTGGAACTAGCATTGTACTTTTGTCAGATGAGCCATATCGTGAGCTGGCATATGATGGTGCAGTAGTTCCGTATGTGACAAAATATTACAAAAATACAGTTGTATGCTACTCCTATAGCAAGTCACTTTCACTTCCGGGAGAGCGTATCGGTTATCTTGTGATTCCATCTGAGATGGATGAGAGCGAGGCTGTATTCCAGGCAGCTACCATTTCCAATCGTGTACTTGGATGTGTCAATGCACCATCTCTTATGCAGAGGGTTATTAAACGCTGTGTTGATGCCAATGTAAACCTTGAGGCCTATGATCGCAACCGAAATCTGCTTTACAACGGGCTCAGAGAGTGCGGTTTCTCATGCATTAAACCTGAGGGTGCGTTCTATCTGTTTGTAAAATCACCGGTAGAAAATGAAAAAGAATTCTGCGAGGTCTGCAAACAGTACAATGTATTGGTAGTTCCGGGAAGCTCATTTGCATGTGCTGGTTATGTGCGTATTGCATACTGTGTATCTTATGAGCAGATCGAGAGATCTCTTCCGGCATTCAGAAAGATTGCAGAACACTACAATCTTGTTTAACTCAGTCGAAGAAATCCACTGCCTCTAAGCTTTAGCGAAGGTGGGGGGACTGGGATTCAATCTTCGACTGAGTTAAACGCTCCGCGATGATGTGCACGGATTCGAAGATGTATATGTCTGCTAAAGCAGACTCGAATCCGGTGCACAAGACTCGCGAGCGAGTCTTGATTTAATAAGCTTCTTTCGAAAGGAAATTGATGAGAAGAATTTTAAGAATGCTGCTTAATATAGCGATTCCACTATGCACTCTTTTGATATTTGTATTACTTGGACCGAAGATTCTGCATTTTTTCATGCCTTTTGTGGTGGGCTGGATTCTGGCACTTCTTGCAAACCCGTTGGTGCGTTTCTTAGAAAAACGTGTCAAACTGGTTCGTCGCCATGGCTCGATCCTGATTATCATACTTGCACTGGCAATAGTGATTGGTATTTTGTACGGTGTCGGTATGCTGATTTATCATGAACTCGGCAGATTTCTTGCAGATATACCGGATATTTACAAAAGCATGATTGTCGAGATAGAGGAGGCACTTAAAAACAGCAGAAAACTGGCAGAATATTTTCCACAGAATCTACAGACACCGATTCTTACATTTTCTGACAATATGGACGGTATGCTTGGAAAGATGGTATCGAGGGCAGCCGAACCAACTGTGGAGATAGCAGGAAGTGTTGCCAAGAGTATACCAAATATTTTGGTTAATACCGTAATTGTTATTCTTTCATCGTATATGTTTCTTGCAGAGCGAGACTCTATTATGAAATGGCTTGAGGAACATTTGCCTAAGTTCGTATTCAGATATATTGATTATCTGAAAAAGGACGCCAAGGGAATGCTTGGCGGATATATACTTGCACAGCTTCGTATTATGCTTGTGGTTGCCTTTATATTAGCGGTAGGTTTTGTACTGCTTGGAGTAAAACACGGAATACTTTTGGCACTTCTTACGGCGATACTTGACTTCCTTCCGCTATTTGGAACAGGTACAGTTTTATGTCCGTGGGCTATTGTGAAGCTTTTTGCGGGAGAATATGCATATGCGGTAGGGCTGGTCGTTTTATATATTTTGACACAGGTGGTAAGACAGCTGGTTCAGCCTAAGATCGTTGGTGAACTGATGGGCGTGTCACCGCTTATGACATTATTGCTTTTATATCTGGGATTTAAGATTAAGGGCCTGGCAGGTATGATTCTGGCTGTTCCGGTTGGCCTTATATTTATAAATTTCTATAAATATGGAGCCTTTGATTCTATGATCACTAATTTCAAGATGCTTTTGCAGGAAATTAATAAATTTCGAAAAGAAGAATAAGTTTAAAAAGTAGCAAAAAAGGAGGAAGTTGCGATGGTAGAAAATACGAACCAATCCGAACTTTTTTTTGATGAAGATGTTGATCTGGTAAAGATGCAGTTTACCGATGTTTTTGGACAGACAAAGATGATTCAGATGTCGCGTATGCAGGCCGAAAAAGTAATGAAAGAGGGCTATGCAATTAATCGCTTTGCCTTAGGTGGACTGCAGAAAGCAGGCATCGAGGGTGCAGCAGCACCTGAGTATCTGACTGACAGAAGTGAGAGTGTGGAACTGTATCTTAAGCCAGATCCATCGACATATCAGATTCTTCCGTGGGATTCCGGACAGGAAAACGTAGCACGTGTTATATGTCAGGTATGCAATGAAGATGGTACACCGTCATGGACCGATTCACGCAAT
>CAVKOQ010000090.1:0-11129 GCA_963657995.1 bacterium
TGCGTACATTTCCTTTGAGATAAACATACGACGGATTGGCAAAAATACTAAATTCATTTAATTTCACTAATCCTTCCAATATGTATGCAGATCAAGTAATCAACATTTACTGTATTCCTGTTTTTTTACCTGATTAAGCACATCCTCAGATACTGAATCCAGCAGATAATTTTTATGTCCGGTTTCCGGGCGAGCCACGTGCTCTCTAGTCTGATTTTTCACACGTTCTACTTCTTCCTCGAAATCTCTGGCCGAATACAGCCCACAGCCCTGACCTCGTATGATAATCTGCTCCAAACGGTCCGATGTCGCAACCGTCACTGTATATTTTCGTCCATTTTCATGGGCAAATTTCTCGATATATTGGTCTGCAGTCTCTGCTTCTTTTGTGTATACAACATGAATATTGTGATAATTAAGAATCTCCGTTTTATGTCCCTGTACCTTATATGCATCAAATACCGCTATAACTTCTACACCACGACTTCCCTGATAATCACAAAGAATATCCAGCAGTTTTCCACGGGCACTGTCAATATTTAATTTAGCAAGTTCATTCAACTCTTCCCATGAGAAAATAATATTGTAACCGTCTACTAACAGATATTCCTGAACCGTCGATGCCTTTACAGGTTGCTTTGCAGTTTCCTTACGTTTCGCAGTCTCCCCATACACACCCGCACCGTACTGTTTAACCGGTCTTTTTTCGGTTCTTCCAAAACGACTTCTTACACCATCCTCTTTTTTGTTGGCGTTGTATGTGCGTGCAAGAATTGCGTCAACTTCATCTGTTCCGATCCACGTTTCTTCTACTGAACCACCTCCCTGACCGTCAGAAGAACGTGCTCCTGCCTCTACTACAGTCTCCGTTCTCCTTTTTCCATTCGAAGAACCAAGACAGCTCTCCAGATGCATATAATCCTTGACTTCATCCCAGTTAACTACGAATCCAGCTCCGTGCGTACAAAATACAGATCCGCTTGGATTGGCAAGATCCGCATCCGGATCATATCCCGCTGCCTCTATAACTTCTTCTGCATTGTGGCACTCTCCGTAACCATCAAGTGTACATATAAGCTGCCCAAGTCCACTCGTATATGCGGTTACCTCAGTCTGATATCCATCAAGTGATGATACCGGGGCACGTCCTGTCAATACCGCCTGACCATCTTCCAGTGTTGGTCCCTCAAATACCGCAAAACGTCTTTCCAGATCAGTCATGGCACGTCCTACCATCTTATCAGGTATCGTCAAATGAAAAGCATAAAACGGCTCAAGAAGCACTGAATGTGCCTGCATAAGCCCCTGACGAACCGCCCGATAAACCGACTGACGGAAATCTCCTCCTTCTGTATGCTTAACATGTGCACGTCCTGATTTTAAAGTGATTTTCATATCAGTTATCGGTGCACCAACCAAAACACCTCTGTGAACCTTTTCTTCCAGATGCGTAAGCACTAGTCGCTGCCAGTTTTTATTTAAAATATCTTCACTACAATCCGTATCAAAGACCAGTCCACTTCCGGCCTCACCAGGCTCTAAAAGTAGATGTACCTCCGCATAATGCCTGAGTGGCTCAAAATGGCCTACACCCTCAACCGTATCGGTAATTGTCTCCTTGTACACAATACTGCGTTCGCCAAAACGCACATTTACACCAAATCGTTCTGAAATCAGACTTTTAAGGATCTCCATCTGAATCTCTCCCATAATCTGGGCGTGAATCTCCTTTTTTTCCTCCTCCCACAAAATGTGAAGTTCTGGCTCTTCTTCCTCTAATTGAAGCATTTTCGGAAGCATAGCTGCCGCATCCACATCATCCGGAAGTTCAACACGGTATGTCAAAACAGGCTCCAGTACCGGTTCTGCTCCCATCTCACAGCAGCCAATTCCTTCTCCTGGTTTTGTATTCATAAGTCCGGTTGCGGCACAGACCATGCCGGCACATGCCTCATTTACCGTCTCATACTTATCGCCTGAATACAAACGAAGCTGGTTTACCTTTTCATCGCCAATTCTATCTTTAACATGCAATACCCCACCCGTGATCTTCATATATGTCAGACGTTCTCCCTGATTATCACGCACAATTTTAAAGATTTTTGCACCAAATTCATTCGTATATGCCGGTTCCAACGTATATTCTTTAAGGCCACGCATGAATTCTTCCACGCCTGTATTTTTAAGTGCCGATCCAAAATAGCATGGAAATAAATCACGGCTCTCAATCCGTCTGCAAATCGCCTCTTTTGAAACCTTTCCGGTTTCCAAAAACTCCTCAAGTTCTGCTTCCCCGCTGACTGCTGCTTCTTCATAAAAACTTTCTGTCCCGTCAGCACCGAAATCAACAAAATTTCCACCTAATGAATCTTTTAACTCGCTTAGGATCTCCTGCTGCCTTTCAGCTGCAAGATCCATTTTATTGATAAATACAAACACAGGTATATTATATCTTGAAAGCAGTCTCCAAAGCGTTCTCGTGTGCCCCTGTACACCGTCAGAACCGCTGATAACCAGTACTGCATAATCAAGCACCTGCAGCACTCTCTCCATCTCTGCTGAAAAATCCACGTGTCCGGGTGTATCCAAAAGTGTAATCTCCGCGTCTTCTAGATTAAGCCTGGCCTGTTTTGAAAATATAGTAATTCCGCGTTTCTTTTCTAATTCATATGTATCTAAAAAGGCGTCGCCCTTGTCTACACGTCCCAGATGGCGAATCATGCCCCCTGCATAAAGCATAGCCTCAGATAATGTTGTCTTTCCTGCATCTACGTGTGCAAGAATCCCCACGGCAAGTCTCTTCATTCTGTGTTATCCTCATTTCCGACCGATTTATAAACCATTTTCCATTATGATACCATGTATATCAGTAATTGTAAAATCCCCTTAAAAAGCTATCTAAACATAACTTCTTAAGGGGATTCTTAGCTGAGTCAAGATTCGCTCGCGTGCCCTGACACATTTGAGATAAAACAAATGCCAACTTTGCAGTCTCTTATTTTATTTGGGGCTTATATATCCATGCAACTTTACATAATTTTTTATAAGCTCTGCCGTTTCATCAAGTCCAAGTCTTGTTGTGTTGATTGTAAGATCGTAGTTCTTCATATTTTTCCAGTCATTACCGGTAAAATATTTATAATAGTTTTTCCGCTCATTTTCGATTTTTCTTATACGTTTTTTTGCTTTTTCTTCATTAATACAATCCACTTCCATAACACGCTGTACTCTGCGGACACGGTCTGCATATACAAAAATACGCACGAGATTCTCAATCTCCTCATCCTGGCCAAGCACATACCCTGCTGCCCGTCCTACAAACACAGATGGTTCCTGTTCAGCCAGCTCACGCATCACCATCGCCTGAAATTTAAACAGATTATCCGGTGATGTTACATCTCCCTTAAGAGATGGTTTACCCAGTATATCTGATTTCTTCCTACCGGCCAACCGATGAATAAGATTATTTCCGGCCTTTTCATCTGCCAGACGAAAATACTCTTCTCCAACAGCACTCTTTTCAGATGCCATCTTAAGGATCTCATCGTCATAAAAATGAAGTCCCAGATCCTCAGCAAGTTTTCGTCCTACGATGCGTCCGCCGCTTCCGTATTCTCTCTCAATCGTGATGATCAGATTTTTATTTCCCATAAAATCCACCGCCTTTCCTTTATGAAAGTCTTATCTGCAGTTACAATATATTTAAATACGGTCACTCACACAGATTGCACCGTGCGGCCTGATGCTCATTCGGTATACATTGCCCTTTCCTATCGCATTTTCCATGTATTCGGTATACTCCTCTACGAGGTCATTCGGAATAATTGCCATGATGACACCGGCAAATCCGCCACCGTGAATACGGCATGCACCACATCCCTTTTTAGCAATAAAAAGCTCGGTCAAAGCGAGTGCAATGCTGATTCCCTGCTCCTGAACATTCGCCGTTGTATATACATTCTGAAGCCATTTCCATGAAGAATTGCCTGAAGCTGTGATTCCTTCCAAAAATGCCGCAAAATCATTTTCACGAAGTGCCTTTACATCCTGCTCAACTCTCTTATTTTCTTCAAAGAAATGGAACGCACGCATTACCGAGCGATCTCCCGCATATTCACGTACCTTCATAAGTTCTGCAATCACTTCTTCTTCAGTAATGTCAGCACAAACGGATTTGCCAAAATAATTTGCCACTTTTTTCATCTCATTTGGTACGGAAGAATAGTCTGCACTTAAGTCAGCGTGACCTTTTCCGGTATTGACAATCATAAGGCTGTGATTCTGTGCACCAAAATCGAAATCGATCTTCTCAACAACCGGTGCCTCCGGATTTTTAAAATCAATTGTGATCATTCCGCCCACAGCACATGACATCTGGTCAAGCAGTCCTGACGCCTTGTTCCAGAACTTATTTTCTGCAAATTTTCCAATATGTGCGTATGTGACAACGTCCATCTTTCCATCATTGAACATGGAGTTTAACATGGAGCAAATGAGCATTTCGTAGGAAGCTGATGAGCTCACACCGGCAGCACTTATAACATTGCTGGTAATATAGGCATCAAATCCACCAACCTTGTATCCCTTTTCTATAAATCCTTTTAAAATACCTTTTGTAAGATCTACGGTTCCGCTCATGGATTCGCTTGGCTCAAGATCATTCAGATATATGCTGAAATTTTGATGAAATGTCTCGCTTAAAATTCGTATGGTATCTGTTCCATTTGGTGCTGCTGCACCTACACAGTCAAGATTGATACTTCCTGCCAGCACCTTGCCATGATTGTGATCTGTATGATTGCCACTGATTTCCGTACGGCCCGGAGATGTGAAAAGCTTTATATCGCGTTCTCCGTATGTTCTCTCGAATTTTTCTGCTACATGGCGGTAACGTGCCAAATTCTCATCCGCCTTTTCTGCTCCGTAAAGCTCCGTCATCAAAATTTTTGTCTTATCCGACTCCAACTGCTTAAGTGTTTCCTTAACTGACATATTGCCCTCTCCTTTTCCCCGAATGCATACCATATTCTGTTTCTGAACAGTTACTCACATTATAACATCTCCCGTTTACAGCCTCAATACAATATTTTTTCCTGTATTTACAAAATGCTGTGGTTCTGGTACTCTTTGTCTTGATCTATATTACCCCAGTAGTTTAAGGAGTTATCATGAAACCGGATATTTTGAATCAAAACCTCATTAAGGAGCATTCTTTACCTGTTGGTCCACACATTTACTCTGACGGGCGTCCTTACTACTCACTTAATGCATGGCTTAAGGACACTTTTGGACAGAAAATTTATAAACTGGCTCTTGATGGCGGCATGACCTGCCCGAACAGAGATGGCACTCTTGGCAGTGGTGGCTGTATTTTCTGCAGTCACGGTGGTTCCGGTGACTTTGCAGAACCGACTCATGCCTCGGTAACTGAACAAATTGAAGCTGCCAAATCACGAGTTTCTGATAAAATAAAGGACGGAAAATATATAGCATATTTCCAGTCCTATACAAATACTTATGCTCCTGTAACTTATCTTGAGACACTCTTTTCTGAGGCAATTGCCCACCCGGACGTCGTCGCTCTGTCTATAGGAACCAGACCAGACTGCCTGCCTTACGATGTATTGGAGCTCCTTAGCAGACTAAACCGTATAAAACCTGTCTGGGTAGAGTTAGGACTTCAGACTATTCACGAGGAAACTGCCGCATTCATAAAACGAGGCTATTCTCTTCCTGTTTTTGAAAGTGCTGTGCACAGTCTTAAAGCAGCAAATATCACTGTCATAGTTCATGTGATTCTGGGTCTTCCAGGTGAATCAGAGGCCATGATGCTTGATACCGTAAACTACCTGGCCAAATTTACACCTTCCATCGACGGTATAAAACTTCAGCTTCTTCATATTTTAAAAGGTACCGAACTTGCCAACATATACTCAGAAAAACCGTTTCCAGTATTTTCGATGGGCGAATACATTAATCTGCTTATTAGCTGTATCCGACTTCTTCCTCCTGATATGGTTGTCCACCGTATCAGTGGTGACGGGCCAAAAAAACTGTTGATCGCCCCTGAATGGAGTGCAAACAAGCGTGCTTTTTTAAATGCATTTTCAAAGTCACTTCGTGAAAGCGGATGTTTTCAGGGGAAGGATTTTACTGTTTAAGAACGTTTCCATTTTCATCTATATGAACATCTGTTGAAAGACCCTGCATTTTCTGATAAAACGCAACTTTATTTCCTTCATCCAGTTCCCTGGTATATCCGGCTGACGATGTTGCAGGTACCAGGGAAAGTGAAGTTTCGCCACTCTCGTCCACCACTGCTTTCACAAGCATTGTCTCCGGGATCGAGCTTCCGAACACAAAATTGCCAAGGCTATAGAGGATCCATTTTCCATTATATGACTCTATTCCCTGTAAGACATGTGGATGACTGCCTACTACCAAATCTGCTCCTGCATCTATATACCGGTGTCCCATCTCACGCTGATATGACTCTGGCTGTGTATTTCGCTCTATACCCCAGTGAATATATACCACAAGGTAATCACACTGTTCCTTTACCTTCTGGATCTCACTCACTACCGGTGCTGTGTCATATGCTGAAAACATTCCGGGACGAGCCTCTCCGGCTGCCCAGTCTCCGGTCGGGAATACACGCGTCACTCCTAGGAATCCTATCTTTATCCCGTTTTTTTCAATAAACTGCGGCTGTTTTGCCTCATCAAGATTCTTTCCTGCTCCAACATGAAGTATGCCTGCACTATCCAGAGTATCGCAAGTGTCAAGGAGTGCATCTGTTCCATAATCCAATGCATGATTATTGGCAACAGTCACAATATCAGGCCCTATTTCATGAAGAATCGAAACTCTTGAAGGAGATACGCGAAATGTATACTGTTTATCTGCTGCCTTAGTTCCCCTGTCACTAAATGGGAACTCCAAATTTGCCATGAAAATATCAGCATCTGCGATATCTTCCCTGAGAGTATCTCCAAGTACACCATCAATACCGCGGGCACGGTCATATGCATTTAAAACATGGTCAGAAAAATAAATATCTCCGGCAAACATGAGACTTACCGATTCTTTTGTTTCTGGCAAATCCTCCTGAGCGGATATTGCTTCTGAACCCTGTTCAGAGTTGATCGTCAGATTCAAATCATCGGCACTACTGTCATCGAGATTTTCGAAGTCATTTGCATTATTTTCATTTTGCTCTTTTTCTGTGTTTTCCTCACTTTGAGTATTTTCACTCTTTTCAAGCGAAATTGTCTCACGCCACGGTGAAGCATTCTTACAACCACTCATAGTAAAAACCGTTATCGTCATAAGAGTAAATCCCAATACACGAAATGCCGTCAGGTTATATCTGAACGGCATTTTTGTTTTTATTATAGTATTTACTGTACAACATGATAACTTATTAAAAAATTTAAGTTTCATCATTCTCCCATGTATCACAGTTTATTTGCAATTGTTAGGATCCGCTTGTAAGTCTTGAACCCCGACTGAGTCAAGAGATTGTCAGTCCCCCACCTTCGCTAAAGCTTAGAAGATGGGAATTTCTTCGACTGAATTAAAGCGTCATTACAATCCCGCCATCACCTGCATAAACCGTAGCAACTCCTGCTGTATTGGTAATCACGATTTCCTGAAACTTTGCCCTCTTGCACATAATTTCTTTTACAAGCTCAGCCCGTTCAGGATTATTGCAATGTGCAATCACAAGACGTTTGCCTGCTGTATCGCCGCCTTCTTTGCATGCAATCTCAGCCATCTTATCAAGTGCACGATTCATGCCACGTGCCTGATCAAGCTTTATAATCGAACCTCCATCTGCACCCATAACAGGTTTGATATTAAGTGCCGATGCGATAAAGGCTGTAAGTCCTGTCAGACGTCCGTTTTTCTTCAAAAAATCCAGTGTCTCAATAACAAAATAGGTTTTCATCGAATCACGGTATTCCTCTGTTTTTTTGCATATTTCTTCAAAAGGAAGGCCACTCTCACACAAATCCCTGATAAAAAATGCTATATTCAATTCACCTGCTGATGCCGACAAAGAATCAACAACTACAATCTTCTTACTCTCGGTTCCGTATTCCTCCTCATAGAGTCTCTTTGCAAGTGCCGCTGAATTGTAACTGCCGCTAAGATGATTAGACAAAGTCACAACAAAAATATACTCTGCGTCAGTTTCAAAGGCCTTCTTAAAGCTCTCCGGAGACGGACACGCCGTCTTAGGACACTCCGGACTTGCCTTAACCTTCGCTAAAAAATCTTGCTGATTGAAATTTTCATCGTCCGTTACTCTGTAATCCCCTACCTGCAGGGTCAGCGGAATCATCTGAAAATGTGGATCTCGTTTCAATTCCTCTGTCAAATCCATGCAGCTGTCACCAATAATCTTATATGACATGACGTCCTCCCGACACGCGATTTACATCACGTAGTATTCATTACTATTTATTATAGTAATCACACGGTAGGAAGTCAAGTACATACGCTATAGTAATAAAAAAGAATGCGACATGTTTCTTATCTGCTCAAAAAAAACGCAATTTGTACAATACTCACCAATATAAATGCCAGAGTTCCCGGATTAACATACATTGACATACAGATATCCTTAAATCTCGCTTTTTCCAAAATAGTATCATCAGTCAGTGAATCATTCACTTCCATGTCAGTATTTTCATTATTTTTACGATGCGAACGCCTACTCCGCCTGTATATATACAAAATCGTAAAAATAATCGCCGCTATCACGGCAATGTAGCTAACTACTGCGATAATTGCCAGAAAAATGAATGCCAGTGTATCTTCACGTGTTGAAAAAATCACTATAAGAAGAGACCAGCAGTTGATCAGAATATGCATCAGGCAGTTGTAACGCATTCGTCCCGTCTTTACTGCCACATATCCAAGAACCATTCCGATAGCAGTGGCATAGAAAAACTGCACTAAATTTCCATGAAACAGCCCAAACATTACAGCTGTATATGTGATTGCAGCCTTATCTCCAAATCTACGCAGTCGGTTAAGTAACTTCCATCTAAAGATATATTCTTCAATAATCGGTCCCAAAAAACCAGTATAAAGAATAATCATTGGGGATATGGACTCTAACATCTCATTGACCGGATTCATATCCCAGGTATTGCCTCCACTGCTTGCTGCCACTGCTTCATTGATTGAAGTTCCAATAATATTGAAGATAGTTCCAAAGCCCTGAGCAACAATAAAGAACTTCACAAATTGCCGAAATGTAATCTTATCCTTCGAAGATTTTCCGTCAGGAACAAACTTAAGAATCCAGAACATAAACGGAAGTACCACAGCATAGAGAACAAGTGTGCTCCCTCCGTTCTCATACCATGAAGCATTTAACATTTTGTTTAGAAATATTCCTACTAGATTTTCATCCGGTAAATAAGATACAACTACTTCTAAAAATACACCGACAACTATTGTCGCTATGATTAAAAACGTCAACGACCATCCGATGACATTGCATACATGTCTGACACTGCGACGATATTTTTTCAGTAAATTTTTTGTGTTTATGCTTTCTATCTGATTCTCATTATCTGCCTGTTCCTGCGTTTTCAGGAACTCATCCTGATTATCCATACATTATACCTTTAGTCAATCATCATTCCCATAATTTCATTTGAACGGGCAATAAACTTGGTCATTCGCTCCGGTGTCATTGAACCATGGCTGACAAGTGCAAGATCATAAAGCTGTTCACAAATCTTTGATGTATTTTCTCCGTCTGCATGGTCTGATACATACTGTACCAGCTTATTATTAGCATTGAGAACCAGTACAAGTCCGCTGCCACCAAACATTGATGGCTCCATGCCCATACTGTACATCTTCATCATGTCCTGCATACGGCGTGTTTCCTCTGACAGTGTGATCATAGATGCCAGTCCTGCATCCTTAAGTTTTTCAACCTTGATCTGTAATTTATCATCTCCAAGTGCCTTTTTGAAGGTCTCGGTAAGCGTCTCCTCCTGTTTCTTTAACGCTTCCTTATCTTCTTCCCTCACTTCCTCGCGCATTGTATTGTTGACATCTGCATCTATACGCAGAAATTTAAGATTTTCATGTTTCTGTTCTTCATGACTGATGAAAGGATTGTCAATATTATTGCTAAGGATAACTGCATCCTGTCCATTGGACTTGAACATATTGACATACTGGCTCTGCTCCTTCTCATCTGTCACATAATAGATCTGATTTTCATGACCTTCCTCTTTGGCCTTGTCCTGACAGTCCTTCAATGTCAGATATTTACCGTCCAGATTTTTGTACAAAATATAGTCATCCATCTTCTCGGCAAATTTCTCATCCTTTAAGCAGCCAAATTTGATAAATGGAGCAATATCATCCCAGTATTTCTCATAGGTCTCACGCTCGGTCTTACACATACCAGACAGCTTATCCGCTACCTTCTTCGTGATATAGTCGGAAATCTTCTTTACAAATCCATCATTCTGCAATGCACTTCTGGATACGTTTAATGGGAGATCCGGACAGTCGATAACACCTTTCAGAAGCATCAGAAACTCAGGAATAACCTCCTTGATATTTTCAGCAATAAATACCTGATTATTGTACAATTTGATGGTTCCCTCGATGCTCTCATACTCCATATTGATCTTCGGGAAATACAGAATACCCTTAAGGTTAAACGGATAATCCATATTCAGATGAATCCAGAACAGAGGTTCCTTGTAGTCCATAAATACCTTTCGGTAGAAGTCCTTATACTCTTCTTCAGTACACTCATTCGGATGCTTGTTCCACAAAGGATGAATATCATTTAACGCCACCTGACGTTTAAGAATCTTATATTTTTCAGTTCTAGGAGACACCTCAACAGTCTCTTTCGTTCCGTCCTCTTTTTCCTTTTCCTCTGTCTTTGCTTCCTCAACAACTGTTTCAACTACAGTATCCTTATCTGTCAGCTGATCCTTCTCAATTGTCTCATACTCTGGCTCTGCGGTAGCATTTTTAAGGTAAATCTCAACCGGCATAAAGGAGCAGTATTTCTGGATGACTTCGCGGGCACGGTATTCGTTGCAAAATTCTGTACTGTCTTCATTTAAGTAAAGGAC
>CAVKOQ010000091.1:0-10951 GCA_963657995.1 bacterium
TCCCCCTAAAGTAGATTTGGTTATTTACCTTGTCTACTTTAGGGGGATCATATCAATGAGGGGCAGGGGAGTTGAATAGGCGAAGCCTATTTTTTACGAGAATCTTACAATTATGCGGCAAAAGTATTACAAGATGTAACTTTTTTTCAGGAAGGTTGACACATAAAGTATTTGTTCATTATAATATAGAGGATTGTGAGCGTGCATAATTAGGAGATAAATTAATGAAAAAATGGAAATTATTTGGTAGAAGGGCGGCGGTATTTCTGTTAGGAGCAGTGATGGCTATAAATCCTGGCCTTGCAGGTACCGGAGCAGGCTCTCTTTTGGGAGTGATCAGCTATGCGGATGAACGAACAGCATCTGTAAATGCCACAAACCTTAACGTTAGAAGTGGCCCCGGAACATCATATCAGTCACTTACCAAACTGTCCAGAGGAGCTGCTGTTACTGTCCTTGGCGAGCAGACAGGTACCGATGGTACCTTATGGTATCAGATACGTTTTAGTGGTAGTGGTGGAGAACAGACCGGATATGTTTCAGGCAAATATATAAAGTTCCCTACGACTATTACATCATCAGCGGATTTTGAAGCTTATATGACGCAGCAGGGATTTCCGGAAAGCTACAAACCTGCACTTCGGGAACTTCATGCTAAGTACCCAAATTGGACATTCACGGCACTTCAGACAAATCTGGATTGGACTGAGGCCTTAAATAATGAGAGCGTGATCGGCAGAAATCTGGTCGCAAGCAGCAGTGTATCATCATGGAAATCGACAGAAACAGGTGCTTATGACTGGGGAACAGGCACATGGCCAGGATTCGACGGCAGTTCCTGGGTTCAGGCGTCTTCTGATATTATAGCCTACTATATGGATCCACGAAATTTCCTGGATGACAAATACATTTACCAGTTTATGAAGCAGTCTTATGACAGCTCACTGCATACAAAAGCAGGACTTGAAAATATGGTAAGCGGCACATTTCTTTCAGGCACTGCATCCGGAAGTTCATCATCCGGCAGTAGTTCAAGTAGTACTTCCTCCGGACAGGCAACAGGACCTGGAAGCACGGCTAGTTCAGGAAACACTACGGGATTATCGTCGCCGATCGCTTCAATCAGTGACCACTTGACAGAACGTGTGATGGCCATAAGTGCACCAGGAACCGCTGGCAATGGTTTTTCATCCAATAATGCGGATGGCGAGACCGCACCGGTAAGCAGCACAACTGAGACATCTGCTTCCTCTACTACAACATCGCAGTCAACTGGCAGTGCAAGCGGTCCGGGAAGTGATTCATCAGGATCATCCACAAGTACATCAGATAATGCACAAACTTCGACTGCAACATCATATGTAGACATTATTATGAATGCAGCATCTGAATCAGGCGTTAGTCCTTATATTCTGGCTTCCATGATTCTGCAGGAGCAGGGCAGTCAGGGAACCGGACGAAGCATATCGGGAACAGTATCCGGATATCAGGGATATTACAATTTCTTTAACATTGAGGCATACCAGTCAGGCTCCATGAGTGCAGTAGAACGTGGACTTTGGTGGGCTTCTCAGTCAGGTACATACCTTCGTCCGTGGAACACTATAGAAAAGTCTATTCGCGGTGGTGCTACATACTATGGCGAAAACTATGTAAAAAAAGGACAGGATACACTGTACCTTAAGAAGTTCAACGTACAGGGCAGTAATCTTTATAAGCATCAATATATGACCAATGTGCAGGCAGCTGCATCGGAAGGAATTAATCTTTCCAAGATTACAGCACTTGCGAGTGCAACACTTGAGTTTTCTATTCCGATTTATAAAAATATGCCTGCAACTGCATGCGTAAAACCGACCCTTGACGGCAGTCCGAATAATAAGTTGTCAGCACTTGGAGTGGACGGTTTTGCACTGACGCCTACATTCAATCGCGATACAGAGTCTTATGATCTGATAGTTGATCCGTCAGTGACAAGCGTAACAGTTTCAGCTACAGCCATTGATTCAAAGGCCACCGTAGCGGGAGCGGGAACAGTCGATCTGCAAAGCGGTGCAAATGAGATAACTGTTGTGGTTAAGGCAGAGAACGGAAATATACGAAATTACGTTCTGCACGTAGTCAGACAATCGGGTGGACCGACTTATTCAAGTTCGCTTGGCGTTACCACATCATCAGGAAGCGGCCCGGGAAGTACTGCCACAGGCCCTGGTATGACATCAGGAAGCAGTACATCTACCACGGGAGGTTCTGATGTACAGATTGTAGGACCGATATCGTAAATAGACGATATGTAACTATACTTAAAAACGGGATAGGGTAGTTTAATGAAAAAAATTAGAAATATAATATTAGGTTTGCTTGCAGCAGGGATGCTTACGGTTGCAGTGCCTGTTGGCGGGTTCAGTGCCTATGCGTCCAGTGCAAAGATCTCATTTTCGGATCCGAGTGCGACCGTAGGCCAGGAATTTAGTGTCAATGTAAAGATTACTTCACAGGACGGAAATCTGGGCTCATCTGATGTGGTACTGTCATATGATCCGTCGGTAATTGAGTTTGTGAGCGGTAATAATGCTAGTGGTGGAGCTGGTTCAGTAAGACTTGTCGGAACTGTAGATTCAACTTCTACAAAGGCATTTTCATATGCCTTGAAATTCAAGGCGGTACAGGCTGGAAATACCACGATTACAGTATCAAGCAGTGAAGTTTACGATGCAGATGCAAAAGCAGTTACAGTTTCAAAACAGGGAACATCAAGCATTAAGGTAAAGGCACAGTCGACTTCATCAACGGAAGCGGCACTTTCATCTTTAAAGATATCACCAGGAACGCTTTCTCCAACTTTTTCGCCAGATGTGACATCATATACAACTCAGGTTGGTTCTGGTGTGGATAAGCTTGCAGTAAGTGCAACCGCCAAAGATGGCAAGGCGAAGGTTTTGGTAAGTGGTGATTCAGGCCTTAAAATCGGAAGCAATACGGTTGTTTGTAAAGTTACGGCAGAAGATGGGCAGACGACAAAAAGTTATACGATTACTGTCAATAAACTTGATACACCGGATGTTCCATCTGATGCTGAGACAGAGGCAGCGGATGATGCTAATGCCGGTATCGGTGTGACTTCGTCAGATGGTCTTGATGTGGAAATAGATGGTGTCAATTACACTGTAGCGACAGAATTTGATGTTTCACTTCTTCCGGAAGGTTATACACAGTCGACATGCAGTTATGGGGAGTTTGAAGTACAATGTGGAACAGGTAATGACCTTACACTTTTATATCTTCAGGGTACTGACGGAAATGGTGCGTTCTATATTTATGTACCTGAATCAGGTGTATTATCACCATATGTTTCTATTGATGTGACAGCAAGATCGATTTTGGTTCTTCCGCCGGATGAGACTGTTCAGATTCCTGAAGGATTTATTGAAACAACAATTCAGCTCAACGGTACTTATAAGGTTCAGGGCTGGGTATGGAAGAGTGATACAGAGCAGCAGTACTGCGTTGTATACGGTATGAATGCAAATGGTGAGAAGTCGCTGTATCGATATGATATTGCAGAAAAGACATTCCAGCGTTATTTTGAAGATCCGTCACTTGCAACTAAGTACGATGATGCACAGGTTGAGGAGATTATAGATAAGTACAATGAACTTTGCAACGATTATAATATCCGTTTTATTGTGATAGCTGCACTTGGCGTATTATGCATGATTCTCTTTTTTATCGTGCTTAATCTTCTGTTGCGTAGAAAGCCTTCAAAAGAAGAGCCTAGGGACAAGGATGAAAGACGAAATAAACGCCGTTCTTCAGATAAATACGTAGATGAAGATGTGAATACCGAGCGTGTTGTAAGAAGAAAATCGTCAGATGCGGATGAAAGACGAGGAGAGCACCAGGTAAGAAGAAATTCTTCTGATGAAGAATGTGATGAGCGTCCGGTGAGAAGACCGTCATCAGTCAAGGAACGCGATGAGCGTCCAGTGAGAAAGAGACCATCAGATGAAGCAAATACAGACCGTCCAGTGAGAAAGAGACCATCAGATGAAGCAAATACAGACCGCCCAGTGAGAAGAAGACCATCAGATGAAGCAAATACAGACCTCCCGGTGAAAAGAAGACCGTCAGATGAAGAAAGCACGGATCGTTCAGTGCGAAAAAGAACTTCCACAGATGACAGGCGTACAGAGAGAACTGTAAGAAGAAAAAAATCTGATGAAGAGTATGAGACAAACAGAGTTTCATCAGAAAACAGAAGAACTGAACGTCCAGTTAGAAAAATATATGATGAGGAATATCCAGAACACCCGGTAAGAAGAACTTCAGATGAAAGTTTATCAGAGCGTCGTACAAGCAGATCATCAGATGACAGATATGAGAAGTCTTCAGCAAGGACTTCTTCTGAGAGAAGCTGTACTGATAGAGAACGTAGAAAAAAAACAGAGAACGCACGTCCTAGTGTTCAGGTAAGACCGGCCACAAGAACAGAGCTTTACTATACACTGGAGCGTGAGGATTTCGTTGAACGTCCTACAAGATACGAATCAGAGACAGAACGTTCAAGACGGGCAAGAGAAGCGAAGGCTCGTTTAGAACAGGATTTACGGGATGATGATGACTTTGAGTATATAGATGATCCGAGGTAGGACATAACAATATGGCAGATATCTTCAAAAGTAAAGCTTTGCGGATATCTGTCATTTGTCTTACTTGTCTCAAGATAGACATGTTGTCAAGGTAGATATGATGTAAGGACAGAGATGATATAAAAATGCATGTAATTTTTTAAGTTGACTAAAATACATGTTTGTTATACAATGCATATAACAAATGACAGGTAATATAGTACCTTACATTTAAAAACGAAGGATGGTGGAGTATGATCGTTGAAATTGATTTTAACAGTGAGGAGGCTCTTTATATACAGCTTATAAACCAAATCATTATCGGTATTGCAACAGACCAGCTTCATGAGGGGGATTCGCTGCCGTCTGTGAGACAGCTGGCTGAAAATGTTGGAATCAACATGCATACAGTTAATAAGGCATATTCAGTGCTGAAACAGGAGGGTTTTTTGCAGCTGGACAGACGCCGTGGTGCAGTTATTGCCCTTGATACGGAGCGGATGCGGACAATCTCAGAGATGCGCCGCGATATGAGTGTTATCCTGGCGAGGGGAGTCTGCAAAAATATAAGCCGTGAGGAGATCCACGATATGGTGGATTCTATTTATGATGCTTTCGCATCGGAGGAATAATTATTATGATGTGTGATAAATGTGGCATTCGTGAGGCAAATATTAGATATACAGAAGTATTTAATGGTGTCAAAACAGAGCACAATCTATGTGCCCAGTGTGCCAAGGAGATGGATCTGGCACCGTGTTCCGCATGGTTTGAGGGCGATTTTCCGATTGAAAAACTTTTGTCAAGCCTACTGGGACTGGCAGATTCATCAGTGAACCTGACTTCCGAGGCTGATGTAGTATGCCCTACATGTGGTACAACATATGAAGAATTTATAAAAAACAGCAGATTTGGATGTGCGGACTGCTATCATGTATTTGATCCGTTATTGGGTGAAAAGATCAAGAAATTGCAGGACAATTCAACTCATACTGGTAAACATCCAAAGATTCGGCCTCAAACTCACAAAACAACTAAAGTTAGCGAGAACGGTGAACTGGAATTCAGTGTAGAGGAACAGTTAAACCAGCTTAAACGCAGACTAGAGAGTGCACTGCTTGAGGAAGACTATGAGACAGCTGCAGCCTGTCGTGATAAGATACGCAGTCTTAAAGGAGCGAACGGACAATGACAAAATGGTATGAAAATGTGACTAATGATACGTCCAATATAGTTTATAGCCGCGTACGACTGTCCAGAAACTGGGAGGAATATAAATTTCCCGGAAATCTAAGCACAGATGAGGCCAGAGAGATGATTGCACGTCTAAAGCAAAATTTTAGTGATATTGATGGTCAGGATGGCTGTATTTACGGATATAAAGATCTTGAACCGATGGAGAAGCTTGACAGGGCGGCACTCAGGGAGAGACGGCTCTTAAATCGCACTTTATCTGAAAAGACCACTCCTGGCGGTTTTATCTGCTCAGAGGATGAGCATATCAGCATGGTACTGAACGCAGATGATCATATTAGATTGCAGGTGTTGTCACAGGGGCTGAGTCTTAAAGAATGCTATGCTGATGCAGATGCACTGGATGATTATATAGGTGACAAGATTCCATATGCATTTAACGAAAAATACGGTTACCTTACATCTTATCCGACGAATGTCGGAACCGCGATGAAAGCGTCAGTAGTGGTACATTTGCCTTCGCTTACCATGAATAAAAAATTTCAGGAATTTTTAAGTGATATGGGCAGATTTGGAACAAGTGTACGCGGTGTATACGGAAGAGGTAATGAAAACTATGGCGATCTATACGAGATAGTCAGTCAGAAGACTCTTGGAATAACCGAACATGAGATATTAGAGCTTGTAGCTAATGTGGCGGGACAGTTGTCTGCTCAGGAAATACGTTTCCGTGAGGCATCATTGTCCAAGCATCACCTTGAGAGAGAAGATGAATCATACAAGTCTTACGGTATACTTAAGTATGCGAGAAAACTTACATTTAAGGAGGCTATGACTTATCTTTCTCATATATGGGCAGGAATAGCAGATGGACTGCTTAAACCTCAGGAATATGTAAGTATTTATAAATTGATGATAGATATACAGCCGGCTAATCTCCAGAAATACTTAAGCAGACCACTTGGACGCAGTGAGCTTGAAGAAGAGAGAGCAAGATATCTTAAGGAAAAATTGCCGGATCTTGAAAAGTAGAAACGTAACTATTGTAAATTAAATAGTCACGCAGAAACATAGATACAGGAGGAACTAGTAAAATGATAGATCGTTTTACTCAAAAGGCCAGAGAAGCTATCCGTTTGGCTGTTGAGACTGCACAGCAGTTAGAACACGGCTATGTAGGAACGGAACATTTGCTTTTAGGACTCATAAAAGAAGGAACCGGCTTGGCAGCAGCGGTTCTTGAGGCACATGATGTAACCGAAGAACGTGTCATGGAACTCATGGAACGTCTGATAAGCCCTTCAGTGGCAACTAAAGTAGACGGACAGGCCGAGTATACACCTGGGGCTCGCCAGGTGCTGCAGGCAAGCTATGAAGAGGCGGTATTTTTCAAATCACCGCTTATCGGAACGGAGCATATTTTAATCGCAATCATAAAAAATGGTAATTCAACAGCATGCCGTTTACTCAACACAATGAATGTCGATATTCAGAAATTATATGTTGTTTTGCTGAATTCAATGGGTGATGACGTTCCTGTGGATTCAGATGCGGTTTCTGCTGGGAAGACTCGTTCAGAGAAAAGCAATACACCGGCACTGGATAGCTTTAGCAGAGACCTTACACAGATGGCTCGCGAAGGAAAACTTGATCCGGTCATCGGCAGGAAAACTGAGATGAAGCGTGTTATCCAGATTTTAAGCCGCAGGACAAAAAATAATCCATGTCTTATAGGAGAACCGGGTGTCGGTAAGACTGCTGTGGCGGAAGGACTTGCCGAACTTATTGTTTCTGGGGATGTACCTGAAACGATAGCAAAGAAACGTGTTGTCAGCCTTGATCTATCTGGCATGGTAGCAGGTTCAAAATATCGCGGTGAATTTGAAGAAAGAATCAAGAAAGTTCTTTCAGAAGTTCGCCAGAGCGGAAACGTTCTTCTTTTTATTGATGAAATTCACACAATTATCGGAGCAGGCGGAGCTGAGGGTGCAATTGATGCATCAAACATCCTGAAGCCATCACTTGCCAGAGGAGAGATCCAGCTTATAGGTGCGACGACACTGGAAGAGTATAGAAAATATATTGAAAAGGATGCTGCTCTCGAACGTCGTTTCCAACCTGTTATTGTAGATGAACCTACAGAAGCAGAATCAATAGAGATACTAAAAGGATTAAGAGGACATTATGAATCCCATCATAATGTTACGATAGATGATAGTGCACTTGCAGCTGCAGTACATCTCTCTGCACGCTATATAAATGACCGATTTTTGCCGGATAAGGCAATTGATTTGATTGATGAGGCTTCATCGAAACTTCGACTTACCGTATATACAGAACCAGAAGAGATTAAAAAGCTTGAAGAAGAGATAAGAAAACTCGGAGATCAGAAAGAGGAGGCAATCAAATCTGAGGCATATGAGAAGGCTGGCGAGATAAAAAAGAAGCAGCAGAAGAAACAGGAGAAGATTGAAAAAATTCGTGAAAAATGGGAAAAAGACAAAAATTCACGCAAATTAGTAGTCGGTGAAAATGAGATAGCCGATATAGTGTCAGACTGGACCAAGATTCCTGTACGAAAGTTGTCGGAAGGTGAATCTGAGAGACTTTTAAGGCTGGAGTCTATTTTACATGAGAGAGTTGTCGGACAGGAAGAGGCAGTGTCGGCAGTGGCAAGGGCGATCCGCCGCGGTCGAGTAGGACTTAAAGATCCTAAACGTCCGATTGGTTCATTCCTGTTTTTGGGGCCTACAGGTGTAGGAAAAACTGAGCTTTCCAAAGCCTTATCAGAGGCTATGTTTGGTACTGAAAATGCCATGATCAGGGTAGATATGTCCGAATATATGGAAAAACACAGTGTTTCCAAGATGATAGGATCACCGCCAGGATATGTTGGTTATGAGGAAGGCGGACAATTAAGCGAGAAGGTTCGCAGAAATCCATATTCTGTCATACTTTTCGATGAGATCGAGAAGGCTCATCCGGACGTGTTTAATGTTCTCTTGCAGATCCTTGATGATGGACACATTACCGATGCACAGGGACGCAAGGTGGATTTTAAGAATACTATTCTCATCATGACATCTAATGCCGGAGCAGAGAATATCATATCTCCGAAGAGACTTGGTTTCTCATCAGAAAGCGGAGAGAAGGCTGACTATAATTTCATGAAAGAACGTGTTATGGAAGAAGTTCGTCGGATGTTTAAACCTGAATTTTTAAACAGAATTGATGAGATTTTAGTATTTCATCAGCTTACAAAGGATGATATCAAAAAGATTGCAGATATACTTCTTAAGAATATTGAGAAGAGAACTAAGACACAGCTTGGCATAACACTTGATGTCACTGACAGTGCGATAGATTTTCTTGCTGAAAAGGGTTATGATTCAAAATATGGTGCAAGGCCGCTCAGAAGAACGATTCAGACACAGATAGAAGATCAGCTTTCAGAAAAGATTCTTGAAGGTCAGATAGGCAAAAATAGCGAAGTTAAGATTGAAAAAAATGATGAAAAACTGATATTTACTACAGTTTAGTAAATAAGAAGGTGATTTTGATTTCAAAAGTGCCTATCAGTGTACAGTAAAACAATGATGATAAATTAGACAAAATGCCAAAAACTGTTGTGGTAAATTGGGTCGAGTTGTGTTAGAATGTAAATACTGACGAAAAATGTACTTTGGTAGTACATAAATGATACTAGGAGGATAAAGCATTATGCCAGTAGTTAGCGAATTAATCCGTATTGAAGAGGATGGAACAATCAGTTTTGGTAATTATATGTTAGCAGCCAAGTCTAAGCTGCAGGATTTCGAGTTTCAGGGTGACCTTTATAAAGTAAAAACATTTAATGAGATTACCAAGCTGGAGAGGAACGGAATGTTCGTATATGAATCCGTACCTGGTACTGCAGTAAATCATTTTCAGGCAGGTGACTCTTCTGTGAAGTTTTCTGTTGAGGGTGATAAGGACGCTCAGATCACTGTTCAGTTAGAAGACGAACGTGAATATGAAGTATATGTAGATGGTGTGTCAGTTGGTGGCATGAAGACAAACATGAGCGGAAAACTTGTGCTCAGTGTTGAACTGAATCCGGGCAAAGCAACTGAGATTAAGATCGAGGGCAGATAGAAATATAAGTATGGCGAAGGCAAAACAGGCAGGATTTTTTTGCAGTGAATGTGGCTATGAATCAGCCAAATGGGCCGGACAGTGCCCGGCATGTAAAGCGTGGAATACGATGGTAGAAGCACCATCACATCCGGTATCATCCGGGACAGCAGCGGGGAGGTATGCAGCAGCAGCCTCCCTGGTTGCTTCACAGGGAAAACACGGAGTCTTGCGGACAAAACCGGTAAGTCTTGAAGAAATTGAAGTTTCAGATACGGATCGTACCAGAACTGGATTTGTCGAGCTTGACAGGGTGCTTGGAAGTGGTGTGGTTAGTGGATCACTTATACTTGTCGGCGGTGATCCCGGTATTGGCAAGTCAACCCTTCTTTTACAGGTCTGCGGCAATCTGTCAGCTCAGGATAAGAAAGTTTTATACGTATCCGGAGAGGAGTCACTAAAACAGATTAAACTCAGAGCGGGAAGAATAGGAAAGGTACACGGACCTCTTTCTTTTCTTAGTGAGACTAATCTTAATACAATTGCTGAAGTGATCCGAGAGGTTCATCCGGATGTGGTTGTTGTTGATTCTATCCAGACCATGTTTATAGAGGAGGCAGGATCTGCCCCCGGCAGTGTCAGTCAGGTCAGAGAGTGCACTTCTGTACTTATGCAGCTTGCCAAGGGACTTGGCGTCACTATTTTCATAGTTGGCCATGTGACAAAAGAAGGTGTAGTAGCCGGTCCGCGTATGCTAGAACATATGGTTGATACTGTGCTGTATTTTGAGGGTGATCGTCATGCATCTTATAGGATTCTCAGGGGCGTCAAAAACCGCTTCGGATCTACCAATGAGATTGGTGTGTTTGAGATGCGTGAAGAAGGTCTTAAAGAAGTACAGAATCCGTCGGAATTTATGCTAGAAGGACGTCCTGCTGATGCCTCAGGTGCAGTTACAGCTTGCTCTATGGAAGGAACTCGTCCTATTCTTTTAGAAGTGCAGGCACTGGTGGCCA
>CAVKOQ010000092.1:0-10831 GCA_963657995.1 bacterium
TCAGTTGGTAGAGCACCTGACTCTTAATCAGGGTGTCCAGGGTTCGAGCCCCTGAAGGTGCATGAAAATAGAAAGCCGATGGAATCAATAAAAAGTTGATTTTATCGGCTTTTTTATTGTCTTGAGTAAATTCTATAATGAATCAAAATAATCGATAATATGTGAAAATGTTGGTTCACATGAGGTTCACTGGTTCAGAAAATGGTGCAAAAAAATAAGACTGTGGGGGGGCAGTCTCATCTTTCACGCAACTTTTATCTTACGATTTATACTCATTATTCATGGCATCTGAATTCGTACGTATTGTATCATCAGATGCAAAGCTCACGCAAGCTGTCTAATCGTTCCTTGCTTTCGTCAATGTGTGAATATACCTTCATCACCATCGTGACAGAATTTCCCATTAGCTTGGAAGTCATTAAGGGACTGATGCCAGAATAGTAGCATGTACAGCAATAGTTGTGTCTGAAGGTGTAAGGATGCAGTCCATCGGTCAGATCGAGGTTACTCTTGCCACCTAGCTGTATGTTTATTTCTTTTCTGATCCTTAGCCACATATCGGTTTTGATCGTTTTCGTTAGCAGACTGCCATTCCTGTTGAAAAGGTACAACGATTTTAAGTCGGAGAGGTATTCTTTGACCGTGGGAATAAATTCATTTGGTAGCGGTATCGTTCGTACTTTACTCGTCTTGGTAGGTTTAACGTATGGATCATTGCCGTCAAATCCAACTGCGCGGCTTATGGTTACGGTCTTTTCTTTAAAATCAAAATCTGCCGGCATAAGTCCGAGAGCTTCACCCGGTCTGACTCCAAGATAGAATAAAGTAAGCACATAGATTTTATCCATCGGATCGAGATTGCATTTTGGAATCACAGCCTTTTCCTCAGGTTTTAATGCCCGCCCCTCTTTCGCCGAATATTTTGGTATTGATACTGGTTTGACAATATTCCTTGTAATGATTCCGTCATTGATCGCAGAGTCCCACACTTGCTTCAGGCATAGTTTGATCTGTTGACACAGCCTCGGATAATCTGATTTGTTGTTGATGATCTCCTGCACGTCTATCGTGCGGATGTCACGCATAGGCATATTTCTGATGCCGTCTGCGGAATTGAGGGCATTCCTATACATCGTACGGGTGGCGGCTTCGCGGTTAGATTTAAACGCACTGAGCCATCTTTCAGAATAATCTTTAAATGATATATCTAAAGGCACAGATGTATTTCTATACTGCTCTTGAAGTTGGGCTTTTTTCAGCGCAAGCTCATTTTTGCTATTGGCATATATGTGTTTTCTGATCCTATATCCTCGGGAATCATATCCTAGCGAGATATACTGTGAATATTTGTACTTCATAATGTCGTGTAACTGCCGAGCCCTTCGATTACGGCGTTTTCCCCTTTCTCCATGCCCTCACGAAACGCTTCAACGTCAGGCATGACATGGTTAGTTTCGATCAGCTCACCTTTCAGCTCTGCGATCCGGTACAAATCATAAATAAGATTGGCGACTATCAGCCGCATTTCAAGAGGCAAGTGATCCAGCATTGTAAATTCCTGGAGCTGCGGATACATATTAGACCCATGCTCAGAAAACATAATATAATCCCATTCACGTACTACTTTATCCGGAGCCACGTTCAAAAAATAATGTGCGGCGGCTTCACGAAGCTGATCTGTACTCGATTCTTCCGACAATCCCTTGTAGGCGTCGGGGTACAAAAAATCTAAAACTGACTTCATAGCAGATTCTCCAATTATTGAGAAACACCGCAAAAATTCGGGGACTGTTGGTGATGATTTACCGTCCTCATATCGTTGCCAAGTTCTTCTATCTACATACATTACTTCAGCCATTTTATTAACCGACAGTCCTGAGTTGATCCGGAGATTTTTTAGGATTGCGGCACAGCCTTTATTCATTTCATTTATATCTTTCATAATTATTTATACCTTGTTGAGATAATTTTGTGGTGCGCTGTTTTTGCACATTTTTTTTAAAAAATATGTACATAAAATGCGCTTGTAGAATCACTCAGAACACTCAATAATTAGTGCAAGAATACAATAAATGCTGTCCAATATATTGGATAATGGTATGCGATAAATTGAATATATGTTCGGTGAAGGGAGGCGCTAAGTGTGAATTACAAGGACAACATCATTGATGTGCTTGAAGAAGCAACGGAAGATCAGCTAAAGTTCATTTTCTATTTTTGCTACCGTTACATTGGCAACAAGCGTCATTCTTCCTCGGATGCCTTATCTTCTGAAGAGAACGAAAGATCATAGATTGCATCTATGTATCCGCAGACCTTCTTCCGGTCCGGGGCGTCGAGTTGTTGCACTTTTTGCAGCATCTCGATGAGCTCGGGATCCGAAGCTGCATCAGCCAGGATCGCAGCATTGTCGAGATCTATATCTTCCGCGCTGCGTTCCATCGGGACGTCGTATCCGGCGAGCCATTCCTCTGACACGTGCAGCACCTGGGCGAGCATAATAAGATTATCAGTCGTAGGCTTGCGCTCGCCCTTAACGTACCTGCTGATTGCTGACTTGTTAATGCTTATCCCGTGCTTGCGGCAATACGGCAGGCACTTTGTTACCAGGTCGATCTGTCTCAAATTATACTTTTCCATATATTCGTTTAAACGATCAGCGGTTGATACTCTCATCTTTTTGCCATTCCTTTCTGATTTTTATTATTAATTGTAAACACACGTTTATATGAATTCAACTAAAAGTTGTCAATTTGTAAAAAAACGGTTGACAGTTGGAAACGCTGGAGGTATCATACGATCAAACAAAAGTTACCAAACGGCAACTAACAAGGAGGAAAGAAATGAAGAATGAATTATTTGAAATGCTGAAAGAATTAGGAAATACAAGAGTTACAATCTGGGAACGGCTGCAGGACGATACGAAAGTAAATACAGTAACAAGTGGATCAGCTGTTAAGGTTCTGGAAGAACTCGTTGACTATTATTCAAATTATAGTGACGACGCTGTTGAATACAGCGCAGAGCTTCCAGTGATTACGGTTGTTTTGAAGTAAGTAGACTGAGCAGTGATTAAGTAAGGAGACAGGTAAAAAATGGTAAATAATTACGGGAAGCTACGCGGAAGAATTATTGAAAAATATAAGACCATTGGCGCATTCGCTAACAGCATAGGTGTTAGCAGAGCAACGGTAAGCAATAAGTTTAACGGCAAGAGTGAATTCAGCCGTAAGAATATCCAGGTATGGGGCAACGCTCTGAACATCGACATAAACGATCCGGTCCAGGTGGCTGAGTTTTTTTTAACATAAAAGTTACCACTTGGTAACAAAAAGAGCGCGAAATGGGCACAAAATTATTAGCGCCGTGTAAAGACTGTCAAAGAAGATTCGCAGGATGCCATAGCCAATGCCTGGATACAAGGATTTTCAGCAGGCAATCGAGGCTGAGGCGGCATCAATGCACAAAAAGAGGAGGAGCCCATGAGGTATCCAAAACCACTTATGAGTATCAGGGAACTGGTAGAAATGGGATACAGCAAAACTGATCTGTATCACGCGGCTCACTGCGATGAATCAAAGTATTACATTATCCCTACAAAGGGCAAGGGCAAGATCAGATTTGATACTGAGCAGTGGGAGAAACACAGGAAACACGTTCTAACAGGACGATAATAATTACAGATTTAAAAGGACAAAAACAATGACATTCACAGAATTCACGAACTTAAAGGAGGCCGGCAGAAGATGAGAAAAGGAATGAAGAAATTTCATCCGTCGATGGTCCGGAGCAAGTACAAGAAGCATCATCACACAAGCACCAAGGCCGTGTACGACCCATTTATGCAGTGCCTGATCTACATAAATAAGAATGGAAGGGTGGTCAGAATCTGATGGGGAAAGCGTACAACAAGGTAACACTGAGGTGGTACTGATGATAGAAGTAAAACAGCTTAATGACCGTGAGGAATGGCTCCGGCACAGAACGGACTTCATCGGAGGCTCTGATGCTTCCTGCATCGTGGGAATGAATCCTTACAAGAGCAATGTGGAGCTCTGGGAAGAAAAGACCGGTCAGAGGGAAGCTGAGGACATATCCGAGAAGCCATACGTCAAGTATGGAACCGAGGCTGAGCCTCATCTGAGGTCTTTATTTGCTCTCGACTTTCCGGAATACGTAGTCGGATACATCGAGAATAACAGCATCACAAACGATAAATACCCATGGGGTGCAGCAAGCCTGGATGGAATCCTCATTGAGAAGGCGACAGGCCGCAAGGGAATCCTTGAGATCAAGACAACAAACATTCTGCAGTCAATGCAGAGAGAGAAGTGGAACGGCAGGATCCCGGACAACTATTTTTGCCAGGTACTTCACTACCTAGCGGTCACTGAATACGACTTCGCGATACTCACAGCACAGCTGACAAGTAAGTATGAAGGGATGATCTACAAGCAGACCAAAAACTACCGGATCGAGCGGCAGGATGTCAAAGACGAGATCACATACTTGATGGACGAAGAGCGGAAGTTTTGGGACCACGTAAAGAACAGAACTAAACCGGCATTATTGCTGCCGGAAATATAAATATAAATAAACAGAAAGGAAACAAGAAATGGAACTTATTGTGAAAGAAATGGCACTGCCGCAGACGCTCGAATTTAACTATGAAGAGCTCAAAGCGGAGATTGCAGTCAAGCTGAACGACTACAAGACAATTGTTTACACTGCGGACAAAATCAAAGAAGCCAAGGCAGACAGATCATCACTCAACAAACTCGAAAAGGCACTTAACGACGAAAGGCTTCGGCTAGAAAAAGAATATATGGAGCCATTCAACGATTTTAAGGCCAAAATCAATGAAATTATCAAAATGATAAAGGACACAAGCTCAGCTATTGACCGCCAGGTTAAGGAATTTGAAGAGGCTGAAAGGAGCAAGAAGCGCGACGAGATCATCGCAATATTTGACGCCAATATGACGGACTTCCCTTGGCTGAGCCCGGGAATGATATGGAACGAGAAATGGCTAAATGCATCATTCAAGCTCGCCCAGGTTGAAAGCGACATTAAGAATTGGCATACGATGATTACCGACGAGATCGAGGTCCTGGGACGACTCAGAGAATACAGCTTCGAGGCAACAGAGTTTTTCAAGAAGTCGCTGAATCTGAGCGAGGCAATCAAGTACGCAGAAGGACTCGCTGAAATGGCAAAGGCGAAGGCTGCAATGGAAGCTCAGATGGCTGCAGAACAGCCAAAACCGCAGGAAAATGAACAGATGACATTTCCGACACAGAACTTTCCGGAAACACCGGAAAACGACAGCCTGGAGCTGTTTGAAATAGGGTTTCGGGCAAAAGGCACCAGGGATCAGCTGCAGCAGCTCAGCCATTTTATGAAGGCGAGCGGAATACACTTTGAGAGAATTTAAGGAGGAAAAATAAATGGCAATCAGTAACAGTTTAGTAAAGAAGCAGAAACCGAGCTTCACGGTGACATTAACAAGCGACACGGTTAAGCGTCAGATTAACAACATTGTGGGCGGAAAGAACGCGGACAAATTTATTACATCGATCATATCTGCGGTTCAAACGAATCCGGCGCTCCAGGAATGCGAGAATATGAGCATCGTAAACGCGGCACTCCTTGGGGAAGCATTGAAGCTCAGCCCAAGCCCTCAGCTCGGACAGTATTATATGGTGCCTTTTAACAACACCAAGAAGGGCTGTAAGGAGGCGCAATTTCAACTTGGATACAAAGGCTACATCCAGCTTGCCATTAGATCCGGACAGTACAAGAAGATCAACGTCCTGGCAATCAAGCAGGGAGAGCTCATTAAGTACGACCCTTTGGAAGAGACCATCGAGGTTAATCTGATAGATGACGAAGTTGCGAGAGAGCAGGCGCTGACGACGGGATATTACGCGATGTTTGAATACGTGAACGGATTCCGCAAGGCTATGTATTGGAGCAGGCAGAAGATGGAATCCCACGCACAGAAATACAGCAAAGGATATGCTGCACATAAGGGCTATACATTCTGGGAGAAGGACTTTGACGCGATGGCACTCAAGACCATGATTAGGCAGCTGATTAGTAAGTGGGGAATCATGTCAATTGAGATGCAGACTGCAATAGAAGCGGACCAGGCGGTAATCAAAGACGATGGATCCAGGGATTATGTCGACAACCAGGACTTCACAGAAGAAGCTCCGCAGCCGGTACAGCCGGAGCCAAAGTCGGAAAATCCGACGCAGGCGGTTGAGGAAGATCCGCAGATCCCGGGACAGCAGAAGCAGAGCATCGAAGAAATGTTCTTCGACGGTAACTAATTAAGAATGCACCGGCCTAATGGCTGAGGAATATTATCACACGGAACTTGTAGTTATGGATCGGGGCAGAGAGCATCTGCCCCAGAAGGAGGAGATATGGTTTATGCAGGCATAGATCCCGGACACAACGGCGGAATAGCGCTGATTGATGAATCCGGAAAAATAGTATGGCTGACGATATACAGCGACTACGATCTGCGCAGAATATCAGAAAAATACAGCGATGCAGCATACGTAGTTGAGCACGTCGGAGCAATGCCAGGGCAGGGAGTCACATCAATGTTCAACTTCGGAAAGAGCTTTGGATACATTCTTGGCGTCCTGGAAACAAACAAGTGCAGACATGAGCTTGTGCGGCCTCAAAGATGGAAGGCTGAATTCGGGGTCACATCAAACAAGAACACAAGCATCGAAGTGGCGCAGCGGCTGTTCCCGAAGGCTAATCTGTTCCGGACAGAAAGATGCACGAAGAAGCACGACGGAATGGCGGAAGCGTTGCTGATGGCAGAATTTGCCAGGAGGCGGATGAAGTAATGGCTGAAAGAAGAATGTTCGCAAAGACAATAATAGACAGCGACGCGTTCCTGGATATGCCGATCACGTCCCAGGCACTTTACTTCCACTTATCGATGAGGGCGGATGACGACGGATTTATCAATAATCCGAAGAAGATCATGAGAATGGTCGGATGTAGCGAGGATGATCTGAAGCTCCTCCTGGCTAAGTCTTTTGTGATCGGTTTTGAATCCGGGGTCATAGTTATCAAGCATTGGAAGATACACAATTACATTCGGACTGACAGATACAAACCAACGGTTTATGAGGAAGAAAAAAGCCGGTTGGAAGCAAAGGGAAACAAAGCTTACACATTTAAAAATACTTCGAATACCTCTGGTATACCAGAGGTATCCAAACGGTATCCAGAAGGTATACCAGAGGTATCCAAACGGTATACCCAGGTTAGGTTAGGTAAGGTTAGTATAGGTAAGGATAGTATAGAAGAAGAAGGATCCAATCTGCAGCCGCAGCCGCTTCCGGAGATTAACGCAGATTCTTACGAGATCATCAGCCTTTGGAATATGCAGAAAGTCACGCAGGACATTGACGCAATCAATCCTCTGAGCAAGAGGGAAGCAAACACCAGGCTCTGCATCAATGGGAATATAGAACGCTTCCTGGACACGATCAGATCATTGGATGACCAAGCATTCTTCAAGAAATCAGCTCAGAATGGCAGAAAGCTTAGGTACGATTGGTTCGTTGAGCCGGACAATTATCAGAAGGTGATTGAAGGAAACTACACAGACAAGTACAAAGAACCGAACAAGTCAAAGAAGACGACGGCATTTAATAACTTTCAACAACGAGGAAACGATGCCGATTTTGCGGAGTTAGAAAAAAAGCTGTTTAACAGATAGAGAGGAAAGGAAAGAAAAAAATGAAAATTATAGTGGGTCAGACGGAATATACAGACACGCAGAACAAGATACATTTGATTACGGACGAGGAAGGAGAATCCTTCATTGAGTGCTGCGGCAAAGGAATAGACTTTGTGCTGCACGGAGACAGTGACGACCATTTCACGAATGTTTACAGATGTGCTTGCTGCGGAAACGAGATTTTAGAACATGTTAAAAGAACTGAGGAGGACAGAAAGTGGTGGATGTAATAAATATTAAACTTGACGAGATGGCAATCATGCCAACCAGAGCGCATGAAACGGATGCAGGACTTGATCTGTACAGCCCTGTGAGTGGTTCGGTATTTCCGAACGACTCGTTAACGATTGATACCGGAGTTCATGTAGAAATCCCACACGGCTATTGCGGCCTTCTGGTGAGTAAGTCAGGGCTTAACGTTAACAAGGGATTAACATCAACAGGATTGATTGACGAAGGGTACACAGGAAGCATTGTTGTCAAACTGTACAACCATGAAAGCAACAAACAATTTATTAAGGCAGGCGACAAGATAAGCCAGTTAGTATTACTTCCGTACATCGCACCACAGATCCGGATCGTGGACAGGATTGCAGAATCTGAACGAGGTGATAACGGTTTCGGCAGTACAGGCAGATAGGAAATAACCAAAATACGCACGAGAACGCATAAATTATCACTTGAAAGATTTAAAGCATTTAAAATGCGTTTTAGGAGTGCAGGAGGATAAAGCAATGTACAGTAATACAACAGTTGCAAGATGGCTGATAAAAAATTACTACCAGTGGCACGGCGAACAGGTTAGAAGCATCAGACGCATATCAGTTTTGAGGAACAAAGGAACAAGTATGCAGTATTGGGATGAAGCATACTTATGCAGGCTCAGCAATAACATTAGCACGCTATGCATCATCGCTTACGATGCTAATAACAAAGCGTATGCAACAGAGATTGACTCAGCTATAGACAACGATACAAAAGAAGAAATGGTTAACCGTTGGAAGGAGGATTAAATCATGGCATCATGGATAGACAAGGACGATGTGAAAGAAAGATGCAGCCTGTTCGATATCGTAGGCGCACGGCTTGCAAAGTTCATCAATGACGAGGTGAAGGATGCACAGCTAATGTTAATTGACGAGATTGAATTCATTCTGAAGGACGGCAGGGCAGTAACGCAGCCGGAGCTAGACAGGATCAAGAAAGAGATCATAAGGAGGTAAGACGTGAGCAATAAATGCGGAGACTGCAAGCATTGGCTGAAATGGAAGAATCAACAATGTCATGAAGATAAGACTTTTGGCGAATGTAAAAAAATGTGGATTGGGAAAATTGAAGCGGAAGAAACACGGCTCGATGAGCATGCACACTGCTTCGAAAGGAGAAAAGAAAACAATGGAATTTAGCGAAACTGAAAAGTTCTGGATCACTAGATGCGTTAAAGATTATATCTCTAAAAAAGAGGGCTTAATGAACCCTAAAGACAGAAATATATTGATCACATTACTTGCAAAGTTGGCAATATCTGAAAGAGCTTACAAGGTTAAGATTGAGATTGAAAAGATATAAAAGCAGAAAAGGTGAGGAAAAATAAATGGAAGATGAAAAGGTAACAAGCCACAGCGAGGCAGACATACTGAAAGAATGTATCAATCTGATGCACGGAATGGTTGATGAATTCGCTGAATGGTACAAATGGATGAATGGCGAGGATGCCATAAATGAACTTAATGACGAAGAGATGTTCCGATTCAGCAAGTCATATTTCAGCATCGTACAGCAGTTATTCTTATGGCATACAAGTCACGGAGGAGGTACATCAACTATTCAGAAGTGCCACGAATTGGGCATTAAGGATTGGTCAGCGCATATTGAATTTGGATTTGAAAAGGACGATTTTGAAGAGGGAGGCATTCGATAAAATGGAAACAAAAATGAGAATTAAATCGGCAACTTTACTATCTGTTGATGAAGCAGAACGGCTTCTCTCAAAACAGGATAGAGAATATCACAGCTGGTGGTGGCTGTGGTCGCCTGGTACTCATCAGGGTCTTGCCGCCTATGTCCATAGTGACGGCTCGGTTCACTCTGATGGTGGTCTTGTCGACTATGATGATGGTTGTGTGCGTCCCGCTTTGAATATTGATCTTGACTCTTCTGACCTCAAAATCGGAGATGTATTTGATTTTGGAGGTAAGAAATTCAAGATTATTTCTAGCCATCTGGCATTTTGCCTTGACGATATCGGCGAAGCATGTTTCAGAAAAGACTGGCGAGCTGTGGATGCAGAGAATTATGAGCTTTCCGATATTAAGCGGTTCATAGATAGTTGGTTCGAAGAAACAACAAAGTGGGAGAAATGTATGGGATACGACTTTGGAGATCGAGCAGAAAAAAACGAAAAAAGATGTAGCACGTGCAGATGGTGGGAATATGCCCGAACTATAACGACCAAATACGGATGCCGGTTGAGGATTGGTATATGTCAGACCGTGGACGAGGAGCGAAACGAGCGCAGATTGTGGCTGCAGGTGGAAAAAATATTAAGAGATCAAGCATAAGGATGTCTTAATGGCTAGATATACTACTTATTGGCGTTGGATTCCCGTAAGAATGATCCAAGAATACAGCAGAATTAAAAAAGATAAGTCAAGTCAGGCAAAAATATTCACAAATGCAATTGAAAAGGCGTTAAACGATACAGAGCAGATGCCGAACGGCAGGCTCCGTATTCGTGCTGTCGATTTAGTGTATTTGAAAAAGACGCACACAATTGATGGTGCGTCTCAGAAGCTGTACGTATCACGCAGTACGCTGAAACGGTATCTATATGATTTTGTCGAGCTAGTAGCGAAATACGCAGGTTTCATTGAATAGCTGAAGAGTTTTGCGGATACTCTATAAAAAGCGAAATTTGGCACAAAAATGACACCGAAATAAGATATTTTTACATACAATAAAGGAGGAACACACAGATGTTTGAAAAAGTAAATCCGTGCCACCCGGACAAAATTTGTGACCGCATCGCAGGAGCCATAGTCGATCTGGCTTACAGGA
>CAVKOQ010000093.1:0-10550 GCA_963657995.1 bacterium
TGGATGGGTTCCCGAGTGGCCAAAGGGGGCAGACTGTAAATCTGTTGCGTCTCGCTTCGGTGGTTCGAATCCACCTCCATCCATTTGGCTTTGTGCCAGTCATGAGTAATCATGATGCCGGCGTGGCGGAACTGGCAGACGCACAGGACTTAAAATCCTGCGAGGGTTAAACTTCGTACCGGTTCGATTCCGGTCGCCGGCAGTATCGGGAACAGTTTTTAACTGTTCCCGATTTTGCGTTATACAGAAAAATATTTATTAGATTTTCGTTTAAAAGACAGGAGAGGAAAATACTGTGGCAGCGAAAATTACACGCGAAGAAAAATATATGAAGACAGCTATCCGTGAAGCGAATAAAGCGTGGGCACTTGGGGAAGTGCCTATCGGATGTGTTATCGTGCATGAAGATAAAATTATAGGCAGAGGTTATAACCGCAGGATGGTTGATCACAGTGCACTTGCACATGCAGAGATAGCAGCTATAAAGAAAGCGTGCAAGCGTATGGGTGACTGGCGTCTTGAGGAATGCGAACTGTATGTGACACTGGAACCGTGTCCTATGTGTGCAGGTGCTATCGTGCAGGCACGAATCCCGGTGGTTTATATAGGGTCCATGAATCCTAAAGCGGGATGTGCGGGATCTGTACTTAATCTTCTGGATGAAAAGGGATTCAATCATCAGGTTGATGTAAAAACAGGAATTCTTAGGGATGAATGTTCGGAAATGCTTAAGGAGTTTTTTAAAGATTTGCGTGAAAAACGAAAAAAAACGGCGGGATCATGATGATCTTCGCCGTTTTTTGTAGTACATGAGATTATTTGATTACATGAATCCAGCCTTCAGGAGCCTTGATGTGGCCCATCTGGATGCCGGTCAGGGTATCATAAAGTTTCTGTGTAACAGGGCCCATCTTCTCCATGCCTGCCGGGAAGCAGATTTCTTTTCCGTGGTCAACGATCTTACCTACAGGAGAGATAACAGCTGCTGTACCGCAAAGGCCGCATTCTGCGAAATCCTTAACCTCGTCAAGATATATCTCACGCTCTTCGGTTTCCATTCCAAGGTAATCTCTTGCTACCTGCAGGATGGAACGGCGTGTGATGGACGGAAGAATGCTGCTTGACTTCGGAGTTACAAGTTTGCCGTCTTTTGTGATAAAGATAACGTTTGCACCGCCGGTCTCCTCGATTTTGGTACGTGTCTGAGGATCGAGGTAAACGTTCTCGTCAAAACCGTTCTTGTGAGCGTCTACGATTGCATGCAGGCTCATGGCGTAGTTAAGTCCGGCTTTGATATGGCCTGTTCCGTGAGGTGCTGCACGGTCGAAATCGCTGACACGAATAGTGATCGGTTTTGCACCGCCCTTGAAGTATGGTCCAACAGGTGTACAGAATACACGGAACTGATAGATATTTGCCGGTTTAACTCCGATGATGGAATCATAACCAAACATATATGGACGAATGTATAAGGTAGCACCTGAACCGTACGGCGGTACGTATGCTGCGTTGGCCTCAACTACTTTTGTGATGGCATCTACAAAGCGCTCCTTAGGGAATGGCGGCATCTCAAGTCCTTTAGCGGAATTCTCCATACGTTCGCCGTTCAGATCTGGACGGAACGTAACGATATGGCCGTCTTCTGTTGTGTAGGCTTTAAGACCTTCGAAACATGTCTGTGCATACTGCAGAACGCAGGCACATTCATTCAGGGTAATGTTTGGGTCGGAGGTAAGAGTTCCTTCGTCCCAGGCACCATTTTGGTACATGGAAACATAGCGGTAATCCGTTGGTTGGTATCCGAAACCGATATTGCTCCAGTCGATATTTTTTTTCTCCATAATCGTTGCTCCAATCTTACAGAATATTTTGATTTAGCAACTGTGAAAACTTCGATCAGTTGCTAGACATATTCACATTATAATGATTTATTTCTTGCTATGCAAGGTTCTGAAACGAAAATGTCAATAATTTTTGAAGTTCTTCACAACTTGACAAAATGGCGGCTGCCATGTATACTAAACGAGCTGACGGTCTGAGCATCATTCCGTCATTTGAGACCAAGTCATAAAGTTTCCGCACAGCCGGGGAGTTAGCGGTGCCCTGTACCTGCAATCCGCTATAGCAGGGGTGATGTCCGACCTAGGGCGTTTTTACTGTGGGGCTGCCCCTGATAAGTGGCGTTGAAGTCTGGGTCTTGCGCAACAGAAATCTGTGAACCGTGTCAGGGCAGGAATGCAGCAGCACTAAGCAGAACCTTTTGTGTGCCGCAAGGCAGCCTGGGCTGAGTTAACTGTCAGGGTAACGTCCATGGCATACGTTCGAAGCCGGGCGTGCGGATTTTTTTACTTCATAGAAAATAGCGAATCAACTTTACATGATGCAAAAATTTAAAGAAAGAATGTGCATGACGCATTCTTTCTTATTTTTTTCTTGCCCGAAGGTTGCGATTGTATTATAATTACACAATGGGTGTAGTTTATCCTTATGGGGAAGGATTTTATTTGTGCGAGAAATGAAGAAAACTCGCAAAACATGTCTTTTTTGTAGTTATCAAAACGCATATTAAAGGAAGGTAAAACGCTCATGAGAAGAATCGGTATATTAACCAGTGGAGGAGATTGTCAGAGTTTAAATGCGACGATGCGCGGTGTGGCAAAGTCTTTGTATAAGATGTTTGATGATATAGAAATAGTGGGATTTGAGGACGGATATAAGGGCCTCATGTATGCGGACTATCGAATTATGAAACAGTCGGATTTTTCCGGTATTCTGACACGGGGAGGTACAATCCTTGGAACTTCCAGGCAGCCTTTCAAATTGATGCGTACACCGGATGAAAATGGTCTGGATAAAGTTGAAGCGATGAAACATACCTATTATAAGCTGAAACTGGAATGTCTTGTCATTCTTGGTGGCAACGGCAGCCAGAAGACGGCGAATCTTCTGAGAGAAGAGGGGCTTAATATTGTTTCATTGCCGAAAACCATAGATAATGACCTGTGGGGAAGTGATCTCACATTTGGATTCCACAGTGCAGTGAATGTTGCGACAAATGCGATTGACTGCATTCATACTACAGCAGCATCTCACGGCAGAGTTTTTATTGTAGAAATTATGGGCCACAAAGTAGGCTGGTTGGCATTATATGCCGGCATAGCCGGTGGTGCTGATATTATACTTCTTCCGGAGATACCATATGATATTGATGTGGTAGTCAATGCGATCCGCACCCGTTCGAAAAATGGCAAGAATTTCACGATTCTTGCAGTAGCTGAAGGCGCCATCTCCAAGGAGGATGCGGCACTTAGCAAAAAAGAATTAAAAGAAAAGAAGAAGAATGGACCGGTTTATCCGTCTGTTGCGTACGAACTGGGAGCTCAGATATCTGAGAAAACAGGTCAGGAGATTAGAGTTACTGTGCCGGGACATATGCAGCGCGGTGGTGAGCCAAGTCCGTATGATCGTGTGATAGCGACCCGCCTCGGTGCAGAAGCGGCAGAACTTATAAGAAACAAAGAATACGGATATATGGTTGCCTTAAACAACGATAAGATTGAGAAGATTCCGCTTGCAGATATCGCGGGCAAGCTTAAGATGGTTGATCCACAAAGCGATATTATTCGTGAGGCTAAATCCGTAGGTATCAGTTTCGGAGACAATTAGTTAAGGAAGTAATGATTTATGTCATATACAGCACTGTATAGAAAATGGCGCCCGAAGTCATTTGATGATGTCAGGGGTCAGGATCATATAGTCAGAACCTTGAAAAATCAGATTAATTCAGGAAGGATCGGACATGCCTACCTGTTTTGCGGTACACGCGGAACGGGTAAAACCAGCGTGGCCAAGATTCTTGCACGTGCAGTCAATTGCGAACATCCGACAGATGGCAATCCTTGTGGCGAATGCCGTATGTGCAGGCAGATTGCAGAAGGATCCTCTCTTAACGTGGTGGAAATCGATGCGGCGTCCAACAACAGTGTGGAAAATGTTCGCGAAATTCGTGAGCAGGTACAATATCCACCAACCAGCGGACATTATCGTGTTTACATTATCGATGAGGTTCACATGCTTTCTTCGGGGGCTTTCAATGCACTGCTAAAAACTCTGGAAGAACCGCCGTCTTATGTTATTTTTATTTTGGCGACAACAGAGGCACACAAGATCCCGATTACAATTTTATCAAGATGTCAGCGCTATGATTTTAAACGAATCTCGATTGATACCATAGCAGGACGTCTGGGGGAACTGGTCGGCACAGAGCAGATTGATGTAGAAGATGCGGCACTTAAGTATGTTGCACGTGCAGCGGACGGTTCGATGCGAGATGCACTGAGCCTTCTCGACCAGTGCGTGGCGTTTCATTTTGGTGAAAAGCTTACGTACGACAATGTTCTCGATGTGCTTGGAGCGGTAGATAATCGAGTATTTAGCAAACTTTTTGCTGCAGTGCTTGCAAGTGATACGAAAGCTTGCATCTGTGAAATCGAGGAAATGACTGCACAGGGACGTGATCTTTCGCAGCTGGTCAATGATTTTTTGTGGTATATGAGAAATCTTCTGATTGCGAAGACTACAGATGAACCGGGTGATGTCCTTGATGTGTCTGAGGAGAATCTGGCAGTTTTAAAAAAGGAAGCTGCTAATGTTGATACAGAGATTCTCATGCGTTATATACGCATTTTCTCTGAGCTTTCCGGACAGATACGTTTTGCATCGCAAAAACGAATTTTGGTGGAGATTGCATTTATTAAGCTGACAACACCGACCATGGAGAAAAATCTGGATTCTGTGTTCCAGAGAATGGCCGCCTTAGAACAGAAGATGGAGGAAATGCCTAAAGAAATACAAAAACTGGCATCAGTTGCTCCGCCATCGGGAAAGTCAGGAACTGCAGAATCTCAGACATCAAATGACTTGGAAAAACCAAAGACAGTGACACTGCCCAGGGCACAATATGAAGATTTGATGATGATGCAAAAGGAATGGAAGAAAATTGCTTCCATGACTTCCGGCAGTGGTGCGGTCAAGTCTGCACTTCTAAAGACCAGTGTAGAACCGGCTGGCGAAGGTTGCTTATGTATTGTATGTGCAGAGCCGGGCGTTTTTATAACGGTTAATAGAGAAGATGTTTTTTCTGATTTACAGCATGTTGTACAGGAAAAATATGAAAAAAACATGCAGTTTAAAGCACGTCTGGATGATGCGTCTTATGTGCAGACGACAGTATATGTAAGTGAAGAAGATCTTAAAAACGCGATTCATGCAGATATAGTTATTGAAGAATAGTTAAATAGAATGATGAAATGAAAGAGAGGAATGTCACCATGGCAAAACGTGGCGGTTTCCCAGGCGGTATGCCGGGCAATATGAATAATCTTATGAAGCAGGCGCAGAGAATGCAGCGTCAGATGGAAGAAAAACAGAAGGAACTTGAAGAAAAGCAGTATAGTGCCTCTTCAGGCGGTGGTGCTGTGACAGTTACTGTATCAGGAAAGAAAGAAGTTTTATCTGTTAAACTTTCTGAAGAAGTAGTAGATCCTGATGATATTGAGATGCTGGAGGATCTGATCGTAGCTGCGACCAACGAGGCGTTCCGTCAGGCAGATGAGGACAGCAGCGAGATGATGTCCAAATTGACAGGCGGACTTGGCGGACTTGGAGGCGGATTCCCGTTCTAATTGATGGATTATTACAGCAGTCAGATTAGCAAATTAATCGAAGAATTGTCGGGGCTTCCGGGAATAGGAAGCAAATCAGCACAGCGCCTGGCATTTCACATAATCAACATGCCCGAGGAGAAGGTAAAATACTTAGCTGACGCGATTGTTGACGCAAAACAGAATGTGCGTTATTGTAAAGAATGTTGCACACTGACAGATCGGGAGCTGTGTCCGATCTGCAGCAGTGAAGGACGCGATCATGGAACTATCATGGTTGTGGAAAATACACGAGATTTGGCGGCATATGAGAAAACCGGCAAATACAATGGAGTTTATCATGTGTTACACGGTGCGATTTCACCTATGCTTGGTATCGGGCCTGGGGACATAAGACTTAAGGAACTTATGACTCGTTTGCAGAAGGAAGATGTAGGTGAAGTTATTGTTGCGACGAACTCAAGCCTTGAGGGCGAGACAACTGCGATGTATCTGAGTAAATTGATAAAGCCTACAGGTATAAAGGTAACACGTATTGCCAGCGGTGTTCCCGTTGGTGGAGATTTGGAATATATTGATGAGATAACACTTCTTCGCGCATTGGATGGACGTACTGAGTTGTAGATGCTATATTTCCAAGGTGTGATGATATGAAATAACTTCTGCTAGTGCAGGAAGTCAGGAGATACATGTGATGGATAAATACGAATTTAACATCAAAGTAGAGCAGATCAAGAAATTGGTCAACAAAGGGGATTTTGAGACAGCTATGAAAATAGCTGACACAATTGACTGGCGGCGTGTACGCAGCACCAGCCTACTTACGATGATTTCCCAGATTTATGAGACAAACGCAGAATACCAGGATGCCAAGGATATTTTATTGCTTGCGTATGAGAGAGCTCCGCTTGGAAAAGCACTCTTATACAAGCTTACGGACCTTGCACTGCGTGAGAACAATATTCAGGAGGCAGAAGCGTATTATAGAGAGTTTTGCGAGCTGTCAGGAGATGACCCGCGTCAGTATTTGCTCAGATTCCTGATTCTTGAAGCCAAGGATGCACCTTTGGAACAGCAGATCAACTCACTGGAGAGATATTGTCAGGAAGAACTTGATGAGAAGTGGCTGTATCATTTGGCAGAACTTTATCACCAGGCTAATCATGCTGATGATTGTGTACGGATCTGCGACAAAATTATGCTTATGTTTGGCCTTGGGAAATATGTGGATAAGGCTATGGAATTGAAACTTCAATATGCACCACTGACCAAGTATCAGATGGATCTGGTGGAAAATCGCGAAAAATATGAAGAAAAGCTTCGTGCTGTTGAAGAAGAATACAAGAATGGCACGTATCGCAAGCCGAGTAAAGATGATGAGTATCTTGATACTGATGATGCAGAAGCCGCTCTGGAAGATGAAGCACAAGATGATCCGGCTGAGATTGTAGAACAGGACACTGAAATAGAAGAATCAAAGGACGCAGATTTTGAAGAGAAAAAAGCAGATAACATAAACGAGATCGTGCCTGATGAAGATGTTGTTGCGAGACTTCATGAAGCTCAGGCTGAAGAAGCACTGGCAAAGGAAGTCTCCAAGATCGAGCCATATGATGAGGAAGATGCGGCATCTGATGGAGAAACTCAGATTTTCAAAAATGTACGTGAATTTGAGACAGAAGAGAAAAAAGAAAGCACACCAGTTGGCGAATCTGAGGAAGATAAAGATGAAGACGAGACAGTCATAGAAGACTGGGATCTTGAGTCAGAAGAAGATGATGAGGAAATCAAAGAATCCAATCATCTGATGATCGAGGCAGAGGATTCAGCGGCTGGTCTTGAATTGGCACTTGACTCATTGAAAAAGATCCATCGCGAACTTGGAAGTAAGAATCCGGTAGCAAAGATAAGCGGTGGAAATTTGTCAAAGCGCGGCATTGCATCAGTAGCAGAACGATTGACAGGCAGAGATCTGATTATTGAGCATGCTGCTGATTTGGACGATCTGACAGTAGAAGAACTGGAAGAATTGATGGATCAGAATGAATCAGGCATGATAGTGGTTCTTATTGACAATCAGGCTCGTTTAGAGCAGATGCATCGTGATTATCCGGCACTGGCAGAGCGGTTCCAGTATATTGGCTGTGAGAGTCGAAACGAAGGTGTGAAAGCTCAGGAGAAGGAAGATGAAGAGAAGAAACTTCATGCTGAGCAGGAAGCAGAGGCTTTAAAACGCCGTCAGGCTGAAGAGGAAGCAGAAGCTTTGAAACGTCGTCAGGCTGAAAGAGAGGCTGAGATTCGCCTTAAAGCACAGAAGGATGCTGAGGAAAGACGCAAGCAGCGAGAGGCTGAGGCTATGCGCCTTGCAAAAGAGGAGCAGTTAAAAGAGCAGGAACAGGCGAGAATAGAGGCTGAGGAAGCTCGAAAAGCTGAAGAGGAAGAAGAACGCCGACTTGCAATGCAGCAGAGAGAGGAACTTCGAAGAAGAGAAGAACTTCGCCGCCAGGAAGAGGCTGATCAGTACGATGACTCGGATTATGAAGATGAAAAGGAACGTTATGAGAAGGATGAATATGGTCCGGACGATGATTATGAATCGGAAGAACGTCGTGATGATTATGATGAAGAAGATTATGACGATTACCGGGAAGATGGATCAGATCAGCATTCATCCGGAAAATCCGATGATATGGATGTTGAAGAGTTTGTTCAGTATGCCTGCAAGTATGCAACGGAGATAGACTGCAGTATTTCCGGAAAGAGTATGCTGGCACTGTACGAGCGAGCAGAGATGATGGAAGAGGATGGTGAAGCACTTACAAAGGCAAGTGCTGAGGATTTGATCGAGGAGGCGGCCGATAAGGCGGAAAAGAAATCGTTTGGCGGACTTTTCTCATCAAAATATGATAAAGACGGACTTCTGATTTTAAAAGAAAAGCATTTTTTTGATTAGTATCAATAAAAGAAGTCGCTGGTTATGGCGCTGCAGGGATGTGGTATTCCCGGCAGCGTCTTCGCTATATAGAAAGATGCGGAGAGAATGATGGATATACGATTGATAGCCCTTGATCTAGATGGAACGCTTTTAAATGATAAAATGAGGGTGTCGAAGAAGACATTAGAAGTTATGAAAATGTGTGCGGACCGGGGGATTGAAATAGTCCCTGCGACTGGCCGTGCCATGCCTGCTGTGCCGGAAGAAGTCCTTAATCTTCCTGGAGTCCATTATGGTATATTTACCAATGGGGCTGTTGTTAGAGATTTTAATAAAGGAACCTGGGTTTGCGAAAGTTGTCTTAGCTCGGATACAACAATTCGGATTATTGAGGTGTTACGAAAATATCCCGTTATTTATGATGCCTATATATCAGAAGGCGGCATAAGTGAAAAGAGACTTCTGGCACAGCTTGAGGCATATGGTATACCGGAACGAGAATGCACATATATAAGAGATACACGGCTTGCGGTTGATGATATGGAAAACTACTTGCACGATAATAAATGCAATGTTCAGAAGATGAACTTGAATTTTAAGGATAAGAAATCAAAAGAAATCGTTCGTGCAGAGCTTGAAAAAATGCCAGAGGTTTTGGTTACATCATCACTGCCGTGGAATCTGGAACTGAATGCTAAAGGAGTGACTAAAGGAAGCGGACTTGTGGCACTTTGTGACTATCTCGGGATAGATGTAGAAAAAACAATGGCATTCGGCGATGGTGAAAATGACTGGCCGATGTTAGAAAAAGCCGGAGTGGGTGTAGCTATGGAAAATGGGGCACATTTTTTGAAAGAACGTGCAGATAGGATTGCACTTTCAAATATTGATGATGGAGTAGCGGAGGCAATAAAAAAATGGATACTTATATAAAAGAAAACTGGCTGTTTATAGCAGTTGCAGTATATTTGATTTCCATGATACTGTATGGTCATTACCGTGGATTTGTGAGGCTGTCGGTTTCGGCGGTTTCGCTGATACTTTCGCTTGGTGTGGTACATTTTGGATCGCCATGTGTTGCAAACATGCTTAGAAATAATGAAGCTGTTTATCAGGCGGTAGAAGATGGTGTTAACAAATTTTTGCAGGGTAATGAACTTGATACGACAGATGTGTTTGGTTCTACTGAAGTTGCTGATCAGGCAACACCTGCAGTGCAGAGGAGTATCATTGAGGAGATGGGACTGCCATCACAACTTAGAGATGCACTTCTTGAAAATAACAACAGTGAGGTTTACAAGACTCTGGGTGTTGATACATTCACACATTATGTAAGCCGCTATATTGCAAACAGTATGATTAACATATTCAGTTTTTTTATTCTGTTTACAATAGTCTTTGGTGGATTGCGTATTTTATCAGTCTCGTTAAATCTTGTTGCAAAACTGCCTATTATATCTGGGATAAACCGTTTGGCTGGTGCTGCACTTGGAGGCATAGAAGCTGTATTTTTTATCTGGATTGCAGGATTGCTTGTCACACTGTTTTCAACAACAGAAATAGGACGGATTTTTGTAAGACAGATAGAAGGGAATTTCTGGCTTACATGGCTGTATGATCACAATATATTGGGAAATCTGATTATAGGCGTTGTAAAAAGAATCATATAATAATTTCAAAGTAAAAGACTCAGAGCTCCTTCTGCTGAAATGTTTGCGGAAGGAGCTCTGTTTCTTTTGCTCGGAACATCGGAAAAATCCTTTGCTAGTCATGCACTGCATGCTTAGTAATCTGTTTTGAATAAAAAATTCGAAAAATTGAGAAAAACAGTTGACAAGTATAAATGTCTATGCTAATATAAACGAGCTGTTGAGCGAGAACAAAAACAGCAAAAATAAAAATAAAAAAGTTGTTGACAAAGACGACTGCTTATGATATTATAAATGAGCTGT
>CAVKOQ010000094.1:0-10529 GCA_963657995.1 bacterium
GCCTTAAAGAGGGATATATACAGTTATATCCAGGAATTCATCCATGTGATGGCTTTTTCATTTCTGTGATGAGGAGAAAAGTGTGATTATGGAAAAATGTGACATAAAATCCATGACGCAGGAAGAATTGCGTAATTTTTTGACTGAACTCGATGAAAAACCTTTCAGGGCAGAACAAATATATAAGTGGATGCACGAGAAACTTGCAGCTTCATTTGATGACATGACAAACCTTTCAAAAGCACTGCGTCAGAAGCTTAAAGATTCATGTGAATACGTATCTCTTGAGCAGGTAAAAGTTCAGATATCACAAATTGACGGAACCAGAAAATATCTTTTTCGCCTTGCAGACGGCAATGTTATTGAGAGTGTTCTGATGCGATATAAGCATGGTAATTCAGTATGTATATCGTCTCAGGTGGGATGCAGAATGGGATGCCGTTTCTGTGCATCCACACTTGACGGCCTAGAACGCAATCTTCGCCCATCAGAGATGTTAGATCAGATTTATCAGATTCAGCGTGATACCGGTGAGAGAGTTTCAAATGTTGTTGTTATGGGATCCGGTGAACCACTTGACAATTACGATAATCTTCTTCGTTTTATACATCTTCTGACTGCAGAAGGCGGCTTAAATATAAGCCAGAGAAATCTAACTGTTTCGACCTGTGGAATTGTTCCTAAAATAAGAGATTTAGCAGAGCAGGATCTGAATATTACACTTGCACTTTCACTTCATGCACCAAACGATGGCGTACGAAAAAGTCTTATGCCCATCGCACGCTCGTATGCACTAAAAGATGTACTTGAAGCGTGCCACTATTATTTTGAAAAGACAGGGCGCCGCATGACATTTGAATACAGCCTCGTACAGGGAGTAAACGATAATCTTGGTGAGGCACGTGAACTTGCCGAACTCATAAGAGACCAGCATGGACATGTTAATTTGATTCCTGTAAACCCGATCAAAGAACGTTCATATGTTCAGTCCGGTAAAAAGGCGATTGAAGCATTTAAGGGATATCTTGAATCCAGGGGAATTAACGTAACTGTCAGACGCGAGATGGGGCGGGATATAGATGGTGCCTGCGGACAGCTCAGAAAGAGTTATATCGATAAAGAAATTGATAACGAACAGGAGAAAGAAGGTGCGCCGTCCAATGAAAGCATTCGCAATAACTGACATCGGAAAGATACGAAAAGTCAATCAAGATGCTCAGTTTTCAAGTACGGAACCTGTAGGAAAATTACCAAATCTTTTTATAGTTGCCGATGGCATGGGCGGGCACCAGGGCGGTGATTTCGCCTCACATTATCTTATAGAACATTTGCCTGAGTATATCAAGAACAGCAGTGAAAGTGAGCCTATAGCAGTCCTTAGAAAAGCCATTGAAGCGGTTAATATGGATTTATATCTGCTTTCTAACAGGCAAGAAGAACTTACAGGCATGGGAACAACTATAGTTGCAGCCACCATTCAGGATAATACTCTTTATGTTGCAAATGTAGGCGACAGCCGACTTTACCAGATCGAAAGCACAGGCATTAAGCAGATTACAAAAGACCATTCTTATGTGGAAGCTATGGTTTCACTTGGCAGGATGAATAGGGGAAGTCAAGAGTATGAGGCTAACAAAAACATCATTACTCGTGCAGTGGGTATTAGTAGTAGCGTGCAAGCTGATTTCTTTGAAGTAGTGCTTAATCCGGGAGATTATGTATTGCTTTGCTCAGACGGATTGACCAATATGGTCGATAATTCAGCAATTTACCGTATGGTTCTTCTGCCAGGCACTCTCGAAACAAAAGTGCGTGCACTTACAGCACTAGCAAACCAAAACGGTGGAAAAGATAACATTGCGGTTATACTTATTGATCCGCAAATTAAGGAGGTGAGAGAATCATGATGCTGAAACCGGGTACTTATCTGCAGGATCGCTATGAGATCCTCTCACTGATTGGTACAGGCGGTATGTCTGAGGTATATCAGGCAAAATGTCACACTTTAAATCGCTTGGTAGCAATCAAAGTTCTAAAGGATGAATATAGTCAGGATGCGAATTTTGTAAGTAAATTCAAGATGGAAGCTCAGTCTGCAGCAGGACTTTCTCATCCCAATATTGTTAATGTTTATGACGTAGTAGATGAGGATAACCTCCATTATATCGTCATGGAACTTATAGAAGGAATTACTCTTAAGAGTTATATAGTAAAAAAAGGACACCTCGGCATCAAGGAGAGCATTGGAATTGCCATTCAGGTTGCACAGGGGCTCGCCGCTGCACACGATCAGCACATAGTTCACAGAGATATAAAGCCGCAAAACATGATCATCTCTCGTGACGGCAAGGTAAAGGTTGCAGATTTTGGTATTGCCAGAGCTGTATCATCCCAGACAATCGGTCCAAATGCAGTTGGATCTGTGCATTATATTTCTCCTGAGCAGGCAAAGGGTGATTACAGTGATGGACGAAGTGATATTTACTCACTTGGAATCACTATGTATGAGATGCTAACCGGGAAAGTACCATTTAACGGTGAAAATCCAGTCTCTGTAGCTTTAGCACACCTTGAAGAACCTGTTCCAAAACCTAGTCTATCTAATCAGGAAGTGCCGGCAAGTCTGGATCGCATTATATTAAAATGTACGCAGAAGAAACCCGAACGCCGTTATCAAACTGCCTATGAACTTATTGCTGACCTGCGCCATGCACTGGTAGATCCTGATGATGACTATTTAAAAAAAGAACCGGAATTTAATGAATCATCCCCAACAGTGGTTCGTGGAGCGGAAGATCTCGGTCGTCAGATAACAAGTTCAGTAGAACAAAGGCTAGCTGATTCGCATGAAGATGATACTCATCCAGTGACTTCACATGCAAATGCAGATGTTTCTGACAAAGCTGATGATTCAGAAGAAACAAAGAATATTAATTACACAGACGATGACGAGGATGTAAATTCTCAGATGGAACGCCTTCTTACCATGATCGGTATTGGTGCGGCCGTTTTGATTGTAGTTGTTGTAATTGTTATAGTTGCAAAACTGACAGGTGTATTTAATCTTGGCTCTGGAAGCCAAAGTAAACAAAAAGTAACTGTTGAGGTATCATCAGAAACCTCAGAAACAGAAAGTCTTAGCTCTACAGAATGTAAAGTTCCGTCACTTGAAGGTTTAACAGAAGAACAGGCAAAAACCGCACTGGAAAATGTATCTCTGAAAATCCGCTATGAATATGCCAAATCAGAGACATCAGAAAAAGGCAATGTAATCAGACAGAGCATCGCTGCCGGAACTGTGGTATCTAAGCAGACAGAGGTTACTGTAACAATCGGTGAAGGCAATGATTCTATAGATCTGACAACACTTGGCCTTGAAGAAATGTCAGGTGAAGATGCAAAGAAAATTCTGGAAGATGATTATAAATTGACTGTAGAAGAGCAGAATGAAAGCAGTGATACCGTAGAATCTGGCAAGGTGATTCGCTATAGCCCATCGACAGTATCCACCGGTGATACTGTTGCTCTTTATATAAGCTCAGGTCCGGATGTACCTACCGTACCTATGCCTAAGATAACCGGACTTTCTGAGGAAAATGCAAAGGTTGTTCTAGAGGCCGTTGGATTACAGCTTGGTACACGAAAAGAAGCCAAGAGTTCAGATGTTGCCAAGGGTAAGATTATCAGTCAGGATGTTCAGGAAAAGACAGATACACCTGAAGGAACTGCGATTGACTATACTGTCAGCACCGGTAAAGGAACCCGTTATGTTGCAGCAATCAATGATGATTTTCAGATGAGCGAGCTGTTCGGCCCAAGTTCAGGTGACACACATATTCGTGTAAGCATTGTTATGAAACAGACAGTTTCGGGCAGTACAGTGACCAAAACTATTATGGAGCCACGGGAGATCGGCGGAGATATAACACTTCCGATTCACTATAATATAGAAGGAGCCGATGGCGTGGAAACCGGAGAATTGCAGATTTTGGATCTTACCAACGATCGTGTTCTCAAAACTTATCAGCTTGAATTTGTAGAAGTTTCTGACAACTAGGAAAAGGGATTAGAATAGTACTGATATGCATGGAAAAATAATTAAAGGAATCGGTGGCTTTTATTATGTTCATGACGGCATCGGAAAAATATATGAATGCCGGGCAAAAGGAATCTTTAGAAAACGAGGTATCAAGCCGCTTGTAGGAGATGATGTAGAAATAACAATTTTGGACGAGGAAAAGGCAACAGGTAACCTGGATGATATCCTACCTCGGAAAAATAAATTAATTCGTCCGGCTGTATCCAATGTAGATCAGGCAGTGGTTGTATTTGCCATAACTGATCCGATGCCTAATCTCAATCTACTTGACCGATTCCTTGTTATGATGGAGCGACAGGATGTTCCTGTAAGTATCTGTTTTAACAAAATTGATCTGGTAGATGAATCTGAACAGAAAAAACTTCGTGAGATCTATGAGCCTGCGGGATATTCGGTATATTTTATAAGCACGTACGAACAGTCCGGACTTCAGAAGTTTCATGATCTTATAGCTTTTAAAACAACTGTTCTTGCCGGACCTTCGGGGGTGGGGAAATCTTCCATTACCAATTTTTTGCATCCCGAAGCCGAGATGACTACAGGTTCTATAAGTGAAAAAATCCGGCGTGGTAAGCACACCACACGCCATTCTGAACTTTTCTTTGTAGAAGAAAAGACATATATGATGGATACTCCGGGATTTAGTTCACTTTATATAGAGGATCTGGAACCAGAAGAGCTCAAAGATTTTTTTCCTGAATTTGAATCTTATGAAGATGAGTGCCGCTTTCTTGGATGCGTTCATATAGGTGAACGTGAATGTGGCGTTAAAACTGCTGTTCAAAACAAACAAATTGCACAGAGCAGGTATGATAATTATCATCTAATGTATCAGGAACTCAAAGAAAAAAAGAAATATCGACGATAATAATTTGACATCAGGAGGACAGGAAAATGGTTATATTATCACCTTCAATTCTGGGGGCTGATTTTACAAGGCTAGGAGAGCAAGTTAGAGAGGTATCTGAGGCTGGAGCGCAGTATATTCATCTGGATGTGATGGACGGGGCATTTGTACCAAGTATTTCTTTTGGAATGCCTGTGATAAAAAGCCTCAGAGCGGTTACAGATCGTGTATTTGATGTACATATGATGGTTCAGGAGCCCGGCCGCTACATTGATGATATTAAGGCAGCCGGTGCGGATCTTATCTGTGTTCATCAGGAGGCCTGTCTTCACCTTGATCGTACCGTTTCACAGATCCGAGAATCAGGTATGAAAGTTGGAGTTGCATTAAATCCTGCTACATCGATTGAAACACTGGATGTTATTCTACCAGAGGTAGATATGGTCCTTCTCATGACTGTAAATCCCGGATTTGGAGGGCAAAAATTTATCCCATATACAATCGATAAGATAAAGAAACTCAGAACCATGTGCAACAACAGGGGACTTTCTACCCGTATAGAAGTTGACGGCGGTATTACTACAGAAAATGTTCGGGATGTTCTTAACGCTGGAGCAGACGTTATTGTTGCCGGCAGTGCCGTATTTAAAAACAATCCTGCAGACAATGTAAAAACATTTTTAAATATTTTTCACGAGTATGAAGAAGGAAAATAAATATGAGAAGTTGTTTGATAGTGACAGGAGGAACGATAGACATTGCTTTTGCAAAAGATTTCCTTTCACAACGTTCATATGATTACGTAATCGCAGCTGATGCGGGACTTGAAGTCCTTAAACATGTGCACATTCACCCCAATGCAGTTGTAGGTGATCTTGATACAGTAGATCACAAAATATTGGCGGAGTATGAAAATCAGTCTGATATAAAATTTGAAATTCATAAACCTGAAAAAGATGAGACCGATACAGAACTTGCACTTCTGACTGCTGCTCGACAGGGATGTGAATCAGTGGACATTCTTGGAGCACTAGGTGGCCGTATGGATCATGCTGTCGGCAATATACAGCTGATGTATCAATTTTTCTGTCAGGGAATGGAAGTTAATATATATGATGCTCGCAACCGGCTCTATTTAATAGGAAGTCGGAAAACTTTTCATAAAGATAAACTATATGGAAATTATGTTTCCTTTCTGCCAATAACAGAAAAAGTAGTCGGACTGACGCTTCGCGGCTTCAAATATCCACTTCAGAGAAAAACTATACTTCTTGGTACCAGCCTTTGCATCAGCAACGAACTGAAGCATGAAGATGGTATTCTGGAATTGGAAAGAGGAGTAGTTTTGTGTGTTGAATCACATGATTAAATACTTAACATTAATCTCACTCAATAACTGACCTGTTTAAAATTATAAAAACTGTATGTTTTTTCAAGGACAAACATATGCTATGATAGCTCCAACAAAAAAAAGAGAGGATGATTATCATGGCAAACAAATCAAATAAGGCTTACAAAATCGCAATGGTAGGTCTTCTGGCTGCACTTTCATATGTTATATTTACATATGGTCAGATTAAGATAACATTACCTGGAGGAGATGCAACTTCCATTCATTTGGGTAATGCAGTCTGCGTTATCGGAGCACTTCTGGTAGGTGGTTTTTACGGTGGTCTTGGCGGGGCAATCGGCATGACTATTGGTGATCTTTTAGATCCGGTTTACATTATTTATGCACCTAAGACCTTTATCTGCAAGTTTTTTATCGGTTTGATCACAGGCATTGTTGCACACCGCATTGGTAAGATCGACAAAATCACTGACAGAAAACACGTTCTTACTTTCACGATTGCGGCCGCCATTGCCGGACTATTGTTCAATGTAATTGCTGACCCGCTGATCGGATATTATTACAAACTCTGGATCATCGGTAAACCTGCAGCAGAGCTTACACTTGCCTGGAATGTTGCTGCCACATCTATCAATGCTGTTACATCTGTGATTGCATCAGTTATTGTCTATACCGCAGTTCGTCCAGCTCTTAAAAAAGCTGGCTTCATGGATGTGTTATCTGCAGAGGCCGGAGCGTAGAAGTTTATTTGTAATCAGAAGTTATTTTAACTAATGATAAATGTTTATTCGGATTATTGCATACAGGAGACTGTACATAGGCAGATTTTTATCTGCTTATGGGCGGTCTTTTTGTTTATTTCATAGGAAAGCGTCCTATGAAATAAACAACTGTTCATATAGTAAATAAGTAAGGATGAGGTAAATAAAAGGTATGGAAGACGTTCAAAAAAAAATAGCTGTTTTTAATGATTTGTCAGGTTATGGCAGGTGTTCTCTTACAGCTTCGATTCCCGTCATCAGTGCTCTTGGTGTACAGTGCTGCCCGATTGTAACAGCAGTTCTCTCAAATCATGCCGGCTATCCAGAATGTTTCATGGATGATTATACAGATCGGATGGAATCATATCTTGATCCATGGAGAAAAATGGGATTTGAGATGGATGGCATTATGACCGGGTTCCTTGGTTCAGCAAAGCAGGCATCTATTGTTGCAGATTTCATAAGAGATTTTAAATCAGAAGATACTACTGTTCTTGTTGATCCGACAATGGGAGATAACGGACATCTTTACAGTGTATGCGACGAGGAATTAATCGAAGCTATGCGTGAACTTATACAGTATGCAGATGTCATTACGCCAAACCTTACCGAGGCCTGTGCCCTGACAGATACACCATATCAGGAGAGCGGATGGAGTAGACGAAAGCTTACTGATCTTACATGGAAGCTTCACCTTCTCGGTGCACGATCTGTAGTTCTTACAGGAGTCATAAAAGGAAAACAGATCATAAACGTAATACATGAAAGAGGCAAAGATCCTGTTTTTCATTCTACAAAGTTTGTTTCAGGTAAATATCATGGAACAGGAGATGTGTTTTCAGCAGTTGTCGGAGCCAGCCTGGTGCGAGGTGTTCCGATGGAAGAAGCTGTAAGACGTGCTGCTGCTTTTACAAAAAAATGTGTAGAAAAAACAGCTGTTCTTGGCGCACCAGAACAGGACGGACTATGCCTAGAAACCTGTTTGTCATATTTGACCAAGCTTTAACCATTATAAAGGAAAAAGCAGAGATAACTGATACTTTCAGTTTAATCTCTGCTTTTAGTTTACGTGGACAACAAGTTTAAGACTGTGTCCACACGTTAATTCATCATTCTAAACAGGCCAATAACCTTTCCAAGAATTTGCACTTCGTTGACAATAATCGGTTCCATCGTAGAATTCTCAGGTTGGAGACGATAATGTCCATTCTCTTTATAAAATCTCTTTACAGTGGCAGAATCTTCAACCAAGGCCACTACAATCTCACCATTATCTGCAGTGTTCGTATTCATAACGATCACACGATCACCATCAAATATGCCGGCATCAATCATACTGTTTCCTCTGATCTTCAGCATGAATGTTTCACGATTCGGAAGCAATTCCGCAGGGATAGGAAAATAATCTTCAATATTCTCTTCTGCAAGAATCGGAGCACCGGCGGCAACTGTACCAATAAGCGGAACATTTACAAGCTCACGACGTGTAAGATTAAAAGAATCATCAATAATCTCAATAGCTCTTGGTTTTGTGGGATCTCGATGAATATATCCATTTTTCTCCAGTCTTTCGAGATGAGAATGAACAGAAGAAGTTGATTTAAGCTTAACTTCTTCACAGATTTCACGTACCGTCGGCGGATATCCTCTTTTTAAGAGACATGCCTTGATATATTCTAAAATTTCTTTCTGTTTATCTGAAATGTTAGCCTGAGCCATAGAAACCTCCTATATAAGGATGCTGAAAATGTAAAACATACAGCAATCCGATATTTTAGGAGTCAAATATATGTTTTAACTCCCATTTATTACGTATATACTAACATATATTCAAATAAAATGCAAACAATCGTTCGTTTTTATACTCAAAAAGCATTGACAAACACACGTTCGCATTATATAATTCACCCATAGAGAACATCCGTTCGTGCAGTTGGAGGTTTAGATGTTTTGACAACAGCACCAATATTTACAGTATCAGAAATAATTGATTTTGTATACTTTATGAGAGGAGAAGAGTGCAAATGTTGATATTAAAAAAGGGTCTTATGATTTTATCTTTTGTGTTAATCATGCTTCTTTCATCTGTTTTTGGATGCAGTTTGATGCACGTCATGGCAGAGGAAGATGCCGCCTCATCTCCTGAAAAGTACTATACCAGTATACGCATTGAAGATGGCGATACGTTATGGAACATTGCAGAAATGTATATGAATTCTGAGGAATCGGTGATTGATTACGTACGAGAATTGCGACAGATTAACAGCCTCTCCGATGACCATATTGATGCAGGACATTATCTGACTGTTCGCTATTATAAATGATATGGATATTTTATTCTCAGCCTGTTAATTTATCTTACTTTCTGGTAGAATTATATTGATGATCCAATTGAACTATAAAAGGTAACTGTTTAGCGAAATATTATTCAATGCAATAAAAATAAACTGTTACTATAGTAGATATATAACCAGGAGGAAACAACAATATGAGTATTGTATATCATGAAGAATCCAGAATATTTCATTTATATAACCAGACAATAAGCTACATTATGATGATTCTTCCAAATGGCCATATGGGCCAGTTGTATTATGGTAAACGGATTCATGATAAAGATGATTTCCCATATCTCCTTGAATTAGCTCCACGCGATATGGCATCTTATTTATATGATAACGATCGAACCTTTTCTTTAGGACATGTCAAACAGGAATATCCTGTTTATGGAAGTGGAGATTACAGACATCCGGCTATAGTTGTTCTTCAAAAAGATGGCAGTACATATTCAGATTTTGTATTCTCAGAGTATCATATATCTTCAGGAAAGCCAAAACTCACCGCACTTCCTGCAACTTATACTGAAAATGATAACGAAGCAGAGACGCTTACAATCATTTTAAAAGATCCTCACGATAATCTAGAACTGCAACTGCTGTATACAATTTTTTCAGATGACGGTATCATAGCACGTAGTGCTTCGATATCAAATCACGGTGATGATTCAGTAACCCTACAAACAGCGATGAGTCTTTGCCTTGATCTGCCGGATCATGATTATGAATGGATACAATTTTCAGGAGCTTGGGCCAGAGAGAGAGCACTTCATACACGAAAACTTGAATATGGTATCCAGGCAATCGACAGTGCAAGAGGACATTCATCACATGAACAGAATCCGTTCATAATTTTGAAACGTCCATCGGCTGATGAATTTCAAGGCGAAGTCATTGGATGCAGTTTGATTTACAGTGGCAATTTTCTGGCACAGTCTGAAGTTGAATCTCACGGAACAACCAGGCTTATGATTGGAATTAATCCATTTAATTTTAGTTGGCGACTGAATCCTGGCGACACCTTCCAGACTCCAGAAGCTATCCTTGTATATTCATCAAATGGTCTTAATGACATGAGTCTTATGCTGCACCACCTATATCGAAACCGTCTGGCCAGGGGATATTGGCGTGATCG
>CAVKOQ010000095.1:0-10416 GCA_963657995.1 bacterium
TTCTTTATGTCGCTGTAAGCATCATCCTGCTTTTTTTTAAGCTTTTTCTTTTCATTATCAGGTATTTGATTATACTCATTTACCTGATCCTTGATCTTCTTATTGAGTTCTTCTAACTGTTTGTGAATTTCTTTCTGTTCTTTATTAAGCTCATCCTGGTGTTTCACAAAATACTCTATGGTTTCAGGTGTTTCGGTATTACCATTTTCCTCATATTGCTTCTTTCTTTCATCTACGAGATTTACCTTCTTATTCTCCAATTCTGTCTGAATTTCCTGCATTCTGGAAAGCTGATTTTTTGCTTTGTCTTTAAATTCATTAACATTTATACCTGCCAATTCCAGCGAGTTATCATACTCTGTAAAGGCTTTTTCATATTTATTATTAAGCTCTCTATTCAAATCCGGATACTCGTCATGAAATTCAGCCTTTTCAATATTCTTTTCAAATTCTTTGATTTTTTCCTGAAATGAAGCATCGAATATATCTTCATCAGGATATTTTTTTTGTTTATTCTTCAGGGCAGCAAGATATGACTGTGTTTTTTCAAGTTCGTCTTCATAATCAGATTTAATTTTACTGCTTGCTTCCTTATAATCATTTTCATATTTTTTCTGCTCTACTTCGGAAACTTTTAATGTATTCTCTCTGTCTTTTTCACGATTTGCAAAAGATGTATTTCCAGCTGACTCTATATTAGCAATACAATTATCAATTGCATTCAACGTTTCATTAAGCTCTTTAAAATGATCTTTTGTCTCGGTCCTAAGCTTTTCCATCTCTGTCCAGACGTCAACTGCTTTGTTTTTTTCTTTTTCTTCAGCTTCTGCCTTATTTGCAGCTTTCTCATGGATCTCGCTCTGTATCCAATCTAATTCTTGCTGACGCTCTTCCATTTCCTGTTGTTTCTGTTCTTCCGATTCCTTTTTGAGCGATTCTTTTCTATGAACTTCCCACCTAAGTTCTCCCCAAAGTCTGTCAAAACCGTCTTTAAAGCTTGATAAAGTTCCATCTTTAAGGATTCCCTTCATATTGATCCTATTTCTAACAGATTCAAAGGAACGACTAAACTTATAAAAATCATCGCAAATCTTTTCATCAAAGCTATTCTCGTCCCCATTCAAAAAGATATCCAGAAAATATGCAAACTGCTTCTTTTTCTCATCTGAATTTTTTCCTTCACAAAATTGCTCTATCGCCTGTTTTTGCTGTTCTTTATCTTTTGGTACTGTATATCCCATATAAAATTCCTCCATTTCGTTCTATAATCTCTCGGAATCTTTCTCTTGTAACCAGTATAACAATCAATGTGGGACAAATGTAGGACAAAAAACAGACAAATTATTTTTTTACTTTTTTTCATCATTCCTTTAATTTTTTTCATATTTTATTTCATTGATATTTCTTTCTAATTATGCTACAATTTTTTTGATAAATTATTGTTTATCAACCAATCAAACACGTGATATTAAAAAGGGGAGCTTGTGTAGCAGGCTGAGAGGGAACCTTAAGTTCCGACCCGTGACCTGATTTGGATAATGCCAACGTAGGGATATATTTTAAGAACCTCAGCGCCGGATGTTATCCGGTGCTTTTTTATTTCATACTTTGGAGTAATTATTATGAATATTTCAAAAATCACAAAATCTATTGGATTCAAATCACCATACAAAAGCTCATCATCCGGCAAACAAAAGCTGATTCCTGTCCTGTTTTTGGCAGCACTTTTAGTCATCTGGGAACTTTCATGCAATATTTTTTCAATTCCACTCTATGTACTGCCATCGCCGATACAAGTTATAAAGTCTCTCATTTCAGAATCGGCCACACTTAGCCATCATGCCACGGTTACACTCATGGAAGCAGCTGTCGGCATAGTGCTCTCCCTGGTTCTGGCAATCGTACTCGGCATTCTCATGGACTGCTTTCCGATTATCCGCCACGGTGTCTACCCGCTTTTAGTAGTTACGCAGACAGTTCCCATGATTGTGATGGCTCCTATCCTTATCATATATATGGGATTCGGTATTGCACCAAAGATTTTCACTGTCGTACTCATGTGCTTTTTTCCTATTGCCGTCAGTTTTTCTGATGGTCTTGCCCAGGTTGATGATGAATATGTACATCTTGTCTTATCCTACGGTGCTAACCGTCTATCAGCCTATCGTTTAGTCAAGATTCCTGCTGCCATTCCGGCACTTTTATCAGGACTCAAAGTATCTGCCACCTACAGTATAAGCGGTGCTGTCGTCGGCGAGTGGATCGGTGCACAGGAGGGACTTGGCTACTATCTTTTACGTGTCAAAAACGGATACATGCTGGATAGAGTTTTCGCATGTGTTCTTGTTATTATATTTTTAAGTTTATGTATGAATGGCATTGTTCGAATTTACCAGTACTTTTCACTTCCATATATGCGTGATAAAAGTCTGTAAATGTTAATAAATAAAATATTGGAGGAATCACTATGAAAAAAAATTATGTTGCTGCATTGTTTACTGCCGCCTGCTTGGCTGCAGGTTCCCTGTCCGGCTGTTCCGCTGCATCTGACACTTCTTCAAAAGATGTGTCTGAAACTGCCGACGATTCTGCATCTGAAACCAAATCCCAGAGTGCGGATGGCACTGCCTCTGAAGATGATTCAGATAACCTCGAAGATGTGACTGTCATTCTTGATTATGTTGCAAACACTAACCACACAGGTATGTATGTGGCACTTGATCAGGGTTATTATAAAGATGCAGGCTTGAACGTCTCCATAGTAGAGCCTACCGAAGGTGCTACCGCGACTCTGGTAGCAGTTGGTAAAGGTGATTTCGGCATCAGCTATCAGGAAGACGTTACCATCGCACTGACATCCGCTGATCCGCTTCCTATCAAGGCGATTGCAACCATCATCCAGCACAACACTTCAGGATTTGTCACATATGAAGGCAAAGACATCAATTCTCCGAAAGATTTTGAGGGAAAAACCTATGCCGGATGGGGCGGCCCCGGTGAAGAAGCCGTTCTTAAAGCTGTTATGACACAGGACGGAGCTGATTTTTCAAAGCTTAATATGGTAATTTCTGACGGTTCCGGATTTGAGGCACTTAAAGATAAAGTAGATGTTATGTGGTTCTTTGAGGGCTGGGACAACATAAAGTGTGAACTGGCTGACTTCCCTATCAACTATATGCCTGTTCGCGACCTTGACAGCCGCCTTGACTACTATACACCTGTTATCATCGCCAATAATGATACCCTTGAAAACAATCCTGAAATGGTCAAAAAATTCCTTGAGGCAACCGAAAAGGGATATGAATATGCAATTGAAAATCCTGATGAGAGTGCTGAAATTCTGCTTAAATATACACCTGACTCTTCTCCTGAACTGCTTAAGAAATCTCAGGAATATCTGGCAGACAAATACATGGAAGATGCGTCCCAGTGGGGTATCATGAAAGATGAAGTATGGGATAATTATACTGATTTCATGGTTGAATACGGTGTGATCGACAATGCAATTCCTGCATCAGACTGCTATACAAATGAATTTCTTCCGGAAAAATAATAACCTGACAATCTGATTATTTATGAGGTATACATTATGAAACTGGAACTTAAGAATATTTCTTTTTCCTACGGAAAGCAGGAAATTCTTCACGACCTTAGTTTTTCTGCAAAAGAAGGCGAATTTGTAAGTCTTCTAGGTCCTTCAGGCTGCGGCAAATCTACTATTCTGAAGCTTTTAACCGGTGTCCTGACTCCTACAGCCGGCAACATCTATGCCGATGGCAATGAAATTCACGGTGTGTCCGGACATTTTGCCTATATGCCGCAGGATGACCTCCTTTTTCCGTGGAAAACCATTCTTCAGAATGTATGCCTCTATGGAGAAATCCACGGTTCACTAAACAAGGCCAGGGAAGAAGCTCTAAAAAACTTCCCCATCTTTGGTCTTAGCGGATATGAAAACGAATATCCGGCAGCTTTATCAGGCGGAATGAGACAGCGTGCAGCTTTTCTTCGCACCGCACTCTGTCAGGCTGATATACTGCTTCTTGACGAACCATTTGGTGCTCTTGACGTCATCACAAGAAGTGAAATGCAGGACTGGCTCCTTGCCATGCGTGCTCGTCTAAACCGTACCGTTATTCTCGTCACACATGACATGGATGAAGCCATATACTTATCCGATCGTATACTTATCCTCAATCCCGCACCAGTTGGAATCGTCAGCGAACTTCATATAGATGAAAAAAATAGAACTCGTGACTGGCTATATGAACAAAGTGAACTTCGAAAAACTATATCTCAAAAAATCAAAGGTTAACCAATTTTCACAAGCCATATCTATGGAGGTGAATTATCATGTCTTTTCTTTACTCTTTGATTGATGCACATACACATATAGGAACCGAATCCGAGATGACAGAGCGGCGTCAAAAAGGAATTCTTAGCCTTGTCTGTGCTTCCACCCCATCAGAGGCCGAAATAATTCTAAAAAAGGCTAAACCCTATATTCTTCCGACCGTAGGACTGCACCCGTGGCAGGCCGCTTCTTATTCAGTTGAGAGTATGTTTCCCTATATGAAATCCTGTCCTGTTATAGGTGAAATCGGCATGGACAGTGTTTGGTGCGATGTGGATATAAAACTTCAGGAAGATGTATTTCGCGAACAATTGTCCATAGCCAGACAGATGAAAAAACCGGTCATCCTTCACACAAAAGGTGAAGAAGACCGGATTTCTCATATTATTTCAGAATATCCAAACACTTATCTGGTGCACTGGTATTCCTGCGACAATTATCTTGACCGCTACATCGAACTTGGCTGCTATTTTTCTGTAGGCCCCGATGTTACATGGAACCAATCTGTAAGAAGGCTGGCGAAGTGTGTGCCTTTATCTCGCATTCTGATAGAGACTGACGGGATGGATGCAGTCAAATGGGCTTATGAAGCCGGTAAATCTCAGACAAAAGCAACAATTACAACTGCTTGTGAAAATGCATTTCCAAACGCATCAACAGTCGAAGATTCCCTTATGCAGACACTTCTGGAAACAGCCGCAATAAGGAAAACTGATCCTGGCAAACTTGCAAGACAGATACAAAAAAATTTTATCTGGGGTTTCTTATCTCATCAAAAATAATCACCTGCTACAATAAGTCACCCCAAAAAACTTACACATTTTCTTTTTTAATAGTTTGCCAGATCTGCCTCTTCCTGTACTATCACAATCTTAGTTCCGGAATCTACCTCACAAATTACCTTTTTCATATCTGCCTCAGGTATACTGACACATCCTGAAGTGCCTGTATTGTTAAAGCTCTTCGGACAATGCAAAAAAATCGCAGAACCTTTTCTAGGTGTTCTCTCACTGTTATAATCAATAATAAGTCCGTAATTGTACTGCGGTGCTTGTTCCATCAGATTTTCCGCAGAATTCCAGTCATTTACCACCTGATTAGTATTTATCAGCAGGTTATAATATTGGCTGTTACTATCATCTACATAGTAATCACCGCTAACTATCTTATGATATGGAAGTATGGTTCCAGGATTATCTTTTAAGCCAAACGCACCAGCAAAAGTATATACACCTGCTGGTGTTTTTTTATCGCCCTCATGCTTATCTGTGGATATGCCGTACATGCCGCTGACAGCCTCTTTCGACATAACCTGTACCAGTTTACCTTCTGCATCCCTCTTATACCAGTCAAGACGGCTTTTTGCCGGATCTTCCCTACAGCCAATCACTACAATCAGTTGTGTCGCATCTTTTGCTGCTTTTAAGGTATTTACATCTCCATTATATGTTTGTACAATTTCAGTTTCTTCACTACCCGTCACAGTCGTCTCGACTGACTCATTAGCTGTGCCTGTCTCTGTGCCTGATGTATCAACATCCGTCGTTTTTATCTCCAATGCCGGACCTGTTGCCGTCTCAGCTGCACTGGCAGTAACCGGAATAGATGTACTTGCAAAGATTGCCGATGCAATCAGTATTATTAATTTTTTCTTCATTATTTCATTCTCCGTATTTTGCAATGTTTTATAGAAAAACTTGGTTTTAAAATACATAATAACACAGAAGACTGTGCCAAACAATATATCCAGATTTACATTTTCTTACGATCATGTTACACTATTATCGATTTTAGTCTTGTTAAAGGAGTTTTTATAAATATGAAAAAAGACATGACCGAAGGGCGGGAGTGGTCATCCATCCTGCTCTTTTCTCTGCCCATCATGGGTGCAAATCTTTTACAGGTTTTATATAACCTCGCTGACAGTGTGATTGTTGGAAATCTAATCAGCTCTACAGCCCTCGGTGCCGTAGGTCTTACAAGCTCCATGGTCTGGCTTCTCACTGCTATCTGCACTTCATTCGGTGCCGGTGTCAATATCGCTGTTGCGCAGTATTTTGGTGCCAAAAAGGAAAATGAGATTCAGGAAACTATTTCGGCTGCATATGTGATAGCAGTCGTTGTAAGCCTTATTCTTACAGCCATCTGTTTTCTGGTAGCACGTCCGGTTATTTTCGGATTTTTACAGGCACCTGAGGAAATGCGTTTTGACAGTGTATCCTACTACCTGATTTACAGCTGCGGCATCATTTTTCAGTTGTTCTACAATGTGACATACGGTATTTTGAGAGCACACGGTGATTCACGCGGTGCACTCTTTTTCCTGATTATCTCTGCCGCTCTCAATATCGTAATGGATTGTACATTCATATCAGTATTCCACTGGGGAGTTTCAGGCGCAGCTGCAGCCAGCGTCATAGCACAGGCTGGTTCAGCTATAGCAAGTTTTTTATACATGAGACATATTTTTCCGGATTTGATGCCAAAAAGACGCTTTCTCTATGCCTGGAAAGAACAGGGACTGCTTCTTACACGACTTAGTATCCCTATCATGCTTCAAAACGGTGTCAATTCACTTGGATTTCTCGTTTTGCAGCGTCTCATCAATTCGTTTGGTGCTGCCAGCATCGAAGGATATGCCGCCATGTTAAAGGTAGAACAGCTCGCCCACATTCCATCACAGAGCTTTAACGTTGCCATCTCAAGCTTTGCCGGACAAAATATTGGTGCTAATAAGCTTGACCGTGCCAGACGCGGCTACAAATCCACTATTACGATGGGAATACTTATAAGCATCTCCATAAGTATTATTGTATTAATATTTGACCGTCCTCTGCTTCAGATTTTCGCTATCTCCGGTGAATCTTTGCGACGGGCCAAAGAACATCTCGATATACTTATGTGTTTCATCTGGGTAAGCACCATCAACAATATTACCTGTGGATTTTTGCAAGGCGCCGGAGACGTCAAAATTCCTGCATCAACAAGCTCAATCAATTTGAGCATACGACTGGTTCTGTCTTTCCTTCTGGCACTTACACCAGTAGGTTTTCGTTGCTACTATGTGAGCATGCCGCCTGCATGGCTGATTGCCTGCTCTGTAGTCGTTTTGAGATACAGAAGCGGTCGCTGGAGAGAATATAGAATTATCAAAGAATAGTTGTTGCATTCTCCTTCTCTTTCGTATACAATGAATACGTTTTGACTTGTATTTTTTAATCTTGTTTTGTTTTAAAGGAAATACATCTTTGGTTACAGTGTCAAAACTCTAACTTCTACGACATGTTCGCATGTCTGTTGGGAATGGAGTTTATGACACGCCGGAAGGAGAATTTATCTATGAATAATACCAAAAAAAATGTTCTAGTCGGTCAGTCCGGAGGTCCCACTGCGGTCATCAACGGAAGTCTCTACGGTGTCATATGTGAAGGTACAAAACACAGTGAATCTGTGAAGCACGTCTATGGCATGGTCAATGGAATCGAAGGTTTCATGGCCGACTCTTTCATAAATCTTTCAGAGACTCTTTCTAAAGAGGAGCTCGAACTTCTTAGACTGACTCCAGCAGCTTATCTTGGTTCCTGCCGTTTTAAGCTTCCGGAGAATTTCTCCGACAGCTTTTACCGTGTCCTGTTTGAAAAACTTGACCGTCTGAATATCGGATATTTCTTCTATATCGGCGGAAATGACTCCATGGACACTGTCAGCAAGCTATCGTGCTATGCCTCTAAGATTAAAAGCCAGATTCGCTTTATAGGTATTCCCAAAACCATCGACAATGACCTTGTTCTTACCGATCATACACCAGGATTTGGCAGTGCAGCACGCTATGTGGCCGCATCAGTTCGTGAGATAGCCCTGGATGCCTCAGTTTACCAGCAAAAATCAGTCACGATAGTTGAAATCATGGGACGCCATGCCGGATGGCTAACAGCTGCATCTGCTCTTGCACGAAAAGAAGTCGGTGACAATCCTCTTCTGATCTATCTGCCGGAATCACCATTTGAACTGGCACAGTTTAACAGCGATCTGAAGAATGCTCTTGAAAAGAAGGCAAATGTAGTAGTCTGTGTATCAGAAGGCATCCGCGATCACGGTGGTCGTTTTATCTGTGAATATTCAAACGAGGCACAGATTGATACATTCGGCCATAAAATGCTTGCCGGATGTGGCAAAATCCTCGAAAACTATGTTCGCAATCAGTTTGGCGTCAAAGTCAGATCTATAGAGCTTAACGTTAATCAGCGCTGCTCAGGTCTTACAGTCTCAGGAAATGACCTGGATGAGGCAGAGATGGCAGGACGCTTTGGTGTAAGTTCTGCTCTTGACGGTTATACCGGCCAGATGGTTGCCTTTACGCGTGAAACCGAGTACAGCATAGTTCCTGATCTTAAAGATGTAAATCTTATATGTAATCTAGAAAAGAAAGTACCTGATGAATGGATTACAAATAATGGTACCGATATAAGTGATGAATTTCTGACCTATTTAAGGCCACTGATTCAGGGAGAAGTTTCCCACGTCATGGAAAATGGGCTTCCGAAATACTTGTATCGCAAGTAGAACATATACCACATCACGCATCCTCGCAGAGCTTTTAACTCAGTCGGGGTTCAAGCTCCGACTGACTTAAAAGGCGATCCGAGACTTTTTATTTATTTAGGGTCTCGAATCGCCTTTTCTGTTCCAATGTGCCTAGGCACATTTTTATTTTTCATCACAGTCTCTTACTTCCACACCGTCATAGAAAAATTCAAGAATTTCCTCATAATTTTTACCTTCTCTGGCCATCTCCTGAGCACCGTTCTGACTCATTCCGACACCATGACCGTATCCGCCTCCCCAGATAGTAAATGTACGAATTCCCTTTTCAGTATCTCTTGCGGTCTCATCCACAGAAAAGAATGCACTCGGAAGTACGCTCCATCCGGTTATCTCTGTTCCATCATTTTTCTTATAGACCAGTGAATCAAAACCAAGTATACTGCGGATCGAATTTTGTCCCTTGATGGTCTTTGTTCCTTCACTTCCTACCACCTGTACTGTCAGCGCTATACCGCCTGTTCCTCTCGATGTCACAAAAATCCCCTGAATATCACCTATTGTGTCTATCTTCTCCTGCAATTTTTTATTAGTGATAGTTGTCTTCCAGCGATACATAGGGAAGGAAGAATCATAGTTTTCCTGCCCCTGGCCCTGAATAAACTTAAGGAATGTATCATTGTCAGTCATATCAGGAATGTTTTTACTTTCAGTCAGCCCGATTCCCCTAAGATACGGCACTTCGTCCTTACTTGCCCCCCAGATAGTACCGTCTGTAGAATATCCGCATGATGTCGAAAAATAGTATGTCTCCGCCGGCGTATCGTTGTAATATACAATCTTCCCATCTGTTTCCTTGACGGCAAGAGTCGTCTTCTCATTGCTCTCAGTGTTATTGTAGACCTGATAGTTCGTGCTGTCGTCTACATGGGCACCGTATCTACTGTAGGCATTGGCCTTGATCTGTCTGTAAGCATAAGTTCTGGCACATACAGCCTGTGCCTTGAGCGCCTCAAGCTCATAATTGGCCGGCATCTCACTAGGCACTACCCTGGTCAGATAATCCTCAACATCAACTTCATTGACAAGCAGCAGTCCCTCAGACTCCTCACAGAGCTCAAAACTACCAAAATAAGATGGTACTCCCTGTGCTCTCTTGGTACTAAGAACTCGAATTTCCTTTAACGGTTCTTCTATGGTAATCGTCATGCGCCCCTCTTTAAGGCGGTCATCTCCTGGACTTACAGACAGCTTTGTTCCCGGACTAAGTGTTTCCTCTGATTCTCCCCATGAAACATGCATAACACTGTCTGACTGAAGTACAACCTTGGTATGAAATATTGATGAATAATCATCATTCATGATCAGGACACGGATATTGGTTGCAGAAAAATCATGATCTAAAAGTGCAGCACAGATCTTTTTCCCCGATATGACAAATTTTCCAAGATCATATCCTACTAAAACATCTCTTTTTTTCTGCTCTTTAACAACTCCATAAATCTTATATACCTTAAAGT
>CAVKOQ010000096.1:0-10348 GCA_963657995.1 bacterium
GCCTTCAAGGTCGGATGCAGGTCATTGGTAAAGGTATCTGCATTATACGGTCCCAGGTCTGCATCAATACCTCTGATAGCCATGTTCATCTTTGCCATCTTCCATGTATCCGGGTTTGCCTCCTGACCGTATACAGAAATAGAACCGCGCTTGTGTCCGTGTGCCTCGATAAATTTCTCACTCTGTACAAACATACCGCCATTTCCGCAGCAGCAATCAATCTTAACGCCGTCTTTGATACGAGGGCTTCTGTGATACACATGCCAAGAAGCGCCTTGAAAGCCCGTATTTACGGCACTTCCGAGGGATGTGCCTCTTACGGTATATCGCCGCATCGGGCGAATCTGTCTAACTGCCGCTGCTATAGCCATGTAAATTCCGAGCCTCCTTTCTCCGACTTCTGCGGAATAATTAAAAGGTGTGAAGATAATTAAAAGGTGTGAAGATAATTAAAAGGTGGGGAGATAATTAAAAGGTGCTACTCCCTCTCACACAATCACATAGTCAAAGTGATTTATAGTATTTCTCAATCATTGCAGCCATCAGCCTTCTCCTTTCCAAAAGAAAGCTGTCATAATCATTCACATCCATCTGAACTACATCACCCGGAATTGCATTCTCCGCAAGATTAACATACAGTTCGTTTTCGTCAGTGATATTTCCAATCTGAACGCTCTTCGTTTTACACTGTTCGAGAATCACATCAAAGTACTCACAGGGAGCATCATCACTAATCGCCTTGTTTACCTGCGTATCGAGGTATGTGTAGTTGGCAACTTGGTTATATCTTCCTTTCGCATCAACTCCATTTTTCTTGAGATAAGCCTTCGGGAAGATATGATGAACATCTCCTGAAATTGTAATGAGATCAGAAATCATCGTACCTTTCATAAGCATCGAGCTGCTCTTCAGATAATCCTGAGCTGCCAGGAACGTATTAAAAGCCGGACTATTAACAGATGTTGTTTCCAGATTCTGAGGCAGTGTCACATTCCAAAAAGTATCAGACAGAGCAGATGCCTCTGCTTCCTGTGCAAACTGGATAAATCCCTTTTCTTCTATGTTCCTGATATCTCTGCTCATGACAGACTCCGGCGATCCGACATACCTGCCTGTAAGCGTAGAGAGAACAAACCATCTCTGCACAAGGCGTTTTACCTGTCCTTGATGTATGTTTGGATCATCCTGAAGTTTCAGGAACAAGGTATAGGCAAAATCCAATGTCATCTGGGAATTCAGCAGCTTACTGGATTTAAATCCGGCTCCCTTTATGGCCAGCACAAACTGCTCGAAGTTATATTCATTGATGAACTTGAGGATGCCGTTTTTCAGCTTACTGTAAGAATCCTCAACAATCTCATCCTTGTATTCTCTGGTCTCAAAATCTCTTCCTGACAGCAAGCTAACGAGATCAGAAAGTCTTCCTCGATTGAAGCTGTACATGAAGGCAACACGAAGCATATCGCCGTAATCAGGATCATAGATATCCTCATTATCCTTTGCCAACCATTTGATTTTCTGTGCGAATTCCGATGCTTCAAAGTCCTTATCCTTTGTCATCTGCGGATAGAAATCCGGCTTCACAGCCAGGTGGCAGAAGTAATCCACTACCTTCCGAAGCATATTTCCACCGTGAGCTGTATCTGAAGCCATCTTGGACATAACGAAATCCGATTGGCTAAGCGGTGTTCCCTTGGAATTTATTCTTATGAAAATCTCTGTAACCTCGTCAATATCTAACGAGTGATCCAATTCAATTACACCAATCTGCCTGTTTGCCACACCCTTCAGTTTGAGAAGCGTTTCCGACAATTCATCCAGATCAACACTCTCATTAGCCTTTGCGTATTCATTTTCAAAGGCTCTTTGACGGAAATCCGGTTTAAACAATTCTGAAATATCCGGAATCCACTTTTTGTCCTTGAGGTGAGAAGCATCCTGCACAGCAAACCTCTTGGTAGGGTCATCTGCCAGTGGATTAAATGCGATCTTGATGCGCCCTTTATTGAAGTCCTCATCCAACACTTCCAGACCGGAGATCGCTGCCATAAGTGCAGTAATTCTCTGCTGTCCATCTATGAGAACGTGCTTTCCGTTTGCCATAGTGCCATCTTTAGTTTGCACGTCAGGATTTTTCCAGGTAATGATGTACCCAGTGGGATACCCGTTATACAGGGAATCAATCAAGTCTCTAACCTGACTTCTTTTCCATACGAAAGGTCGCTGGATCTCCGGGATAACAAACTGTCCCGCTTCTATCAGCCCCAAAATGGCGCTGACAGAATACTGCATCAATGTGAATTTCTCACCTACCATAATTTTGTCACCTCATTTCCTTACTATACTTCCACAAAAACCTTCTTAAAGATCAGCTGTGTAAAAATATCCTCTACCTGTTTGGCAATATCCTTTGAATCTATAACTGTTCCAAGTTCAATGTTCCCCTGCTGCCCGTGATAAGAAAGATTTGCAGATGTAATCAGTGTCTTTTCTCCATCTACCGAGATTACCTTTGCATGAAGTGCCGCCATCGAGTCCTCGGATTTCGGATAGTTGTAAATCTTCAGGAACCTGCCTTTATAACGGCATAGCTTATCGAAGCTGCTTTGGCTGTCTATTTTGTTGACAAAGAACTTCACAAATACGCCCTGCTGGCTCTTGGATATTATGAGATCAACCATGTCGCTGAAATACTCTGACAACGAATACCCTGTTATCAGAACGCTCTTCCTTGAACCATCTATCAGTCCTGAGACAGTATTCTTCGTAGTCTTTGCCTTGAGTGAAAACGAAGATGGCGCCGTCAGGACAAGCGCAGTATTCTCCTTTGCAGGAGAATCAAGCGCGCCTGCAACCAGCGCATAAATATCCTGAGCTTCCTGATCCGTTACGGAGGTGAACTTTTTCTTAATCGCTCTGATTGTCTCCTTTGAAATATCCTCTCCAGCAGTGATTGAATTCTTCAGTTCATCCAATAGGATGTCTAAGCTTATATCTCCAGTTGACATAGATTCGCCACCAACTCCCTAAAGTATGATTCGTTCTCTCTTCCGGCAATCGGAACCACCAATCCTCTATCGAGCATACGATTGCCGTTCTCGCATGCTGTTTCTGAAATCATGCAGCAGGAATGGCATGCGGCTCCATTCGAATTGTTTCCAGCAGGCATGTTGTTCATGCACTCAGGATCATTCGTGCAAAGGAGAGCCTCCTGGAAAGCATCCTGCATAAGCGTTCTCAGCTTGCTCATTGTCCCAAGTTCCACCAGTCCTCCAAGAGAGCCTTCTTTGTCTGCGCTACCTGTATAAAGCAGGATGCCTGACATCTTGTCTCCAAAATAAATTCTCTCTCTGATGGCTGAAGAAGAATAGCCGGAAGACATTGACATCTGCTTTATCAACAGATGCGAAAAAGTATGCATAAGTACATACACCGCATTTCTAAGTGCCGTAACCTTCCATCCCTTCGCTTCGCAAAACTCCTTGTAGCATTCTTCATATTTCTTCGAAAGCTTCTTTACGGATGCATCCACCCAGTTATCCAAAGTCTCTTTATTGAATTCAATGAATATGCCCTCACCATGAATTTCCGCAGCCGGAAGCCAGCGTTCTGACCGGCTCTTATTCAGCATCACAATATTCGTCTGCTCATCAGCATCCGCATCAGGATCAGGTGCCTCAACTCTTGTAAATCCCATCAACACCCGCACTTCTCTCAATCGGGTTATACGAATCACACGGCTGAAGTATTTCTTCAGATAAGCAGGCATGTCATCTTCCTCAGCCTTAAAGTGCTTTTTATTGGAGGCATACGCCGGATCGTTGTGGTGCGTAATGGCATCGTACTCCATCTGCTTTATTTCCTTGAATTCAGTGATGTTGTTCATCCTTCTTTCCAAGGCTTCATCAAACTCTGTACGAGTATATGCGGAGAAGTATTTCTCATAAATCTTTGTCACGGCCTCTTTGCCGAACATATCAATCGTCTCCTCGATGAGCTTAAAATGATCATCTATGAGATTGTAAAGCGGGTTAATCCACGGCGGAATCGATATCGCACTCCTGCTGACCGCGAAATACACATTAGACGCACCCCTCTGAGAAGGGATTATCGGCTTTGGGCACTTCTTGTTTTTGGTGTTCGGTCGGAAGGCGTGATGTCCGGTGCAGGATAAATCCTCAAAGTTTTCCTTCTGCGTTGCACCGCTCATACTGCGTCTTGCACCACAGGAGCATTCCACGAACATATCTGCCAGAGTAGAAGTATTACCGGTGGAATACATCTTCATCTTGCCGTTGCAGTTGGTATTGCCACGGTGCACCCACCACTTCCAAGGGAAGTCGTCCATATGTCCGTTTTCACATATGGTAATAAAACGTGCAGGGTAAGCTGCACGATGGCAATCCGGGCATGTAATGCCGTACTTCAGATATCTGTCTAAATCAAAGTTCTCACGGGCATCGAATAGGCGTCCACACTTCAAATTTGAGCAGACATGTGTGTATGGAAATGTCACCACCGGAACATCCCCCATATAGGACGTCCTCGGCATATAGAAGCAATCCACACCCAGGTATGACGCCAAGCGTCCGTCTATAATCTTCTTACCTTTTTCAGCCCAGTAATTGGTGTCAAGCACCGTTACAGAGTCCTTAACCGCGTCGACAATAGAGCCCGGGCCGAATGTTGTAATAATCTGGTTAGGTCTCAATTCTCCTAACTTATTGTTATCAAATGCCATGAATCAGCCCTCCGTGTAATAGTACATATTTGCAGCATTCTCGACTTCTCTCATAGAGCTCAAGGTAGGCTTTTCAGAATCCGTACAATTCTCGCTATAATAATTCATCAAGCGATTATACCTGTCAGTTCCGACAACATAGTACCTGAGAGATTTTTGATCATGAGAAAGCATCTTCCACCAATCAATGAACTGATCTATTTCATTCTCCGCATCTTCTCTGACAGCTGGCTTAATAATATTCAGCCGGTCAAGGATTACCGCTTTGATTTCTCTCAGCTGCATATCAGACAGATCGTCAATATTCGCAGCAGTATCGTTAGCCGCAAAGTCCGGATATTTTAATCTGATTGCAGAGATGACCAGTGCATGCAGCACCCTATCCCTGGCTCTTGCAGAGAAAGGTGTTGCCGTTGTTCCCTCGACAAAACGATAAAGCTGAGAATGATATCCGGTGAAATTCTCATAGTGAGAAAGATCACGCGGACGATAGGGATTGTATAAAGCTACTACCAATCCCGGAAAAGCTCGACCGATACGGCTCGTGGCCTGGATGTATTCAGAATTCTGCTTGGGCTGTCCGGTCACTACCATCAGACCTAAACGGTCAACATCCATACCAACCGCAATCATATTTGTCGCTACAGCTGTATCAAGGCAATTCTTCTCTTCAAAAGAAGTTTCAAGCTGTTTCAGCTTCTTCGGTATCTCGAAAGAAGTCATACGTGAAGTAATCTCGATATTCCGTATCCTGTCTAAATAACGAGGATGCTCATATCCGTACTTTTTGGTAAGTCTCCACATTCTCTTAGGAATGTCGTCTTGAAGAAGTCTTACCGCACCGCCAAGCTCTCGGATACTGTTGTAATATCCCACGAGCGTATAGTACGGATCAATGATGTCCTTGAACTCCTCCTGCTTGGAAAGTTCAAATACCGTCTGCAGAATAACCGCATATGTTCTCAGCAACGTGGTTTTTACAGACTGTCCCGGAGCGCAGACTCCTACATATTTACGGAAAGGATCTGTCTCCACAGGTATTTCCTTGATAAAGAAACTGTCACCAATCTCAAATCCGTTCGGCGGGAATTGAGCCGTCTCTTTCCTTGCGTAGAGGCACTTGGTCTGTTCCGGTGCGTTTTTGATGGTAGCTGTGGAAACTACATACTTCGGCTTTATCTTCTTTTCGCCATCCTCATAACTGCACAGATCTTCAATGATCGTTTCGTAGGCTCCGTAAACCGTCCCAAGTGGTCCGGTGATCAGATGAAGCTCATCCTGAATGATGAGTTCCGGCGGCAGAAACGGCTTAACTCCAACTGTTTCTGCTGCGGGAAGATCGCCGGATCTTCTGTGACTACTTTCATGTGAATCGCCAATGGCAACATATCCGTGTCTGCTACACTTCCTGTCAACTCGCCCGAAGATGGCATTGGTCTTTGGATCCCAAGGCAGTCTCGCAAATTTATCAACCGTAGACAGAATGATCGTAGGACATTTTGAATATATCTGCTCATCGACGAGATATACCGGAATCTGCATCTTGTTCTGGCTATACTTATAAAACATACAGTCACGGTCAGCGCAGTAAATCTCCACGGATTTTTTCTCGGTATCTATATAAAATTCGTCTTCCGTCAGCGGCTTTCCACAGAACGGACAGGTGAGGAGCTGCTTATAAACAAGATTTCTCTGCCTTCTTGCTTCATAAGGTCTCTCCAGATTTTCCTTCAGGTCGTCAAATTTATTCGGTGTTACACCGCCTCCTACCCAGAAACCGATGCTAATCGGCTCTGATCCGAACTTCGGATATTCTCTTTGCCTGATCATCTCCGCAGCCACTACCATCTTTGTGATACGATCCCTTTGCTGCGTTGTAAGCAAACGCAGGGTGTATCTGAGTATAGCCGTGACGCCGCCATCCCTGTTGAATTGATCGTCAGTTTTATTCAACCTGCGATTAGCAATTGTAAAGGCCATAAGGCCAAGATACGCCTCGGTCTTGCCACCGCCAGTAGGGAAATAAAGCAGATCAACGATATTTCTGTCATCATGATCCGGATATACTATGCCAGACAAGTTCATCAGGATAAATGCTATCTGGAATGGTCTCCACCCAAAGTCATTATCCGGATTCTTGGGATTTACGAAGTCTCCGAAATTGCAAGTAATGCCGTTGCCGTGCTTCTTGGAATAATTCATGATATTCCTCTGGAGCAGCATTGCCCTATTCATGAAGCAGAATGATTCGAAAGCATCATTATTTCCAGCAAGAACAGATATGCCCTCTCTGATTCTTCTTAGAGCAGCATCACATTCTTCGAGCACCTTGCTTCCCACTTCTGAGGCAAATTCCGCGCTCTGCATCTTGGGTTCTCCCCGGAGTTTTTCTGTGATCCACTGTTCATACGTATCTGCCAGAATGTTAAGTTTGTCGATAATCTCATCTTTTTTCTTTTTTACAGACAACGTCCGCATAGAGAAGAAAAACTTATCAAAACCTGGGAGTGCAGCACTTACTCCCGGAAACTCATATTGCGGAATGAATTCTGATCTGACATATGAAGTCCTGCCGTTTACCACCTTGCCCCAGGAAGCGGCACATCCACGGCCTCGTCCCATTATAGGTCTCTGCTCAAAGTAAAATTCATCTGCCGCCAATACCTTGCGGCAAATATGCTCCGCAATGAAGATATCCTGTTCGTTTGGATCGTAAGCCTTTATGCTCACCTGAAACATAAGTGATTCGAGATTGCTCTCGGAATTCCTTCTTCTGTTCATGACATATGCTGTAACGAGAGCATAGCCCTGCTTCAGTGGAATACGGGAAATATGCACTTTTACATTAGAGTCGCAGGTAAGGTCAAATTCCTTCGTTCTGTCAAACGAGCCAAAATCCACCACGAGAGTTTCCTTCATCGGGATTCTGGTAAAAGATGCCTTATCCACTTTCTTGCCATCTTTGGTGGTCACCTTTTCAGTTGATTTTGCATAGTCTCCCCATGACACATCCAGATTGATGCTCCGAGTCTCACTGCTTACATAGAAGCTTATGCCGATTGAGGAAGGGATCTGAAAATGAGTAGTCGTAACCGGCTCATTATCATCATCCTCTCCGGCGGTGTAATCTTCGCCATCTTCATATGAAAGGACAGACTCTATCTCCTGCTCAGACGTGTCATCATCTGTACCCTTTGACATATCCGATTGAGGAGCCAGCAGTCCTATGATGTATGCGTGCTTTGGATTTTCATCCAAAACTTCTTCTTCGGAAAGCGGTCCCATAAGATCTGTTCTCATGGAATCGATAATCCGCTGCCGTACCGCAGAATACCTAAAACGATCCTCCATGTTTATTCCTCCGTTACCTTATGAGCTGTGCCAAGTGTGTACTTGCAGGTATTTCCCAGATGAATATTATCGTCTGTGATCAGTCGATATTCCCATGTTTTACCATCAGGATCAGCAGTAGATGCAAAACGGCACCACTTGATCCCTTCCCTTGCCTTGGCCACAACCTCTTCGTTCTTCACCTCATTAGCGGCTTTAACTTCCACCATATATTTCGTATCCTGAGTCTCCACGAGAAAATCAGGATTATACTGCTGTCCAGCCTGCCAGAAGAGTCCCAGCTGATTAAGCGGCGGCTTGATCCAGCGGACTACATCAGCATCCTCTTCCAGAATCACAGAAAAGATTCTCTCCGTATCACTGTCAAATGCATTCTCCGGATAGTAAGCTTTTTTATATCCGGTAAACAAATATTTCTTTATGTTGGACTTGTCAGTGAATGGCTTATCAAAACGGACTCTGCCATCCTTCTTTACGCTCTTTACAAATTTCTTAAAGAGGATCAGATCTTTCTGGACGATATGCACATCTGATGTTTTCCTGTCCATATGTTCATAGATCTGCTTACGGATATCAGAAACTATCAGCGTCGCATACCGACGAACGATTTTCCTTTTGTTTTCATCGTCACCCTCTATCTGCTCAAGATACTGACTGACCATATCTATAATCAGGTCTGCATCCTCATACGAGAGCTCGCTTATGGAGTCAAGCAGCATGCAGGCCAAGGTGTTAAGAGCATCGTCCACTTCAAGAATCTGTGCGTCAACAGATGTCAGAAGCTGCTGATTGATAGCATCAAATCTCTCTATCGTCGCCATCGCAACTTCAAAATCCTGAATTGTTCTCTTTACTTGGAAGCGATTAAATTTCACCTCCGATGTGGTCTGTACGAGGATTTTCGGAACAGAGATCGCCTTCGCGGAATATTCCTTTATCTTCTTGACAAAGGTTTCCTTGCTCATCGGCTTTCCTTTGCCTTCATCTTGGGCAGCATCACTGTCACCCTCAGCCGGAGCTATCTGGTCTGCTGAATCATCGCCGGAGGTCACGCCCTCGTTTCCGAAGAAATCAAAGATAGTCATCTGGTTTGTATCTTCGATCTTCTTTCCACGAGATTTCATCTCACCAAACAGTTTCAGGTATGCTTCGTAAAGATTTTGCTGGGTCTTTGTGTCCCTTTGTACTTCTACAAATGTCTTTACCCCTGTATCAGTCAATGCCATATCAAACAGGCTGAGCTGCCCTTCGTTCATACTGGTATTAACGTCAACAGAATCCGTCGGCTCTACCTCTGCCTTATCCAAGTCACGATATCGGAACATATCGGAGTTCTTGATCTCATCCACAAGCTCGCGGTAATGGTCATGCGCTACAATGTCAAGGGTATCAATATCCTCGTTTCCGGTTGCCTGTCCAAACGGCAGACGCAGACCACGACCAATAGTCTGCATTGCAAGGATGTCACTCTTTGCTGCATTCAAAGGAATGATTGTGAACAGGTTGTTTACATCCCATCCTTCCTTCAGCTTGTATACATGAAGGACAATTTCTATGGGATTATCACTCCGCTCAATTGAGAGCAGAAGCCTTACGTTTTCTTCCGTCTCCTCACCCTTCATGTTGGAGTGAATCTCTATTACCTTTCCGCGATATTTGCCATTCTGGAATTTGTCATTATCAATCAGCTCCCTGATTTTCTTTGCGTGATTGGTGTCTTTACAGGCAACGAGAACAATCGGCTTAACGTAGTCCACTTCCTCATGCTCATCACAGTACTCGCGGATGACAGCCTTTCTATGTTCATGCAGCGTTAATCCATCGCGGATCTTCATCTCCTCGATATCCTCATCGCTGTAGCCTGCCATATTGGAGCGCCCCATAACCACAGGAGTCTTCAAATATCCTTCTACCGCACCTCTTGCAATGTCATAGGAATAAATGACATTGCTGGTACTCTTCGGTGTCGCCGTAAACTCAAGTCCCAGTATTGGCTTCAGATAGTTGATAGCCTGCATAGACGCAGGAGCATAATATCTGTGCGCTTCATCCATGCAGATAACCAAATCATCAAAGCCGGACAAGACATCAGCGAACGACATTCCTAAGTTCTCTTTGAACTTATGGAAGTTGAACTGTGTATCTGTCCTGCTGTTAAAGATCTTGCTGATATTAAAGATAAACAGCTGAATTTCAGATGTCTTCATCGTAGTCAAGGACATCTGATCATAAAGCGTAGGATAGGATGTATAGTTT
>CAVKOQ010000097.1:0-10290 GCA_963657995.1 bacterium
TCTTCATACAGTGTCTGAACCGCCTTATTTTCATGGCTGAACCTGATAGCACTGTGAGTGTCATAGTTTCGCAGGCACTGGTCACGGTCGGCACAGTCTTTTGGCTTGTTCTGGAAAGATGGTCGGATCGGCTGACCACCACCGTTTATGCAGCCGCCCGGACAGGCCATGATTTCGACGAAATCATAGTGGCATTCGCCACGCTTGATCGCCTGAATAAGGTGTCTCGCCTCACCGAGGCTGCTGACTGCAGCACAGTGCAGTTTCACACCATTTATCTCGATTTCCAGGTCTTTAAAGGATGAAATCTGGTGCAGTACCTTCAGTGGACTTTCATCACCAATGTCTGGATTTTCTCCGGTAACGGTGTGATAAGCGGTACGAAGGGCCGCCTCCAAAACACCACCGCTTGCACCGAAGATAACACCGGCACCGGTTGCCTCGCCGAGCGGATCGTCGAAATCACTCTCCGGCAGGCGGGAAATATCGAGATGGTCAGCCTTTATGAGGCGGCAGATCTCTCTGGTGGTAAGAACGTAGTCTATATCCTGTCCGGTTTTAGCACTGTTCATGCCAGGAAGTGTGATTTCTCGTTTCTTGGACATACATGGCATGATGGAGACACAGGAAATATTTTCCGGTGCGATACCTTTTTTCTGAGCAAAATATGTTTTGATCACGCTGCCGAACATCTGCTGGGGCGATTTTGCGGTGGAAAGCTGTGGCAGAAGCTCAGGATATTGAGTTTTAGCGAAGCTTACCCATCCTGGACAGCAGGAAGTAAACATAGGCCAGCTGTATTTGTCCGGTTCTTTAAGGCGGGCAAGTAGTTCGTTGCTTTCCTCCATGATCGTCAGATCTGCGGCAAAATCGACATCAAACACATAGTCAAATCCAACTGCCTTTAACGTGGATACAAGACGGCGATCGGTGGCAAATTCAGGTGAAAGGCCAAATTCTTCGCCCCAGGCGGCACGGACAGCCGGAGCTACGATGGCAACGGTTACTTTTTCTTCATTGGCAAGTTCACCGTTGATGCCGTTGATCGCCTCAACATCGTCGCGTTCCTGAAGAGCGGCGGTCGGACAGTGAGTCACGCACTGTCCGCAGAGGGAACAGTCAGAGGCTTTGATTTCTAAGTTTTTGGAAACATCAACTGTAGTATGTGAGCCGGTGCCTGATACATCCCAGATATTTAAGGTCTGGATCTTATCGCAGATCTGGACGCAGCGCATACATTTGATGCATTTTCCTGCATCGCGTAAAAGAGGAAAAGTGCTGGTCCATGGTGTCTTTTGGTAATCATTCTTATAACGGTCTACCGTCAGGTTTAGATCACTTGCTACCTGCTTTAATTCACAGTTGGAGCTGCGTACACAGGTCGGACAGTTGGTGTGGTGATCTGACAGCAGCAGTTCAACATTTATTTTTCTGGCTTCACGGACGCGTGGTGAATTGGTTAAAATCTCCATTCCTTCCTTAACTTGATTGTTGCAGGAAGTGACGAGATGGTGAATCCCCTTGACTTCAACCACACAGATGCGGCAGGCACCGATCTCGTTGATATCTTTTAAAAAGCAGAGATATGGAACGTGAAATCCATTGTCACGACAGGCATCCAGAATACGTGTCCCGGCAGGCACCTTGAGCGGAATATTGTTGATTTTGATGGATACAAGATTCGTGTTTACCATGATGTTGTCCGACCTCCTTTGAAATTTCCATAGCCGAAATGGTCGCATCTAAGACAGCGTCTGGCTTCCTGACCAGCTTCCTTAAGGCTCATGCCACATTCGGTAATCGTAAAGTCACATTTGCGTTCTCCGGCAGCACGTTCGGTTAAGTTGACACGTCCGCAAGGAGTACGATCGGAGAGATCTGGATCCGGGATCTTAACATCACAGGTAATCTGGTGATTATAGCCCAGATACTGGTCTATATTGGCTGCAGCTACTTTTCCAGCTGCGATAGCACGGATCACTGTCGCCGGACCGGTTGCACAGTCGCCACCGGCGAAGATTCCAGGCATGTTTTGGATGGAAGTCCAGCCGGTGGCCTGGATAACACCCCATTTGGCATCGATGCCCTGCTCTACGAAATAACGGCTTTCGATACCCTGGCCGACGGCTGCGATGACGATGTCACATTCAACAGAAATCGAATCAGTGCCGACTGACTTCGGAGATGGACGTCCGCCACGGATTTCACCTGGCATCTGCTTAGATACCCAGAGTGCCTTTACATTGCCATCTTCATCTGCTTCTATACGCTCAGGAGCATAGAGTTCCATGATTTCAACACCCTCTGCCATTGCACTTTCAACTTCTTCAGGAAGAGCTGTCATATCGGCCTTTCTGCGCCTATAAACAACGGCTACATTCTTGGCTCCCAGACGGATGGACGAGCGAGCCACATCCATCGCGACGTTGCCACCACCGATGACGCAGACTGTCTTTCCGGTCAGATTAGGATATTTATCATCACCGATGGCACGTAAAAATTCAACAGCGGAAATAACACCACCGGCATCCTCACCGTCAATTCCTACCTTTTTATCACTGTGTGCACCTATGGCAATATAAATTGCATCATAATCTTTGCGGAGTTCTTCTAAAGAGAGTTGACCGGGCTCGTTTCCGATGGAGGTTTCTAGTCGGACATCTACACCGGTTTCAAGGATTACATTGATATCATCCTGCAGACGTTTTCGTGGAAGGCGATAGCTTGGTATTCCGTATAACAGCATACCGCCAAGTTTTTTCCTTTTTTCAAATACAGTTGTCTGGTGCCCCATCAGCTGCAGATAATAGGCGGCACTTAAACCGCTTGGGCCGCCACCGATGATAGCGATCTGTTTTCCGGTAGACTTAGGACAGACTGGAGCCGGTACATGTCCGGCCATATCGACTGCCACACGTTTGATGCCGCGGATATTGATAGAGTTGTCCAGCATATTGCGGCGGCATCGTGACTCACAAGGATGTTCGCAGACGAGTGCACAGGCGGTAGGGAACGGATTGTCCTTGCGGATCAAGCGGACTGCATCCGCATAACGGCCTTCTGCCGTCAGAGCGATGTACCCCGGAATATCTACGCCAGCCGGACATAAAGCCACGCACGGAACCGGCTGATCCAGGTTGCTGCGGCAACGATTGTGCAAAATGTGCTCCATAAAATCTTCTTTAAATCCGTCCAGTCCTTTTAAAACCATCTGGGCGGCTGTATAGCCTATGGCACAGTCGGCTGTGCTCTCAATGACTCTTGCTGTCTCCTGCAGCATGGTCAAATGTTCCATAGTGCCTTTGCCGCTTAGGATGTCATCCAGAAGAGTGGATAGCTGTCCGAGGCCGATGCGGCATGGAACGCATTTGCCGCATGTCTGTGCATGGCACATTTTTAAGAAAGCAGCGGTCAGATCGACAGGACAAAGACCGGGCGGGCTGGCGATGATACGCCGCTCCAGATCCTGGTAAAGTCCTTCTACGACATTCTGAGCCTTGCTGTTTGTTGGAATAACTAGTCTGCTCATAAGTTGTGTAACCCCCTTCACAATCATGAAATATAAAGCCATATATTTTCAATAACAGATTATTTTTAGTATAACATAAATGAGGCGGTGAATACAATGACATATGAGAAAATATCTAAAAATATATTATTAACACTCACAAAAACAGAAAAAATATACAATAAATTCGAGATAAAAAGGACAAGATAAGAAGAGAATAATAGGAAACGGGAAAAAATATGGAGAATGAAATAATTTCACACGAAGAGATAAAAATTTATTCATATGAAAAAATAGAAAAGAAAAATCACGACAGTGAACTTTGGCTCGGCCGAAGATGTATATGTCTGCTAAAGCAGACTCGAATCCGGTGCGTAAGATTTGCAAGTAAGTCTTGGTCTATAGCGTCAGAATATGATAGTAAAACGGCAGGAGCCATCAAGCTGCACTCCTGCCGTTATGTCCGCCATGACCGTTCCTGTCTAATCCGCAGGCACGTTCAAATTCATGAAGTTTTTGTTCTGCCTCAGATGAAAGATTTTTAGGTACATCGATCTGAACTGTCACATAATGATCACCGTGGACGGACGGATTTTTCATGGAAACAATACCTTTTCCTTTTAATTTAATCTTGGTTCCTGACTGCGTTCCGGCTGTGATCTTGCAGAGAATATTGCCGTAAAGTGTGGAGACCAGCACCTCTCCTCCAAATACCGCAGTGGTAAATGGGATACGGATGGTCGTGTAAACATCCGTATCCTTTCGCTCCCAACCGGGTTTATCAGAGACAGTAATATTTAAAAGCAGATCACCTGCATCGCTTCCTCCAGTGCCGGACATTCCCTTTCCTTTCAGGCGGATGGATTTGCCTGTATCAATGCCTGCCGGAATGTGAACCTTAAGAGACTGCCGTCTGCCGGTTTGCTGATTTTGAAGGGTAATAACCTTATCGCATCCGGATACTGCTTCGTCAAAGGTTATTGTCACTTCGGAAGATAAATCAGATCCTTTTTCACGGAAATTGGTGCCCCTAAAGCTCTGTCCATCTTCAAAACCGCCAAAATGGGTTCCATAGCCTTTACCAGAACTCTTACCTCCAAACATTCCACCAAACATATCTCCGAAAATATCGCCCATATCATCCATATCGTCACCGGTAAAATGGTACTCCGTATAGCCTCCCGGACCGCTTTTATAATGCCATGTGCCGCTGTTTCCACCGGATGAGCCAAAACCGGATTTAAATGCTCCGGATCCAAACGGTCCGTAGTCTTGTGAGCCTGAGTAAGCTCCACTGCCAGCACCGCCGTATGCGGCACTGTTCGGATCAAAGGCGGCGTGACCAAATTGGTCATATAGCTTCCTTTTTTCTGGATCACCTAGGATCGAATAGGCTTCATTAACATCCTTAAACATCTGTTCTGCCTTAGGATTGCCGGTATTTGAATCCGGGTGATATTTTTTTGCAAGTTTTCGAAATGCTTTTTTGATTGTATCAGCATCGGCATTTTTAGATATTCCCAGTATGTCATAATAGTCTCTTTTTGCCGCCATAAATCATCACCTCCTGATAATGTTAGAAGCTGCCGTATATGTGCGGCAGCTTCTGAATTTATATGGCCTTTGGCTATGCGATGTATGCACCGCAGACATCATATTGTGATGTGAGAATCAAAAGATGTTAACCTTCGATGGAAACAAGATGTCTGTCGTCGATGACTTTTCTTTCATGCTCCTTCGGGAAGGTCAGAGTTAATGTTCCGTTTTCAAATTTAGCATGGATATCTTTCTCTTCGAGATTTTCACCCACATAGAAACTTCTGCTTACATTGCCGTTGTAGCGTTCCTGGCGAATATATCTGACATGTCTCTTGGCGGCTTCTTTAGCTGAGGCATCACCTGTGGAATCTGCTTCCTTAGGGGTTTCTTTGGATTCAACACTCTTTGAAGCACTTACGGTCAGATAGCCATCTTTCAGTTCGATCTGAAGCTCGTCTTTCTTAAATCCCGGCAGGTCAATGGAAACCTCATAATCCTTATCATTTTCCTTGACATCGGTTTTCATAAGGTGTGATGCTGAAGCACCATACAGTCTCTGGTTCAGACTCGGAAATGAGAAATCCATCCAGTTATCAAAATTATCAAATACGTTATTGTTAAAAATACTAGGCATATACATAAATCATCTCTCCTTTTCTTGATTTCTATACTAAAGCTTCTTAATATTTACATCTCAAACATCGGTAGAAACAAGTTCCAACTTCTTTCTTGGTCCTTTCCTTTGTTCTAACTGTAATATAACACACATTATTAGCAATGTCAAGAGGTGAGTGCTAATTTTTTTGTCCTACATTTGTCCTACGGAGTGTGCTAAAATAAAGAAAAAGCAGTAATTAAGTAAGTTATGAATGTGAAAGTATATAAAGGAAAGGAAGAGCACTATGGGATATACAATGGAGCTATATAAAAGTCTTTTGTTTAAGGAACTTTTTGGCAATGACTATCAGAATAAGTTAAAGACTGGAGACATTCCGCCTGTTGATGACAATCGAATGCAGGAGGCCATAAAGATAGTTTTTCAAAAGCTTGATAAGATTGGACCGAATCTTAAGAATACTAAGAAGGCCTTTAATAGATTTGTGAGAAGCAGTCGTGACCAGGACTTGTATGAAGATTTCGGATATGATAAAAGCTCAGCGGACAAATATTCCAAAGGGCATACAGTTAAACAATTTAAAAAGAACCGTGAAGCATTTATGAAGATGGCTGTTGAGCCGCTTGTGCGTCAGGAAATTGAATGGGTCAGAGCTGCAAAAGGAATTGGACTATCTGAAGACAAGCTGAGTACTTTTCTTCATCACCAGGACCGTTGGACAAGAAACCTGATGCATACAGACGGGACTGAGGAAAGCCGCAAACACAATGAACGAGTAGTAGCTTTGTTTGCACTTTGTTATAAAGATATTACCGAGGACAAATTCAAAGAAGTTCGCAGGAAGCATAATAACAATCCTGAAGATAATGTTCTGCTTGATGACGAGATTAAAAATGCAGCGAAATGTATTCTGGATATTACCAAAAAAGAACTTGAGGGTATACAGGAGGATGCTGATAAGCTTCCGGGAATTGTCTCGGATATATTTAGCGGTAACACGAACAAACCTGAAAGAGGACAGAGTTTAGAAAGTTGCTACAAGGCCATGGGAAGCAGAAAATTTTATCTTTCCTGGGTTTCAGCGGATGTTGCAGCCTTGTTAAAAAAATTAGGACTGCCTGATGAACAAAATTTTACACAAGATGAAATTTTAAGGTGGCAGGATTTAGGTGGCAAAACAAGTTACCAGGCACTCGGGGAATTGGCAGCGAATCCTTATTATACATTTGTGAATCCTTACAAGGTATACGAAAATGCTGATGGACACATGCCACGTCCATTGGACGATATGGCACCTGAAGAAGCTTTAAGAGATGGATTTTTGAGCAATGCCGATAAAATGTATGGTACTGTAGCGAGTGTTCTTTTGGAAGGGCAGTTGGGTAAATATGCGATAAAAAACAATAGCGAAAATTTTGACGAAAGAGTCGGAAATTTCAGAATTTACCAGCAATCAGACCTGGATGAAGATGGGAAAAATATTGAACGTACTGTTATTTTAAAAGTACAGGACCTGGCAAATGGTGAGCCGATATGTGTAACTGAGACAAGACCAGAAGACATCTTTAATGATGGGCTGGAGAAAGAAAGAAACGCTCTGAAGAGACGCATTGATAAATGGAGCAAAAAGAACAGAACATCTAAGCAGTTTGAAGGTATGCGAGATGCATTGAATGCATTTAACGAAATAAAGCTGGTGGGTGAAATAGATCGAGAAACAGGAGCACTTAAGAATGTTTCACTTAAGCTTTACAGAACGATGCAGGAGAAACTGGATGAACTTGAAAAAGCTGTTGATGTCTATCTTAATCAAAAGAAAGCTGACAAAGATAGGAGAGGAGGCTACAAGAGCAGCTACGAAAAGGAACGAGTCGAATATGCAAAGAAATTAAAAGAATTTACGGAGCGAAAGAAAAAAGAACTCGGATTTGCAAAGAAGTTCACGGAAACTCGTCAGCTCTATAAGCAGACAGAGCTTGACATGGCAAAGAGTATTAAAAATGAAAATGATAAGCGATATAAGAAACTTTCAGGTCTTGCATATATGATTGAGAAAGCAAAAAATGTGAGGGAAAGTGCAAAAAAAGCGAGACAGGAGGCGGCACAAAGAGAAAGACAAAAACAAAAAGAGATAAAAGAAGAACAGGAGAAGAAGGACAATACAGTCAGAGGAAGAAAATATCGAAAACAGCTTGATGACATCAAAAAGAAAGTCGGAGATCAGCCACTTAATAAAGATGATACTCGTGCGAAAAACAAGGTCAATGCCTATGTGGATGAGAGAAAGAGGGGGTATGATGCTGCAGCAGGCGATCCTAAAAAGGCATGTACAGAGGCTAAGAAGTGTCTGGCGGCAATGGCCATCGAAAAATATCTTGAGTTGGAAAGCAGACAGAAAAAAGAACCGAAAGACTGGTCCATACATGAGCTCATAAATGCAGGAAAGATCGTAGAGCTGACAGATTTCGTCATGAATACAGATTATTTTAATGATAACTTTGTTAATGAAGAAAAACTGTTAAATAAGGAAGGTTTTAAGTCACATATCAATGATCAGTTTCGGTGTTTCAATTCATCAAAGCACATAATGACATGTATGGAACTGGCTAATGAAGCCGATAAGAGCAAAGAGCATCAGGTGGAAAATGTTGAAAAAGTCAGAAATAACGAGGAAATAAAGCAAAATCTTAAAGAGACAGGTGTGGAGGCCAATAATATTGAAGAAAGTCGGAAATCAGTTCGTGAGCTGCTAAATATAAATCAGCTGATAGAAGCGGAGCAGAAAGAAAATGGTAAATTGGGTACAGGAAGAAAGAGAAGCAATTCCGTAACCATAGCGGCGAGGAAAAATGCAATTGAAAATGCCAAAAAAAATGCAAACGAAGCTGAAAACAAGCAGAAAGCTCCGGAACCACTTGGCGGAAAAGGAATCGTGCCTAAAAGAAAATCCAGAAATTCACATGAATAAATATTGCTAAAAATGGGGTCAGGATATCCTGGCCCCATTTATCAATAATTACGATACAGCATTGATTGTATGCTTTTTCTGCTTTTTTGTAAAACATATAAAATATCCAATATTAAGTACAATACCTACAATTGTAGAAGCAGGTGCGGCAAATCCGATTTTTGTAAGACTTGTATTCGGCTGGATACTCATGAAATATGCCAGAGGCAGACGAACCAGGATAGTTTGGACAAGACCCTGAATCATGACCCAAAGTGTCTGGTTATTTCCATTAAAATATCCGATCATGCTGAAAAGTACAGCGGTTACGATAGATTCAAGTGCAAATCCTTTAAGGTATGCAAAACCGTTCTGGATAACAGCCGGATCTGTTGTGAAAAAGCCTGAGAGGACATCGCCTTTTAGTAAAACAAGAGTAAATACCAGACATCCGATGAGAAGTCCTACACCTATACCGGTAAAAAGGGCATGTCTTGCACGTTTGTGTTTTCCGGCACCCACGTTCTGGGAGACGAATGAGGCCATGGACTGCATAAGTGAGCTTGGTATGAGCATGGCGAAATTGACGATCTTACATGCCACGCCGTATCCTGATGAAGCTTCAAGGCCAAGTCGGTTTACAAAGGCACAGAGAGCCAGGAAAGAAAGCTGTGTCAGAAACTCCTGAAGTGCCAGAGGAAGACCTATGGAGAGAAATTTCGGACACTGTACGTTGAAACTAAAATCCTCTTTAGTGATTGTAAATGGCAGATTTTTCTTAATTAAAAGTATGATCGCAAGGACCACGCTCAATGCCTGAGCCATGACGGTGGCTATGGCTGCACCGGCAGCATCCATGTGAAGTCCGGCTACCAGGGCAAGGTCTCCGAATACGTTGACTATACAGGCAACAAGCACGAAGATAAGCGGAGACTGGCTGTCGCCCAGTCCTCTGAATATGGCAGATAAAAGGTTATAGGCAACGATGAAGAAAATACCGCCGCCGCAAATTCTGACATAGCTGGCAGTCAGATCTATGGCTTCCTCAGGTGCCTGCATAAGAACTGCAATTTGGCGTGAAAAGAATACCATAACCACAAAAAGAATGGCTGAGACAATCGCAAATACGACTGCAGCACCACCGACCACAGCACCGATCTGCTGTGGCTTTTTTTCTCCCAGATATCTGGCAATCAAAACAGTGACACCCATAGCGAACTGTGTCACTACAAAGGTAACAAGGTTTAATACCTGGCTGCCTGTGGATACGGCAGAAAGTCCGGATGTAGAACCGAAGCGGCCTACAACTAACAGGTCAACTGCACCATATGCCGCCTGTAAAATCAGCGCACCAAGCACCGGGATCATAAAAGTAATCAGTTTTTGCAGGATACTGCCCTGCGTAAAATCAGCTTTATCGTTTGTCATGATATTTCCTCCGTTCAAGCATAATCTCATAAAATGAAGCAATAGTCTGAATCATCTTCTCTGCATCTTCATCAGATATGGAATCCATAAATGGGGCGAGTTCACTGAAAAATTCAGTATCATATGTCCGCCAGAGCCTTTTACCGGATTCTGTGATAGAAATATAGGTAATGCGGCCGTCGTCCGCCGAGGCGATCTTTTCAAGGTATCCTCCGGCTTCCATCTCTTTGATGGTTCGTGTCACTCCTGGAC
>CAVKOQ010000098.1:0-10236 GCA_963657995.1 bacterium
AGGTATTTTTTTGTGTCAATCTCTTGACCTATTTAAAGTATACAGGAAGCTTTCTACTATATCAGTATGTCGCATTCTGCTGAAATCCCAAAAAGTCAATTTTTTTTTGCGGATAACACTTTTTGTTTTTTTCGTACTGCCAACTTACCATGAAGCTCCACATAGTTAGCCGGCTTCTTATGTAAAAGTTCTTTTATATAAAATATGTTCTATAAATTTTTTCTACTTTTTTGCGGATAACGTTTTTTGGTCCATGCATTCTCAGGAGTTTCTGGATTGCAGTCAGTATTTACGGTCTTGATAATATAACGCTGCATGGATAATCCGCTCTCTGCTGCTACGTTCTTCCAGACATCTTTTGTAGCCTTGGGAGGACGGATGCGGATGTCATATGTGCATGCTTACTCTGCGCCCGTTTTAAGGCTTCTGATCTCATGCGCTGTCACCTCCGGTTATTCTTCCGAATGATTTCTGTTCCACTCTTCCAATGCCAGGATGATGGTTTCTCGCATCTTTTTTGCGCTTGTATCTGGTTTGAAATATGTCTTGATTTCCGCGTCATCAAACGCCACTTTGTACTTCTTCGGCTTCGGAGCACCCACTGTAAAAAGCAAATCAATTACCTCTTCATCCAGGGGCTCCTGAGCACCATTTTTTCTAAGTTCGACCGCCTGTACATTTGAAACTGACATAACCTTGAAACGTTGCATGTAGTCATAAAGCACTCTCTGATTATCCTGGGTAAGATAAGATAACTCCACTGCTGGAGTCAGCTTAATAGCACCAGTATCCACCATATCCAACAACTCTTTAGTCAGATAGGTTAAGCGGATGTATCTTCTTACCTGGGTAGCACTGTCATTGGCATCTCTCGCTACTTTTTCAGCAGCTTCCACACGCGGCTTATTACGTTCCTCCTCATCGAGATCCGTACGCTTGCCCTGTCGCTTCAATGCTTCCATTTTCATACGATACGAAAACGCCCGCTCAGACGGAAGAAATTCAGACCGCTGTAGGTTTGAATCTACCATGGCAATTACTGCAGCATCATTATCAAGCTCCACTACATATACCGGCACTTCAGTAAGCCCGGCCACTTCTGCTGCATGTTTCCTTCGATGTCCGGCAATAATTTCATATCCACTGCTCGCAGAATCTTTACGAACAATCAGCGGCGTGATGATTCCACTTTCCTTGATGCTTTCGATCAGCTTCTGCATATCCTCGTTATCTACAACCTTAAAAGGATGTGCTTTAAAAGGATGAAGCTCGGAAATTGCTACCATTTTTTTAAGGTTAGTGTTTTCTGTATCTGCGCCAGATGTTCTGGTTAATTCATCCAAGCCCGTGGCCTTAATTCTTTTACCAAAATCATACTTACTGCTCATCGCCAAGTACCTCCTCAACAAGATTCTGATATGCTTTTGCCACTACACCTTTCGGATCATATAAGTAGATGCTCACGCCTGCTGCCGGTGTTTCTGCAGCCCTTATGGAGGAGGGGACATTATTTTTAAAAATACGGATGCTTTTCCCATATGCTCTATGGATTTCTTCGCAGATTGCTTTTGCAAATCTGGTGCGGCTGTTGACTTTGGTGATCAAAATGCCTTTGATTTTGAGATTCTTATTAAGCATTTTCTTAACCTTGAAAATAGTTTTCATCAATTGTTCCAGTCCTTTTTCAGGGAGATATGCAGCTTCCACCGGAATGATAACAGAATCGGCTGCCGTCAGCACATTGATGGTGATGACGCCGAGAGATGGCATACAATCGATGATAATATAGTCGTAGTTTTCTCTCTGTTCCTCAATATAAGCCTCCAGAACATGTTCACGGTTCATTACATTGACCAATGTCATTTCCATGCCAGACAGCTCAATATTGCTTGGTAACAAGTCTACGCCCTCTTCGTGTTTTAAGATTGCATAATCCGATGCAACATCTTCCCCATTAACCACTTTTGTCATGACGGTGCTCAGAGTATCCGATAAAGTATCCGGATCATCAAAGCCGAGCGATTTGGTAAGGTCTCCCTGCGGATCTGCATCAATTAAAAGGACTCTTTTTCCTTCACGCGCAAAACCTACGCCAATATTGGCTGCGGTTGTAGTCTTTCCAACTCCACCTTTCTGATTTGCTATTGCTATTACTTTTGCCATAAATTTTAGCCTCCCTTATTATATCTGCAATCAATATGTCTTACACACTTGATTCTCGTGCCTACGTTGTTGAGGTACGAATCATTGATTACATTCTCAATATGTACAATTTAACGATGTAGATTTTTTGCGGATAAGCATTTTTGGCAACCAAGATTTGATATTCAAAAAAAATTCCACAGGCTAACTACCCGTGGAATATGTAAAAAAATGTACTTTATTCTGTCAAAAATAAAGTACATTTTGAAAGTTATACTCCCCGCAAATGCAGGGAATACGAAACAACGATAACCAGGAAGAGTTGTTTACAGGCCTTCCCCGCTTATGCGGGGAATACTTCCACACACAGCGTGCCGGAGGAGTTCGATTAGATTCATCCCCGCCTATGCGGGGAATACTCAGACTCTTACTTGCGGTCATGCAGACGGTGGGATTCATCCCCGCCTATGCGGGGAATACACTTAGCTTTGCCTGTTACTATCCGAATCTTCCAAATTTTCTCCTCTCGTTCTTTCGTATAATAATAGTATACGACATGAAATACTAAAATCCAACGAAACTTTTAAATTATTTTATTTTTTTACCATAAAAGAAAAAATCGGCATTTCCCTTTTCTATCTATAAAAAATTCCTGCCACAAAATGTGATTAAGAGTCTTGAAATCAATCAGAAATCAGAATAATCGATTGTCCCTAGAAAAAGAAGCGTGTACACTTCCCATCAGAGAACAATTCATATATCCATTTTCACTGTAAATCTGCCGTGCATGGGCCATTCTCCGCTTTTTCTTTCAGTTTCTGTACCCGTTCTATATATTTCATTACCTTATCTGCATAACCGGGTTTCTTACGTTTCAGATAGTCCAGAAACTGCAGGGCTTTATCATACTGCTTCGTTTTGATATATAGATCCGGCAAAGTAAAATGCCATCCTGAACCTTCGAATTTCAAACCACCATTCTTCCATAAACCTTCCCAGAAAGCTATATAAGAATCTATGTCATCGGTCTTATAATAGATATCTGCCTGTTTCTGCACCGCCCGTATCTGCTGATCCTGTGTACGGAGCGTATTATATCCTTCCGGATCATATTTTTTCAGCTCTTTCATGAAAGAATCATGATTTTCATCCAGTTTTTCATTATATTTTCTTTCTAGTTCATCAACGGCTGCCTTCCAGTTTGATTTATCACTGGTTCCGAGGAGCTGATTTACGCTCCAAACATTGAATTCATTTTCGCATCCCTCGACCGTTTTATATGGGTATTTGTGCATATACGGAACGTAAGCATTTTCATCCAGCTCCGCTCTGCCTTTTTCTGTAAGGACGTACTTTCTCTCCATTCCTGCTGCCAGAAGCTCTTCCTCTGAGAAATTTTTCATCACGCGTTCAATCAGATCCGCCTTTTTCCCGCTTACTGGAGCGCCTTTCTGTTGCAGAAGTGTTTTCAGCTCTGCAACCGTGAACCCTTTCAGTGCATCATGAGCCGGTCCATATGTCAGGAATCCCCGTTCCTCCAGACTCTTTAATGCAGCCCCTACATTGCGGATTCCATACGCAAACCACCAGAACCCCGGATATCCGCCTTTGGGATGAGGGTATTTTCCTTTGGAACAATAATCTAACAGAAGGATTTCTGCAACGTACAGCCCACCGGAAGATGGTATGGAGATTTTCTTACGTTCATCAAAGGTCACGACTGTTTTCTCAAACATAGTTCCCTCATGGGATTTTTCCGTGTAATATTCATCCGGCTGATAATATTTTTTCTCTTCCTCTGGCACTGGTGGAACTGCCGATGCAGCGGAGGCAGCAGGCTTTGGCAGTGGTTTAGAATTTTGCGGTATACCAACGGGAGCCGGTAAATCCACCTGAGGCATTTCAGGCGCCATCTTCTCCTGTTCTTTCTTTTTTCGTTTCAAAAAATCAAAGAATCCCATTATTTATTCCACCTCCAGTCATTCCAGATCTTCAACATATGGGGCAAAATTTTTCTCTGCAAAGCTCACCGCACTCCGAATGCTGGATTCCTTTTTTAGAATATCCCGGCATTTCTCAATATATCCTCCGTATCCTTCGATTACTGATACGATAATATCGTTTACTGAGGATAATACAATTCCAAGCTTTCTTATATCTCCATTCTGGAAATTCACTTCAATTGTGGTTCCATGCTTATCAGTAATTCTGCCATCGCCGTATTTTTTATGCCGGATCATTGTTCCGACCGCATATGCCTTATCCAGGTATTGAAGGGCTTCCATAAGTTTCTCATAGTTTGCTCTGGCCTCTTCTAGGTCTTTGGACAGACGAAGAGCCTTCTCTTTCTTTTCTTGTATCAACTGTTTTTCCTTTGTTTTCGGTCGTTTGAACGTAATACCCTCAAACAGACCGTAGGTTGAACAGCAATAGATGAGGTCAAATACCAGAATATGTTTCTCTGTATCCGGAGCGAATGTGGTCGGGTCTACTCCCCAGCCATTTTCAAACCGGCTGGCATCTGTATTCATCATCGCAGGGCTGCTTTTTATTGCAGAAGCAACCTGGTCACACATCCTGTAATAAACGTCCAGCTTGACAGAGTCTCCAGAACCCCAGTCATCGTAAAATTCGATGCAGTCTGCAAAAATCAGGGCATGGCTGGATTTAAAGATATAGTTATGATCCGGATCATAAAGGAACAGGTACGTCGTGACCGAATGCATATCATCCTTATAAAGAAAACTGTCCGGATAGTATTTATCCCGCAGTTCATGGCTTTTCTTTAAAAACTCTGATACTGCGGCCTGACGTTTCTCCATCGGACCGGCGGACGCGGCGAACAGCTCCTGAAACATATTGCTGACAGTATCCGGTTCTTTTTCTGCAAATTTTACCAGACCGTAAAAAGGCTGCGTGTAGCTGTCCACCAGATTGGACGTAATCTTCTTGACTTCCATAAGCTTCTCAGCAAAAGCGGAATCATCAGTTTCAAACGCTTCATCCATCATCGGACGGAATTTCTTTACGATCTGCCATTTATAATATTCCATGTGCTCCGGGTCATTCAGTTTTTCAAAATCATCAATGTAATGATTAAAAATCTGCTGCATATGGATATCATTCATTACCATTCCCCCTCGTAAAATCTCTATTTCCAGTATAAAACAGCTGCTGATTTCCGTCAATGTCAGTAAAACTTCCGCTCAAGTTGCTTTTCTTTATTTATTATTCTGAATTCAAACAGGCACCTGAAAACTTGCTCAGATGCCTGTTCAAAAACTCGTTTCTTCTATAATAAAATCATCGTATAAATATAATATCAGTATAAGTTAATCTCCAAACCCGATCATACGAACCATGTTCCCATTCACTCTGTCATATTCCAGAATGACCGGCTCATCGTTGACCGCATCCAAATAAGTGCTGAATGCAGCTTCCTTGTTTACTCAGAATACTTTTTCTTCCTCAAGGCATCTCAACATCTTGTTTGCATAAGCCGATGTAATTTTCTGCATGATTTTCGCCTCCCATAATGTTCTTTTCAACGCAAATGATCTCAGTCCCACAAATTCCAGAAATATCTGGTAAAGAGCTTCATACCCTCTTTCATGCACCGATCCCGATATGACGTCAATTCATTCTCTGCTGTCAGCCATTGATCCGATATGTCCTTATATTCCGGCACATCGGACATGGTGTACATACGACTGGTTCCTTTCTTCTTTTCCTGTTCTTTTTCTTCTTTCGTCTTCAACTTTTCGCCGAACATCCCGTATTTCCGGGTGAATGCCGCCATTGCCTGATGATATGCATCCTGATATGGATTCTTCCTGCGGCAGGTTTCCTCGTTTGCCTCCCGGAACAAAAATTCCATGCGCTTCAGGATTCTGTTCCACTTCCGTACATTTTCTTCCTCGGTTCCGGTGAAGCATCCCGGATACCCGTGACTGTTGATACGTAGATCATGAATCATGTTCGGAACAATGGTAACGAACCACCAGTCAATCGACCAGACATCACGGTAGCAGTATCCGTAACGCAACCTCTGGCAGCTGCAGATAATGTCTTCTCTCCAGCGTTTTATCCATCCCAGGAGAAAACCGTGAGTCGGTCCGTAAGTAAGGAAAACTGGATATTCCGGTTTTCGTGTTTTATTTTTCTGTTTCTTTCGCGGAATATCATTTAACATACATTTATGTACCGATTCCATGCTTTGCCGTCCTCTCTGCCCTCATCTCCGCTATTTGTTTCTGTTCTGATTGTAAATCATACGGCGGCGGATGTCATTCAACCATCGGTTTAAAATTCCCCATAAACAAGGAATATCCCCGTCAATGACGAGGATATCTTCAATCGTAGTATGTAATAATCTACTTAAAATAATGAAATTGTCTATGCTGGGTAACGAATTGCCGGACAGCCATTTGTAAATGGCCTGCGGATTTTCAAACCCGAAAGCTCCCTGGATTTCCCGAATCGTATACCCCTGTTCCAAAAGCAGCTTCCTTATGCGTTCCCCGGTCTTTTTCGGCTGGATTGACAAATACATTGGTTCCATACTTTGCGCCTCCATGATTCAGGACCGTGTTTCTTGATAACGTATATATTGTATCACGGAAAGGACAGGCTCGCCAGTACCAATCATAAGAAAATTGTAGCTTGTTCCTGTTTGTGAACTAAAAGGGAATCTACAACCAACCAGCCTTTCCTATTATCCCAAAACCGATTATAAAATATTTTAATTCCATCATTAAAGCAGAAGAGCCGAGAAATACAAATTTCTCGGCTCTTCATAGAGAGATCACGATGGACACTTGCCTTCGACCATATCCTTTCCTCTACTGAACGGATCCCGTGCTTGCATCGGTCAGAAATGTGCGCCACCAGGTGCACTCATTATTGAGTGGTACTACATGTTAGTGTGACAGGCATTTAATTTTATTTCATAAATGTGGCCATCTCTTTTGTATAGCTTAGCAATCGAAATCATCCCAATTCCAGACAGTTTCTGGCCAAAATGCGGTGAGTTCTTTCAGCCAAATAGCAAAGCTGATTCTTGCCGTTGGAGTATCTACAAACTTGATTGCAGGGAAATCCATAACCCCCAGAAGCAGCCAGTAAATGCTTGAGCCCAATGAAACCTCCGACCAATTTCTGTTCAGAATGTTAAAAAGATCCAAAAAATCTTTTTTTTCCTTAAAATCTCTAGCATAAATCTCCTCCGAATCAGGAATCAGCATCACTGAAACCAGAGTGCTTATTTTAGAAGCAGCGTTCTTCAAATCATTTCCATCTACATTGGAATCATCATATGAAGAAGCCACTAACATTTTCCCGCAGAAGTTGAACACATCGAGAAATCTAGTATGCATCGGATACTCCTGCTCATGATTAATTACAGGAGCTGCATAATAAGAAATCAGTGTTTTCATTGCCTCCTTAAGGCCATCCTGATACATAATGTCCAGCAGATGTACTTCCGGGAAAACTTGTGCTCTTGACGTAAGGTTTTCAACGGAGAGATTCGTAATATCGTAACCAGCCTCCTGTGCCTTTGCAATGTCTGCAGTGAGACTCTTTCTTGTCTCCTCCGAGATTTTAATTAAATTTTTTCTTGTCATGATATGACCCTCCTTGTATGATTTTAATTTCTGTTTGTGCTACCCAGCGATTGTATCCACATCTACTAGGACACTCAACAACTACATAAACAGTATGAAAAAATTTTTTTTGATATTTTTTTGCGGATAACACTTTTTGGTCACGCTACCAGCATGCCGTAAGGCTGACATCTGCTATTGCATACAAAAAGAGTGAACCGGATGTTACTCTGATCGTCCCCGCCTTGTTATCTATCTGCCACGAAACTTTGATACTTTTTACTTTGCATCCTTTTCTGCGGCATGTACCTTTTCCGCTTTGGCTACACGCTTCTTTAATTCCTCAACGGTGATTCCCAGAAGCTCTGCAATCAGCTGCGGGCGGTTCGTCTTATCCATGACAACGTCTGTACCTTCCATGATGAGGTCGGTGTACAGTTCCTTCTCCTGTAAAATTGCTTCCACGTACTCATCGATGGTGTTTTTGGCAACAACCGTAATCACATTGACGTTTTCCTTTGTTCCAATACGGTGTACCCGGTCTTCCGCCTGACGGTTTGCGGATACTGTCCAGTCCTTGTCAGCAAAAATAACAGTACTGGCCGCTGTCAGCGTAATGCCGGTACCCATGGCCCCGATCGTAATAAAAAGAGGCCATATACATTCCATTGTCCGATCTTTCAATATAAATTTTTCTATCCATAAGTTTTTCTCCGCTTTTATTTCATATCTGCTATCAGTATGTCTCACACAACTGATTTCTGCGGCCGCATTGTAGTTGATATTCATAGGTAATCACATTCCCAGTATGTGTAATCTGATAGCGTAGATTTTTTGCGGATAAATGTTTTTGGTTCCGGCTTCATGGTATTCTGTTTTTATGTTCTATCTCTCATATAACAGTTTTTGCTAATAACACTTTTTGGATCGAGTAGGGCAGATTTTCTCTCCACTTTCACACCAGCGTACATGCCGTTCGGCATACGGCGGTTCAAAACAATTTCAAAGCATGACACTCATTGTAGTAATCAAGACAGTTAACAAATCCTGCTCTTCCATTTGTATGCCTGTCTACAATCTCTTCGGTGTATGGTTTTGATTTCACAGGCATTGCATTTTTCAGAACATTTATACTGACCGGGAAAGAAAATAAATTCGCAGCATAGTTCTAAAGAACAATATATAGTTTCATGGATTCTGTATTGCATCCTGCCCAACGGATATAATACCTTTAGACCAAATTTTTGTGCTAAAGGAGATACGCGATGGATTTAAAAGCAGTGGGATTGCGCATTAAGACCGCAAGAGAAGCAAAAGGCTTGACACAGGAAAATCTGGCTGCTCTTGTCGATCTCAGCTCAACGCATATAAGCGTCATTGAACGTGGTATGAAAACTGTAAGATTAGATACATTCGTTGCCATTGCAAATGCTTTGGATGTTTCCGCGGATACTCTCCTGGTTGATGTTGTAACACATTCCGTGGATGGACTGGCGAACGGTCTGCCAGAAGCAATTCGCACTCTTCCACCAGATGAACAGAAAAGATTGCTGAAGGCCCTCAAGGCTTATCTCGAATAGGAGGATCTCTGTGATCCTCCATTTTTGTCATTTTTTGTCGAATCCTGTCGAACGAAAATTATTTTCTTCCAATCTTTTATATGATATATTTGTTCTAAAGAACAAAATATAAATCTTTGGAGATGATATTTTATGGAACAGAATGAGCTTTTAGAGCAAAATGAAAGCGATAAGGTATTGAAATTTGATTATACCGGTACGGATCAGGTCGGTAACTTAGCGGACATGGCAGAGACCTTATCTCATGACGAAGCTGTGGCCGCCATGGATGCTATCGAGAGCGTTAGACGGAAACGCGCTAACGATGCAGTCCGAGATTTCCGGACGTGGTTTGATACGGCACTTCTACCGATTCTAAAGGACTTTGCGGAACTGGCTGGTGCCAAATTGACTATCCGTCAGGATCGGTTTCATGATATTACCGCGGTCTTTACCGGCCGATGCGGTTTCGATATCACGGCCACTCAGAAGCAGATGCGTATGGCTCTGGCTATGGCGGATCATATCAGCGTCAACAGCTGGTCCAATAGTGATGAGGTGGAATTTTCTCTGATATTTGGATTTCCTGAAACTGAAGAATGAATGTCCAGATAGAGTTAGTGTATTTTTTGCACTGGCTCTATTTTTTTGTGATAAAAGATATGTCAAATGATGAGGCCCAGCGGTTAAGCTCTTATTTTGCATCACTATACTTCAAGAAATAACTCACCTGATTATTTCATGTCTCATCCATATTTTCTTTTGCTTCTTTTATAAGATCACATTCAGCAACCATGGATTTTAACAGCTCTTCCATTTCCTCTTTTAACTTACTGTAATAGAATTATCCCTGTCACGCAATTCAGAATAAAAACGGCCGCCGGATGAATATTCCGACGGTCGATGGCTGTTTCGCGATTTATTCGGTTTTC
>CAVKOQ010000099.1:0-10223 GCA_963657995.1 bacterium
GTTAATGAACAGATAGAGCGAAAAGAAGAGGAAGATAAGTCCGTTAAGCAGGAATATGTATTCCCACCTCTGTCGCTTTTAAAACGAGGATCTGGAGAAAACGATTTCTCAGATAAGGAGTATAAGGAAACTGCTATTAAGCTGCAGCAGACTCTTCAGAACTTTGGAGTCGGTGTAACTGTCACCAATATAAGCTGTGGACCTACAGTCACAAGATATGAGCTGCATCCGGAGCAGGGTGTGAAGGTAAGCAAAATTGTTGCACTGGCAGATGATATCAAGCTTAATCTTGCCGCAGCCGATATTCGTATAGAGGCCCCTATTCCCGGCAAGGCTGCAGTAGGAATAGAAGTGCCAAACCGTGAAAACCACGTAGTTTTGCTAAGAGACCTACTTGAGTCAGAGTCATTTAGGCAATATCCATCGCGTCTTGCATTTGCAGTCGGCAAAGATATAGCAGGACAAACTGTTGTGAGCGACATTGCCAAGATGCCTCATCTTCTTATCGCCGGTGCCACGGGATCCGGTAAATCTGTCTGCATCAATACACTGATCATGAGCATCATATATAAGGCAAAACCGAGTGATGTAAAACTTATCATGATCGATCCAAAAGTAGTTGAGTTAAGTGTCTACAATGGCATTCCGCATCTTCTTATACCTGTCGTGACAGATCCTAAGAAGGCTTCGGGTGCACTTAACTGGGCTGTAAATGAAATGACAGAACGATATCAGAAATTTGCCAAATACGGTGTGCGAGACCTCAAAGGCTTTAATGAAAAAATTGATACTATTGCTGATATCGATGATCCTAAGAAGCCTAAGAAACTGCCACAGATTATTATTATTGTGGATGAGCTTGCTGATCTTATGATGGTGGCCCCGGGAGAAGTTGAAGATGCTATCTGCCGTCTTGCACAGTTGGCTCGTGCTGCCGGCATTCATCTTGTCATTGCAACACAGCGTCCTTCTGTAAATGTCATAACCGGTGTTATTAAGGCTAACATTCCGTCAAGAATAGCCTTTTCAGTATCATCCGGTGTGGATTCACGTACTATTATTGACATGAATGGTGCCGAAAAGCTGCTGGGAAAAGGCGATATGCTGTTTTATCCGTCAGGATATCAGAAGCCTCAGCGTGTGCAGGGTGCATTTGTATCAGATAATGAAGTGTCCAATGTTGTAGAGTTTCTAAGTAAGCAGGGACTTACTGCCGAGTATAGCTCAGAAGTTGAGTCTAAAATACGTGCCACATCCACAGATTCTGGCTTTGGCGGTGGTGAACGCGATGCTTATTTTACACAGGCTGGCAAATTTATCATCGAAAAGGATAAAGCTTCTATAGGTATGTTGCAGAGGATGTTCAAGATAGGATTTAACCGTGCTGCACGAATCATGGATCAGCTTGCTGATGCAGGTGTAGTCGGCGAAGAAGAGGGCACTAAGCCAAGAAAGATACTTATGAGTATGGAACAGTTTGAAAATATGCTTGAAGAAGGATATTAATCGGGAGGGATTCTATGAAATTTAGAAGTTGGCTTGAAGAATTGCCATATAAATTGCTTCAGGGAAGTCTTGATGTTGATGTTTTTGATGTTGTGTACGATTCGAGAAAGGCAGCGCCTGGTACAGTATTTGTCTGCATGCGCGGTGCTAATGTGGATTCTCATACATTTATACCGGATGTGCTATCAAAAGGTGCCCCGGTACTTGTTGTTGAGCATCCAGTTGATGTACCTGAGGGTGTCACTGTAATTCAGGTTGAAAACGGACGAAATGCTTTATCACTTCTTTCTGCTGCACGTTTTGACTATCCTCTTAGAAAGATGACTTCTATAGGAGTGACAGGTACAAAAGGAAAAACCACGACCACATATATGATCAAATCAATACTAGAGGCATCAGGACAGAAGACAGGACTTATCGGAACAAATGGTGCAATAATCGGAGAAAATCACTATCCGACCAAAAATACTACACCTGAATCCTATATTCTGCAGGAATATTTTTCCAAAATGGTTGAAGACGGCTGTAAATTTATGGTTATGGAAGTTTCCTCACAGAGTTATCTTATGCACCGTGTAGACGGAATTTCATTTGATTACGGAATTTTCCTGAATATTTCGAATGATCATATTGGTCCAAATGAACATGCTGACTTTGATGAATACCTTTACTATAAAAAGCAACTGTTGAAAAATTGCAAAACCGCATTGGTAAACCGTGATGATTCACATTTTGATAAAATCGTTGAAGGTGCTTCTGCCAAGATTCTTACATTTGCATTGGATCAAAAAGCTGATTTTACAGCAGATGATATACACTATGTGCGTGAACACGACTTTGTAGGTGTTGAATTTAAAACTCATGGATTATATGAAAGTGATTTAAAGGTTGGCATTCCCGGAAAATTCAATGTTAACAACGCACTAGCTGCTGTTGGAGTTTGCAGTTTTTTTAACCTGCCGAAAGAAAAGGTCTGCCATGCACTTGAACATATTCATGTTGACGGACGCATGGAAATTGTATACAAATCAGCCTCATGCACTGTTATTGTAGACTATGCCCACAACGCAGTGAGTATGGAAAGCCTTCTTGCGACTCTTCGCGATTATAAACCGAAGCGTCTGGTATGTGTGTTTGGTTGCGGTGGCAACAGGGCAAGAGACAGAAGATATTCTATGGGGGAAATTGGCGGAAAGATGGCAGATTTGTCGATCATTACCGCGGATAATTCACGATTTGAAAAAGTTGAGGATATCCTGGCTGATATTAAAGTTGGTCTTGGAAAAACTGATGGTAAGTATATAGAAATCCCTGACAGGCGTGAGGCAATCGAATATAGCCTGTCTCACGTTCAGGATGGGGACATAATTGCGATCATCGGAAAAGGACATGAGGATTATCAGGAGATTGAGGGAGTTCGTCATCATTTCCTTGATCGTGAGGTGGTGCAGGAGACAGTAGAAAAACTGCACATGGTCTAGGAGGATAAGAATGGAGCATATTATAGTTAAAGATATCGTAGATGCAGTATCAGGTGTACTGCTTTGCGGTGATATGAATACAGAGCTTAAGCATATTAGTATTGACTCACGAAATATGAAAGGCAGCGATCTCTTTGTACCTCTTATAGGCGAGAAGTCAGACGCACACCATTTTATTAATCAGGCGATTGACAATGGAGCCGCTGCTGCACTTACCTCAGAGCACGATGCTGTTCCTGACGGATTTCACGGTGCATTGATACGAGTAAATGATACTAAGCTGGCCTTGCAGGTTATAGGACGATACCTTCGTTCCCGTATTTCCATTCCGATAGTTGGTATTACCGGAAGTGTTGGAAAAACCACTACAAGAGAGATGATAGCCGCAGCCTTGTCTGCCAAATATAACACTTTCAAGACACCTGCCAATCATAACAGCCAGATAGGAGTTCCTCTTACGATATCTGAAATATCGGATAATGATGAGATAGCTGTATTAGAACTCGGCATGAGTGAACCTGGCGAGATGGCTGTTATTGCTGAAATAGCCGCAACGGACTGTGCAGTTATGACCAATATTGGTGTTACTCATATCGAAAATCTTGGTTCAAGAGAGAATATTTTAAATGAAAAGCTCCATATTCAGGACGGAATGAAAGAAGGCGGTATTCTTTTCGTCAATGGTGACAATGATATGCTTTCAACTGTGCAGGCAAAAAATGGATGCAGGACCGTTCGTTATGGTCTTGGTACCGATAATGAATACCGTGCCGTTGATCTTACATATCACGATGGATTTCCAGAGTTTATTATGGTTCATGGAAGTGTGCGTGTTCCTGTAAGCTTAGGTGTTATGGGCGAACACAATGTTATGAACGCTTTAGCTGCACTGGCAGTTGCTGATTTCTATAAAGTACCGCTTGACGAAGCTGCAAAGAAACTGAATGAATTTGGTGGATTTAAAAATCGTCAGCAGATTTACCATAAAGACGGTTATACCATAGTAGATGATACGTACAATGCTAGTCCGGATTCTATGAAGGCAGCCATCAATGTACTCTCTGCATTGACAGCAGGACGAAGAATTGCCGTACTTGCCGATATGAAGGAACTTGGAGAGGATACTCTTAAGTTTCACAGAGATGTTGGCGAGTTTTTGGCCTCAAAACCGGTAGATATTCTGGTTGTATACGGAGAACTGGCAAAGTCTATAGCAGATGGTGTGAAGCATCTAAAACCTGATTTTCATGTTGTTTCTTTTGATGAAAACGAGAAAGAAGATATGCTTGACTGGCTGGACGCACAGATCGGTTTTGGAGATGCTGTTCTTTTCAAAGGATCTAACAGCATGAAACTGGGAGAAATAGCTGCAAGATATATTTGATGATACCAGGATAAAAATACATTTTAAAACCACCATCATTATTTTATTTCGGGAGTGTGAATTAACCATGGCATATCAATATGCGGATATTATCATAGATATATCGCACGAAAAGGTAGACCGACCTTTTCAGTACCGGATTCCTGCACACTTGTCCGACAAAATAACAGTAGGAACATGTGTTATGGTCCCATTTGGAAAAGGTAATTCTTCTCGGACTGGATATGTTGTAGAGCTAAGTGATAAAGCAGAATATGATCCAATGCGTATCAAAGAGATATCCGCTTTGGCGTCTGATAGTATGCCGGTTCAGTCCAAATTAATAAAGCTTGCCCTGTGGATGCGAAATAAATATGGTGCTACCATGAATCAGACTCTTAAAACCGTCCTTCCGGTCAAAGAAAAGATAAAGCCTCGTGAAAAAATGACCATTCACTGTCTTATGAATAAAGACGAGCTTGAGTTTGCCATTCTTGAGGCAAAAAATAAACACTACAAGGCTCGTTTGCGTATTTTAGAAGCATTTAAACAAAGCAAAAATATTCCTATGGAATTAGCCAGAAGAGAATTAGCCATAACGAAGACATCTATTATGCCCATGGTAAAGTTAGGACAGATTTCTATTGACACTGTACGTGAAGAAAGAGGTTTAAATCGGTCAAAAATGCCAATTCCGATGGGGCAGACAGTTCATCTTAACAGTGAACAGCAAAAAGCCGTTGACAGATTTTGTTTGGATTATGATGCCGGTAAACGAGGAACCTATCTGATTCACGGAATTACGGGAAGCGGAAAAACAGAAGTATACATGGAAATTATGTCTCGTGTACTTGCTGACGGAAAACAGATAATATTGCTGATTCCGGAAATTTCTCTTACATATCAAACAGTAATGCGCTTTTATAAGAGATTTGGTGACAGAATTGCGATCCTTAATTCTAAGTTATCTGCCGGCGAACGCTATGATCAATGGGAGAGAGCAGCCAGGGGAGATGTATCAGTTATGATCGGTCCACGTTCTGCATTGTTTGCACCATTCTCCAATCTGGGGTTGATTTTGATTGATGAGGAACATGAAGGTGCTTATAAAAGCGAAACCATGCCACGTTACCATGCAAGAGAAGTTGCCGCCAAACTGGCTAGTATGTCTAATGCCGCACTGGTTATGGGGTCAGCAACACCTTCACTGGAATCGTACATGCATGCTCAAAATGGAGATTACGTTCTTCTTTCGCTGACAAAAAGGGCGATCAAAGGGAGTTTTCTTCCTTCGGTGCAGGTTGTTGATATGCGAAAAGAACTGCAGTCTGGAAACAAATCGATATTTAGCACCTCATTGGATAATATGATTGAAGAGCGGCTAAAAAAAGGCGAGCAAATAATGCTATTTATGAACCGACGCGGTTATTCAAACTTTGTTTCGTGTCGTTCCTGCGGAAAGTCTGTAACCTGTCCGCATTGTGATGTATCACTTACACTTCATGGCAAGAACCGCCTCATATGCCATTACTGCGGATATACAATTCCGCTTATGAAGAACTGTCCATCATGCGGTTCGCCTTATATTGCCGGTTTTGGTGCAGGAACTCAAAAGATTGAAGAATTTACAAAAATACGTTTTCCTGAGGCACGCCTGCTAAGAATGGACGCTGACACTACCGCAAAAAAAGGCGGCCATGAGGATATTCTGGAAAAATTTGCTGCTCATGAAGCGGATATACTTATCGGCACACAGATGATCGTCAAGGGGCATGATTTTCCCGGAGTAACCTTAGTAGGTATTCTAGCTGCAGATTTATCACTTAACACACCTGATTATCGCAGTTCAGAGAGAACTTTTCAGCTTCTAACACAGGCGGCCGGGAGAGCCGGGCGGGCAGATATACCAGGAGATGTTATTATTCAGACATATCAGCCGGATCATTATGCTGTACAGGCCGCCGCTAACCAAGATTATGAACAATTTTACAGTCATGAGATAAATTATAGAAAACTTCTTAATTATCCGCCTGTATGCCGGATGGCAGCAGTGCTTTTTTCATGTAAAAATGAAGAATTGCTAGATGAGCTCACAAAAAAAGCAGCGAAAGAAATACGTAATTATGCAGAATGTATCGGACCTGCTCAGGCTCCGGTATACAAAGTTAATGACATCTACAGAAAAATTTTATATATAAAGTGTAAAAAATGTGATATACTTGATCAAATCAGGAATCAAATTGAACTTATAGTCGCAGAAAATATAAGTTTCAAAACGGTTCAAATTCAATACGATATATCATAGAGAGGAAGATAGTATAAAATGGCAATCCGATCAATCAGAACAATTGGAGATGAAATATTAAACAAAGAATGTAAAGCAGTGACTGAGGTTACTGATCACACACTTGAACTTATAGAAGATATGTTCGATACCATGTATTCCGCCGGAGGAGTAGGTCTAGCGGCACCTCAGGTTGGCATTCGCAAGCAGATAGTTGTTATTGATGTAGAAGATGGCAACCAGTATGTGCTTATCAACCCTGTTATCGAAGAGATGTCCGGCAGTCAGACCGGTCAGGAGGGATGCTTAAGTGTTCCTGGCAAAGCCGGTGTAGTAACCCGCCCGAATCATGTGAAAGTTCGTGCACTGAATGAAAATATGGAAGAATTTGTCTTGGAGGCTGAAGAATTTTTGGCACGTGCCATCTGCCATGAATGCGATCACCTGCATGGACACCTCTATGTTGAGAAAGTAGAAGGCGAGCTGCAGGACGTATCTGCAGAAGAAGAATAATCTTTTAGTTTTCGATGAGAAAGTAAAGGGATACTGACATATATGAAGATTGTATTTATGGGAACACCGGATTTCGCTGTTCCGACACTTGAAGCTTTATATCATAGCCGTCATGAGATAGCGGCAGTTGTGACACAGCCAGACAAGCCAAAAGGGCGCGGAAAGATGCTCTCCATGCCACCGGTTAAAGAAAAGGCGATAGAGTATGGAATTCCCGTATACCAGCCGGTTCGTGTTCGCAAAGATGAAGAATTCTTAGCAGAACTTAAGAAAATTAATCCTGACGTAATAGTTGTCATTGCTTTTGGTCAGATTCTACCTGCACAGATTCTTGATTTGCCGAAGTATGGATGTATCAATATTCATGCATCGCTTCTTCCTAAATACAGAGGAGCAGCCCCTATACAGTGGGCTGTGATCAATGGTGATGAGATAAGTGGTGTAACCACGATGCAGATGGATATCGGACTTGACACAGGTGATATTCTTGAAACTGTTGATGTTCGTCTGGATGCTAAAGAAACAGGAGGCAGTCTTTTTGACCGTCTCAGTCTTGCCGGCGGAGAACTTATTCTTTCTACCCTCGACAAGGCAGAAGAAGGTACACTTAATCCTGTAAAGCAGGACGAGACAAAGGCTACCCATGTTACTATGCTAGATAAGTCTATGGGCCTTATTGACTGGTCTATGGATGCGGTGTCAATAGAGCGTCTTATACGCGGCCTTAATCCATGGCCGAGTGCTTATACTAAATTTGATGGAAAGACGTTAAAGATCTGGTCGGCTGATGTCTCAGAAGAAAAAGATTATGTCGATGAATCGGTGACTTTTGGCCAGGTGGTTAGCATTGAAAAAGATTCCTTTTCCGTTAAAACCGGTAAAGGGCTTCTCACAATAAATGAACTTCAGCTTGAAGGTAAGAAGAGAATGGATACCGCTTCTTTTATGCGTGGATACCACGTAGAAGTTGGACAGGTTCTCGGCTAGCAAAATCTTTATCTTTGAAAGCTTGTATTTATTTTTGTTCGTAACTGTAAAGGTGCTTAACAGTTACGAATTTGAAAGGAGTTGGATTATATGTACGGATATGGTTATGGATACGGATATTACAGCATGTTCGATCCCACAATGATACTTGTACTCATTGGCGTTATTTTGTCGCTTTTGGCCTCTGCTAAGGTAAAAAGTACATATTCACGTTTTTCAAGAGTCAGAAGCATGACCGGCATGACAGGAGCCGAGGCAGCCAGACAACTTTTGAATTCACAGGGGATATATGATGTGCAGATCCGTCAAGTGGCGGGCAGTCTGACCGACCATTATGACCCGCGTACCAAGACTGTTAATTTGTCCGAGAGTGTATATGGTTCAACTTCTGTTGCTGCAATCGGAGTAGCAGCTCATGAGTGCGGACATGCCATGCAGGATGCCTCGGAGTATGTACCGCTTAGACTGCGTGGTTCCTTGGTGCCTGTAGTTAATATAGGTGCACAGCTGTCATGGCCGATGATTTTGATTGGAGTTATGCTTGGCGGCATGGGATCCACTATGATATCAATCGGTATCTTTTTATTCTCACTGTCGGTACTATTTCAGCTCGTAACACTTCCGGTTGAGTTCAATGCATCTGCACGTGCTGTGCGTCTGTTGGATTCTACTGGAATTTTGCAAGGTAAAGAAGTTAAATATACTCGACAAGTACTTGGTGCAGCGGCACTTACATATGTTGCGGCAGCAGCAGGCTCTATATTGCAGCTTCTTCGTTTGATTATCATATTCGGTGGACGGGGAGGAAGACGCAATGACTGATGGAACAGCACTGCGAGAAATAGCAACTGAAATTTTGACTGAAATTCTTGAGAAGGGACAGTATGCACATCTGGCCCTTTTTCAGGCTCTTTCGAAATATCAATATCTTGAAAAAGCAGATCGTTCATTTTTAAAGCGAATTGTTGATGGAACTGTTGAATATAAAATTCAAATTGATTATATTATTAACACATATTCAAAAACTAAAGTTAACAAGATGAAACCGTTTATCCGTACACTTCTTAGAATGAGTGTATACCAGATCTATCATATGGATCGAGTTCCTGACTCAGCTGCCTGTAATGAGGCTGTTCGATTGGCTAAAAAGCGTGGCTTTTCAGGACTTTCAGGCTTTGTAAATGGTGTTCTTCGCTCAATTTCAAGAGAGAAAAATAACATTAAATTTCCGAACGATTCGATACGATATTCTATTCCTGAATGGATTTTAGATTTATGGAATGAAAGTTACGGAACAGAAACCTCATCCATCATGGCAAAAGCAGGATTGGAAAGTCGTCCGTTTATGGTTAGATTTGCCGAGAACCGTGCCGGAAAGGATGAGATTTTATCTTCGCTTGCCAAGCAGAATGTGACAGCTACTGAGGTTTTCTCCGGAAGCGGTGTATATTGTCTAACGGGTGTAGATTATCCGGAAGGTTTAGATGCGTTTCGTGATGGCTTGATACGCATTCAAGACTTAAGTTCATCACTTGCCGGAGATGTTTCCGGTATCAAAGATGGAGATTTTGTTCTTGATGTCTGTGGTGCACCTGGAGGAAAAGGCCTTCATGCAGCTGACCTTCTACACGGCACAGGCCACGTTGAGATCAGGGATATCAGAGATTACAAAGTATCTCTGATTGAAGAAAATATAGCAAGAAACGGATGTACCAATGTCTCAGCTCTCAGGTGGGACGCACTTGATTTTGATGCATCGATGGAGAATAAGGCCGATGTGGTGATCGCAGATCTTCCATGTTCCGGATTAGGCATTATCGGTCGTAAACCAGATATTAAATATAATATAACCATGGATGGAATAGAGGATCTTGCAGCTTTGCAGCGACAGATCCTGTCAACCGTCTGGAAATATGTGAAACCAGGCGGAGTGCTTGTCTATAGCACATGTACTGTTAATCGTATTGAAAATGATGAAAACCGTGAATGGTTTTTAAATCAGTACCCATTTGAACCGGTTGATATTGAAGGATATTTAGGAACCAGTTTTCATGAAAGCAGCCTTAAAGATGGATATATACAGTTATAT
>CAVKOQ010000100.1:0-10194 GCA_963657995.1 bacterium
GATAGATACAGAGTATGTTCTGGCAAAGATTCTTGAAGAACGTGATAATAACGAACTTCCGGCAAGAATTCATCTGTTTCAGGGACTTCCAAAGGGCGACAAGATGGAGCTTATCATCCAGAAAGCCGTAGAACTTGGCGCATACAGGGTGATTCCTGTCAGTATGAAGAGATCCGTAGTCAAACTGGATGCAAAGAAAGCAGATGCCAAGGTCAAAAGATGGAATGCTGTCTCCGAGAGCGCTGCAAAGCAGTCAAAGCGCAGTATCATTCCGGAAGTATCACATCTTATGATTTACAGTGACGCTGTAAAACAGGCTGCAGGATATGATCTTATATTGTTGCCATATGAGTCGGCTGACGGTATAGAAAAAACCAGAAATCTTATCGCATCAGCAAAGCCTGGAATGGATATTGCCATCTTCATTGGTCCTGAGGGTGGTTTCGACGATGGGGAAATCGAACTTGCAAAGAATAACGGTGCTGAAATTGTGACGCTCGGAAAAAGAATTCTCAGGACTGAGACGGCAGGACTTTGCATGTTGTCGGCACTGATGCTTAAGTTGGATATATAAATTGTTTTTTTGGGAAAATTTTAAATATACAGGAGATATAAATAATAATGGAAGCATACTTCGATAATTCAGCAACTACCAGAGTGCTTGACTCTGTAAAGGATGCTGTAGTTGATGCAATGTGTATAAATTACGGCAATGCCGCTGCCAAGCACAGAAAAGGGGTCACTGCCGAGAACCTGATTCGCGAAGCAAAACAGACTATAGCGGATACTCTTAAAGTCCAGGAAAAGGAAATCCTTTTTACATCAGGAGGAACAGAGTCCAACAATATGGCACTTATCGGAACTGCACTTGCAAACCGCAGAGCCGGAAAACATCTCATCACGACAGGAGTAGAACATCCGTCGATTTACAATACGATGTCATTTCTTGAAGAGATGGGATTTGAGGTAACTTATCTTCCGGTTGATAGTAAGGGACATATTTCACTTGAAGAACTTGAAGATGCTATCCGTGAGGACACGATACTGGTGTCAGTCATGTATGTCAACAACGAAGTCGGAGCTGTTGAGCCGATAGAGGATATTGGCAAGTGCATCAAAAAGAAAAATCCGAAAACATTATTTCATGTAGACGCGATTCAGGCCTACGGAAAGTATAAGATTCGACCGAAAAAACAGGGAATAGACCTTTTGTCGGTCAGTGGACATAAAATACATGGTCCTAAGGGTGTCGGATTCCTTTATATTCGCGATGGAGTTAAGATTCGCCCTATTATTTTTGGCGGAGGTCAGCAAAAAGGAATGCGTTCCGGTACAGAAAATGTACCCGGCTGCGTGGGACTCGGAGTGGCAGCCAAAGAGGCGTATAAGGATTTTGATGAAAGAATAGAAAAATTATATACACTTCGTGAACACCTGATTAAGGGATTAAAAACCTTAGACGGTGTGACTATCAATGCAAGCGAAGATCGCACCGGTGCACCGCAGATTGTCAGTGCAAGCTTTGAAAATGTCAGAAGTGAAGTACTGCTTCATGCCCTTGAGGACAGGGAAGTATACGTATCATCAGGTTCTGCATGTTCGTCCAATCATCCAGGTATCAGCGGTACATTAAAGGGTATCGGTGTAAAAAAAGAGCTGCTTGACTCAACAATCAGATTTAGCCTCGGGGATCTGAATACAGAAGAGGAAGTAGATTATGCGATAGACGTGCTAAAAGAACTTTTACCGGTACTTCGCAAATACCAGATGAAGTAGTTATCCGAAGTAGTTATTATAAGTGATCATTTAAGGAAGGAAAATCTATGTTTCATACATTTTTGATTAAATATGCGGAGATTGGCCTTAAGGGTAAGAACCGCTATATCTTTGAGGATGCACTCGTATCACATATCCATCATTCATTAAAACGTCTTGACGGAAATTTTTCAGTAACCAAGGAGGCAGGACGTATCTACGCGACTGCGGCTGAGGAGTTTGATTACGATGAGGTTATCGAAGCACTTAAAAAGGTATTCGGTATAGCGGCAATCTGTCCCATGGTTCAGTTAGAAGACAATGGATATGATGATCTGAAAGCTAAAATTATAGAATATGTTGACAAAGCATATCCGGATAAACATTTTACATTTAAGGTAAATACAAGACGAACCAATAAGCAGTATCCTCACACATCTGAAGAAGTAAACCGTGACCTCGGAGAGGTGATTCTTGATGCATTTCCTGATACGAAGGTTGATGTGCATAATCCGGATGTTCTTCTCAATGTGGAGCTGCGTGCAAAACGCATCAATGTTTATTCGCTGATTATCCCAGGACCGGGTGGAATGCCGGTGGGAACTAACGGACGTGCGATGCTGTTATTATCAGGAGGTATTGACAGCCCTGTTGCAGGATATATGATCGCAAAAAGAGGTGTGACCATAGAGGCCACATATTTCCATGCACCGCCTTATACCAGTGACCGTGCTAAACAGAAAGTCGTAGACCTGGCAAAACAGGTGGCTAAATATGCAGGTCCTATAAAGCTTAATGTGGTTAATTTTACCGATATTCAGCTCTATATCTATGAACAATGCCCGCATGAGGAGCTGACGATCATCATGCGCCGTTATATGATGAAGATAGCAGAAGAACTTGCCAGGAAAGACGACTGCCTTGGACTTATCACGGGAGAGAGCATCGGTCAGGTAGCATCGCAGACTGTGCATTCACTTGCTGTAACCAATGCGGTATGCACATTGCCTGTATTCCGTCCGCTTATTGGCTTTGATAAGCAGGATATTGTAGATATTTCACTGAAAATAGGCACATATGAGACATCAATCGAGCCATATGAAGACTGCTGTACGATATTTGTAGCCAAACATCCTGTGACAAAACCGGTATTACATTTGATTGAAAAATCAGAGCGTAACCTTGAAGAAAAGATCGATGAGCTTGTGAAAACTGCGATCGATACCGTAGAAGTTATAAGATGTTAAACTAAAAGAAAAAAGAACCGCTGAAAAGCGAGTTGCTTAACAGCGGTTTTTTTCGTTTCAAACAGAATCAATCTCGATCGTTAACAGAATAAATAATTATACGATATACGGAGCGAGTATTGTCAGAATCTCATCAACCTGGGTCTCTGAGTGGATGTTTAAGTCGATTGGTTTGGACAAATCCAGACTGAAGATACCCATGATGGATTTTGCATCGATTACGTAACGGCCGGATACAAGGTCGAAGTCTACGTCGAACTTAGCCAGGTCATTTACGAAGGATTTAACTTTATCGATCGAGTTTAAGGAAATACGAACTGTTTTCATGAAAAAAACCTCCTCTATCTATTTAATACGCAACCATTTAATGAGTTTACGCACCAGTTACATTAATACTACAAATTAATCTGATAAAAGTCAAGAGAGGATTGAATATAAAGGAGTTAAAAAATAAAAATGAGAAAAGCGGCGTTTCACAATCTGGGCTGCAAGGTTAATTCATATGAGACGGAAGCCATGCAGCAGCTTTTGGAAGATGCAGGATATGAGATTATGCCGTTCCGGGAAGGAGCGGATGTATATATTATTAACACATGTTCTGTTACCAATGTTGCAGACAGAAAATCCCGCCAGATGTTACATAGGGCAAAGAAGATGAATCCACAAGCAGTGGTTGTTGCAGCAGGTTGTTATGTTCAGGCGGCGGGAACAGAGTTAAAAAAAGATGAGGCAGTTGATCTGATTGTCGGAAATAATCAGAAAAAAGATTTAGTTAAAATTCTTGATGATTACTTTGCAGATCACGGAAAGAGCGGAGAGATCCTTGATATAGGCCATTCGCAGGAGTATGAAGAACTTCATATTCGAAAAATTGCAGATCATACACGTGCCTTTATCAAGGTGCAGGACGGATGCAATCAGTTTTGCAGCTATTGTATCATACCATATACGAGAGGGCGCGTCAGAAGCAGAAGACCTGAAGAAGTCGAACAAGAAGTAAAGGAGATCGCAGCGGCTGGATATAAGGAAATCGTCCTGACTGGTATTCATTTAAGTTCTTACGGTATTGATTTTAAAGATGAGGATAAGAATGAGAATCTTTTGATCCTTATAAAACGTCTTGATGCTATTCCTGGAATCGAACGCCTTCGTCTTGGCTCACTGGAACCACGAATTGTGACACGTGAGTTTGCAAGGGAGCTTGCAGGGCTTAGGACAATATGTCCGCATTTTCATCTGTCACTTCAGAGTGGCTGCGATGCAACATTAAAACGAATGAATCGCCGATATAGTGCAGGAGAGTACAGGGCATGCTGCGAGATTTTAAGACAGGAATTTGATAATCCGGCGATTACAACAGATGTTATAGTGGGATTTCCTGACGAAACAGATGAGGAATTTGCCGAAACAGAAGAGTTTTTAAGGAATATTCATTTCTATGAAATGCATATATTCAAATACTCACGTAGGGCTGGCACACGTGCAGCCGATATGCCGAATCAGGTGCCTGAAGGAACGAAAACCGTAAGAAGTGATATTTTGCTTAATCTTGAGAAAAAACAGTCTTCAGAATATCGTGAAAGTTTCCTTGGAAAAGAAAATGAGATTCTTTTAGAAGAACCTATAGAGATAGATGGAATCAAATATATGATGGGACATACCAGAGAGTATGTAAAGGGTGCAATCCTGTATGAAGAAGGCCTTAAAAATAAGACGGTAAGAGGAATCTTTAAGAAAGCGTTAAACGAGGAAGTACTTTTGCTGGAAAACTAAATATGAAAGAAAAAAAGAGCGTGTAAAAAATAATTTATTGAGATAGATACATTTTTACACACTCTTTTTTACTAAATTAGCATAATTAATTTAGTGCGATCAATTTTTAACAAGATCCTTGATCACTTCACCTGCGATGATAAGACCTACAACTGACGGTACAAATGATATACTTCCCGGAATCTGGCGTCTTGCAGTACATTTTCTGGCTGTCCCGGGCGGGCAGACACAGTGGGAACGACATGAGATAGCCATGTCTTCTATTGGAGTCAGTGGCTTTTCTTTAGAATAGACCACTTTCAGCTTATCAACTCCACGCTTTTTGAGTTCGCGTCGCATCACCTTTGCGAGAGGGCAGACAGAAGTTTTGTAAATGTCGGTAACTTCAAAGGCGGTAGGATCAAGCTTATTTCCTGCTCCCATGGAGCTGATGATCGGTGTATGGCTTTCTTTGGCCTGTTCAACAAGCATCAGTTTACCTGTCACAGTGTCGATGGCGTCAACTACATAGTCATACTGAGAAAAATCAAATTCATTTGCAGTGTCAGGCGTATAAAAAGTTTTATATTTGTTGACAATTGCATGTGGATTTATAGATTTTATTCTCTCTTCTGCGACATCTACCTTGTACTGTCCGATAGTTTTAGTGGTTGCGATGATCTGGCGGTTAATATTGGTTAAGCAGACCTTATCATCATCGATCAGATCCAGAGTGCCGACACCGCTTCTGGCGAGTGCTTCCACGGTATATCCGCCGACACCGCCTATACCAAAGATGGCAACACGTGATTTAGACAGAAGTTCCATGGCATCCTTGCCAAGCAAAAGTTCTGTTCTTGAAAATGAATTTAACATAGTATGACTCCTAAATAAAATATTCGATTGTATCTTCTTCGGTTAAAACTGTATTTCTGTTAAACAAAAGCACTGCTTCACGTCCGGGTATATCGCCCAATGCATATAACTCTTTTGATTCCCTGTTAAAATATGAAAATGGCACAGAGCGGTTCCAGGAAAACGGATGATCTGTTATGAGCTTGGCATCTTTTTCGTCATGCTTTGTAAAGTGCTCAGTCTGATAATATGGGTCAAACAGCAGAATCCGTCCATCTTTAGTGCCTGTAAAAAGTACATAGTGTGCTACTTCATAATACAGACGTACGACGGCTACACCACCGCGATGAAGTGCATCAAGAATCAGACTGTTGTCAGCTATATAGACATCAGAACTGCGAAGGTATCGGCTTGATACCGGAAGTTTGCCTATATCACCAAGTCCCTGCAGCCAGTTACTTAAAAACATCATCGCTGTACAAGATGTTCCGCTTTTTCCAGCCGATCCTTCTGGTCCATAGCAGTCAAGGCAGTAAAGCATAATATTTCTGAGAATCTCCGGCGGAATCTCCTCACGTTCAAACAGAAAACTGATGGCATTCAACATAGAGGTAGGTCCGCAGTCATATTCTGACAGTTGATAATGCAGTGGATTCTTCATAACTAAAAACCTTTCATGGATGATTAATTGTATTATAGCTTAAGTTGTGCTATACTTTACCCATCGATTCGGTATATTATTGTAAATGTGAGCTCTTTTTTTGTCAAGAAAAGAAGAGACTTACTAAAAATAACACTAAAACTCTTGACATAAATTTTTCTTAGTGATAACATACCTACTAAACTGATAGGTAAAAGAAAAACGTACGGAGATTAACTAAGGAGGAGAATATCATGGCAAATATTTATAAGGGAACACTTGGACTGGTAGGCAACACACCACTTGTTGAAGTAACTAATATTGAGAAAGAGCTCGGACTTGAGGCTACTGTTCTTGTAAAGCTTGAGTACCTGAATCCGGCAGGAAGTGTTAAAGATCGTATCGCGAAAGGTATGATCGAGGATGCTGAAAAGAGAGGCGTTCTGAAAGAGGGTTCTGTTATCATCGAGCCTACATCAGGTAATACAGGTATCGGTCTTGCATCTATCGCAGCAGCGAAAGGCTACAGAATCATTCTTACCATGCCTGAGACTATGAGTGTAGAAAGACGCAATATCTTAAAAGCATATGGTGCAGAGATCGTTCTTACCGAAGGTGCTAAGGGCATGAAGGGCGCCATTGAGAAAGCAGAAGAACTGGCAAAAGAAACTCCTGGAAGCTTTCTTGCAGGACAGTTTGTTAACCCGGTTAATCCGGCTGTACATAGAGCAACAACAGGTCCTGAGATTTGGAGAGATACAGATGGAAAGATTGACATCTTCATCGCAGGTGTTGGTACAGGCGGAACACTGACAGGTACAGGTGAGTATCTGAAATCCCAGAATCCTGATATCAAGGTTGTAGCACTTGAGCCAGCTTCATCACCTGTATTAAAGACAGGTAAGGGCGGTGCACACAAGATTCAGGGTATCGGTGCCGGATTTGTGCCGGATGTACTGAATACCAAGATTTACGATGAGATCTTCGAAGCTGAGAATGAAGCTGCATTTGCAGCAGCTAAGCTTCTTGCACACAAAGAAGGTATTTTGGTAGGCATCTCCTCAGGAGCTGCTCTTCACGGTGCAATCGAGCTTGCAAAACGTCCGGAAAACAAGGGCAAGACTATTGTGGCTGTCCTTCCTGACAGCGGTGACCGTTATTACTCAACTCCACTCTTTACAGAGGACTAATGAAAAATAAGTCTTTGCAGAATGACTGCAGAGTGATATAATTGGAAAAAATGAAGAACACAGGACCTGCTTTTGACTAATAAGATATGTCGAAGCGGATCCTGTGCTTTTGTTTAGCAGTATTTTGCAAAAGATGTGGTGAAGGATACAGGAGAAAACAAAAATGAATACAATTACAGTGGAAGAGCTGGAATTATTAAAAGATAAGGATAAAACCATAGTTGATATAAGACCGACTGATCAGTATATGCGAGGCACATTTCCGGGGGCAATCAGCCTGCCGGCATCAGAGCTGGAAGAAAATTATGAGACTGAGAAGGAAAAACTGGATAAAACATATCCTGTATACGTGATGTGCCATACCGGTGAGAAAAGTCAGGAATGGGTAAGACGTCTTCATGAGGATGGTTACGAGGTCTATAATGTAGAAGGTGGTTACCGTGCATGGCTTAGACTTTCATTATCGAGATTTGTAGGTGATGAATCAGAGACGGATCGGGAAGAAAAAAGAGAGAAAATTGAGAAAAGTATCATCAAGAAATTTCGCAAACCTATATGGCGTGCATTTACAAAGGCACTCAATACATACGATTTGATACAGGAAGGTGATAAGATTGCTGTCTGTATTTCAGGCGGCAAGGATTCGATGCTTATGGCCAAACTGTTTCAAGAATTAAAAAAACATGGAAAATTTCAATTTGAGACAGTTTTCCTTGTTATGAATCCAGGATACAATGCAGATAACTGGAAGATCATACAGGACAATGCGAAACTTCTTGGAATTCCCCTGACTGTATTTGAAAGCGATATATTTGACACTGTGGCAACCATAGAACAGAATCCATGCTATCTCTGTGCAAGAATGCGCCGCGGACATCTTTATGCACAGGCGAAGGCTCTCGGATGTAATAAGATCGCTTTAGGACATCATTTTGATGACGTGATCGAGACTATTCTCATGGGAATGCTCTACAGCGGAAAGATAGAGACCATGATGCCGAAACTTCACAGTCAGAATTTTGAAGGCATGGAACTTATTCGCCCGATGTATCTGATCAAGGAGGATGCTGTAAAAGCATGGCGTGATTACAATGGCCTGCAATTTATTCAGTGTGCGTGCCGCTTTACGGAAAATTGTGTGAGCTGCGGAGGTGGACGTGGATCAAAGCGTGACGAAATGAAGGAACTGGTTGCACATTTTCGTAAAGAAAGTGATGTTATTGAGAAAAATATTTTTAAGAGCGTTCACAATATAAATTTAAAGACTGTTATTGGATATCATAAAGATGACTGGACATATAACTTCCTAGATGATTATAAAAAATAACTTGCTGAAAATAGTAAATTAGAGTAGAATAAGGAAGAGTAGTTTGCCTGTGAGAGATCTTATGTATAGTTTTTAAGATACACAGGTATTTAAAAGGACGTGGAAAACAAATGGGAGACATCAGTAATACACAGTTTTTTAGAGCGATACAGGAAGAGAAAAAACTGGATGCAAGTCAGGTTTTAGAACAGGTATATACTGCACTGAAAGAGAAGGGCTATAACCCTATCAATCAGATCGTGGGATATATTATGTCCGGAGACCCTACATATATCACTAGCCACAAGAGTGCCAGAAGCCTTATTATGAAGGTAGAGCGTGACGAAATTCTGGAAGAACTTGTCAAAGTGTATATAGAGACGAAGCTTCAGTAGACGATAGAACGGCAATTCAAGTTACGATTCGACAGTATGACGAGGATACTGAACGGATTATAACAAAAATTAAATTAAGTAATGACCAGCTGGCAACAACAGCCCTTTTTTGGCAGGCTGCCAGCTTGTTTTGCTATGTAATGGAGAAAATAGAATATGAGAATTATGGGGCTTGATTTCGGATCTAAAACCACAGGTGTGGCAGTGAGTGATCCGCTTGGCATAACAGCACAGGGAATAGAGACTATTGTGCGTAAAGATGAAAATAAACTGCGCCAGACATGTGCCAGGATAGAAGAACTGATCCGGGAATATGAGGTAAAAACTATAGTTTTAGGCTATCCTAAGAATATGAACAATACACTCGGAGAACGTGTTGAAAAGACGATGGCATTTAAGGAAATGCTTGAAAGACGTACAGGTCTTCCTGTGGTTATGTGGGATGAACGTCTTACGACCAACGCAGCGGAGAAGATCTTGATGGAGAGCGGTGTACGCAGGGAAAATCGAAAGAGCGTGATTGATAAAATAGCAGCTGTGCTTATCTTACAGGGCTATCTTGATTTGAAGGCGACTGAGAGAAAAATCGAATCCGATTGATTTTAGAATATATTTTAAAGGGAGAATTTATATATGGGAAACATAGATTCAATGTTAAATGATTTGAATGATATGGAAAACAGCATCACCATGAAGGATGAAAACGGCGAAGAAGTAAAGATGTACGTTTTGGAAGAAACAAAATTAAACGGAGAATCCTATCTTCTTGTAAGTGACACAAAGGATGGAGATGGTGAGTGCTATCTGATGAAAGATACATCAAAACCTGACGATACAGAGGCAGCTTATGAATTTGTGGACGATGACGGAGAACTGGAGTATATGTCCAAGGTGTTTTCAGAGCTGATGAGCGATCTGGGAGTTGATATCGAATAAACTTATTTTGGAGGTGCATTATTTGAAAAAGGAAAATAATCATAGTAAAGTAAAAGTCATACCGTTAGGCGGTCTTGAACAGATCGGTATGAATATGACCGCTTTTGAGTATGAAGAC
>CAVKOQ010000101.1:0-9607 GCA_963657995.1 bacterium
CTTTTCATCCATCGTATCCGGTAATTTATCTGCCAATAGCTCAATAAAATCCTGCTTTTTCCCTTTTTCGTAGGTTTCAAGATAGCTGATAATCAGCTTTTTATAATACTCATCATCAAAGCCCTTATTTTTTACATATTGCGCTTTGGTATCAGTGCTCTCTGCCACCTTCGCAGAGACGTAGATATTCGGCGCTTTTCCCTCAATCACGCCGAGCCTGCGTAGTTCCTTGATGGCTTCTTTGGAAATTGGTATATGCTTTTGCACCCGGTCGATTAAGTACACCGTGGACAAATCAAAATCTGGATTTTCAAACAATACACGAGAGTAATTTTCATCCAGCACCTTTCCGTAGACTGTCACGCTGATCTGCCGAGGGGCAGAAAAATCATAATCCGGCAGTGGGAAGAACTTCTCCTGCTGAATGCGGAAGACCCTGCGGATTCCCATCGCCTGCGTGTCAATCATGTTCAGCTTGACCATTGTTTCCGCCAATAGCTGATTGCGGTAAAAGGGTGGGTTATAGCTTGGCTGTAAAATAGGCTCTATGCCTCCTGGCAAAAATGTGCCGGGATTCGTCAAAATCAGCTTATCCTCAAACTCATTCAGATATATTCTGCCGCCAATGGTGTAATCCGAGTGAGCGATGCAGTTGTTCATGAGCTCTCGCAAAAGCCAGATATCATATTGCCGTGTCTCGGTAGGGAACAGTGTCAGCTGACTTGGCATATACCGATAAGTCAGGTTACGGATTTTCTCAAAGGCACGTTCACTTGCCGTGATAAAGGGCACCTTGAAAATGGTATAGTCCTTTACGCAATCCTTGGAGTCGAACAATCTCCAGGAAATCTCCGGCGGCGTATTGAACAGATAATCAAAATCTTCGTTTCCGAGCAGCACCATGGCTGCATTGGTCAATTTTCCTCCGATCATGAGCTTGATTTTCGTAAGGAATTGCTCATCCGTCATCTTATCGACCTCTTCTGTGATATGAGGCCGATTCATTTTTTCTTTGTATTTCTGCCGCGCAAGTGCAACGGCATCCTTATCCAGGCAGTCCAGCGTAGCATCTGCTATTACCTGCTTAGACCAGTCTTTCTTCTCCTGACCACGAATCCGGTCAAGCTCCTCGACAGACAGCGCACCCAGAGATTCACCGTTTCTTCCGTAAAAATGGTCATGCCAGCCTGTTGGAATGGCTGTGGCTGCCGCCGGTATCTGGAACATCACAACGCGCTTCTCTTCACCATCTACAATCGGATAGACCTCAAATATTTCTATGAATGAAATACCACCTGTCGTACCTTGTGAGATTTCCAGCTTTAATGTATCAAGTCCCTTTTTGTTGCGGTATTCTGACCCGATGATTTTCCTGTCTTTATTCCGCACACCAAATACAAGCCAACCGTATTGCAAGCCCTTGAGGTTAGCTTCATTGCTGATGGCAGAAAAGTATTGCCCGATTTTATCTTTATCGTAGTCTTTGTTTGCTTCTTTGAACTCAACAACCTCTGTCTCCCAGTTCGTGATCAAACTGTTCAGAGTAGCGATCAAATCCGCATTTCGTGCATTTAAGCTAAACTCTGGGGCTGACATAACCCACCTCCACATTCGTTAAAATTCGATGTTGATAATCGTATTTTCTTCCAACTGCGCCATAAGTTTTTTCTCCAGCTCAGCCAAATATTTCTTCACATCTGCCTCAGTTTCTACCTGCCAGGTGGCAGAAGTATTGAGACTCTTAATGCTAACCGTGCGGCGTTTTTTGACAATTGGCTTAACAATCGGTGTTGCATCAGTATTGTCACTCCCGGCCAGATTTTCCTGTCCGCTTCCATAATTTGCCGAGCTTTCAGCAACTCTCTGCGTCTGTAATTTTGTTTCCTCTGCGCTGATTTCATTCAGGCAGCGGATTTTCAGTGCATCAGCCTCAACCTTGATGTTCTGGAGCGTTGCTACGTTATTACAGCTCTTTGCCTTTTCACTCAGTTCCTCAAAAAGCTTCAGATACTTATTGCGAAGCTTATCCTTGCAGAGTTTTCCTTCCAGATCTGCAAAAACACGCTTGCTGGCTTCATCTATTGCAGAAAGAATCGGTGCTTCCATTTGCGTCAGCAGGTTGCTATAAGCATCTATGTACTCATCCAAGAGTCCCGGTAGTTTGAAAATCTCACCATAAGGCGAAGTTTTCTTCATAATGTCTTTTATCTGTGCAACCGCCGATTCTATTGCAGAATCCACAATGAAAGTACGGCTGTCGTCATAGATTGCCATCAGTCGGATAGCCCTGTCAAAGATTCCTATCTGATCTCCATTAAAAAACTTTTTGACGGGTTCATAATCCTCGGCAAAATCGAAATAATCATCCCGCCTCCGATCAATCTCTGCGAAAAATTCATTGGAGTTGTTGATTTGCAACACATCCCCAAGCAATTTCTTGCCATTAGCAACAACATTCTTTCCAGGGTACTTAGGCTGCGTCTTATAATGAATCTCCAGCTTTTCCAAATCCGTTTTCAAATGATCCGCATACTTGAGGAAGCTGGCCATAACAGCATCATCTTCGTCGCTAACAGAGGAGATACCGAAGAGTTCCTTCATAACCTCGCGCACAGATTTCTTCTGTTTCTCGCTGGCACGCTCACGCTTTTCGGTCATCAGGCGGTCTGTATATTCTTTTCGCGTAACGAAACGTACAATCTCATCCACGGATTTGGAAAGCAAGGTCACTGGCTCACTATTTACATAGAAAGCAATATCGCCATCCTTAAAGAGTTTCGCAACCAGCCACTGAACATCTGCCTCTACAAAGCCATACGGAGCCTTCATAAAACGATCCAGCAGAGACTTCATGGAAGTCTTTGTATGTCTTGCCATATTCACGCTGATAAAATCATTCACATCATGCAAAGCAAGGCTGTTCGGTGTTGTTTTGGTTCCACTAAGTGTCAGCTGCGTATTCTTATCTGTAAACAGCTTTCTGATATCGCTCTCGCTGGTAGCCGTATCTATATACATCAGTTTGTGATAAACCATGGATACGAGCTTGCCCAGTGCATCGTTGATTCGTGCCGACACATCTTTAGATGTTGTGGAAAGTTTGTCGCCATTCACATATATTGATGCAGCTTTCAGTGCTTCTTCTAAGAACAGTCGTGCAGCGGCACTGTGCTCACGCAGCTCTACTTTTTTTGCCTCTTTGATCTGCTCATACTTCGTTACCGTGTTGGTCGCATCGAAACGAAGGAATTTTTCAATTTGCAGAGAAGACTGAATCTCATCCAGGAAGGTGCGGTCATCTGGAAGTACAACAAGCACAGATGTTCCCTGGGCAGACAGGACACGCATCGTAGTCTCGTCGGCAACTTCATCACTGTTCGGAGTCAGAATCTTCAGCGTGATATCATTATTCTGTCCGCTCTTATATGGCTTATCATCCACTATCTGATTGAATGCGAAAGAATACCGTCCATTAAACGCCGGATAGCGGTATTTCTTTTCATCAAACAAGCCGTCAAATATAAGTTCCGAAACCTTGGCTGTAATCTCGCTGGCATCTACCGGCTGATTCTTGATGGCAAGATTGATTTCCTGCTCTTCATCTGTCAGGAAAACATACAGCTCACCATTTTTCTGTACCAATGTCTGACGCACAAGTCGCTTGAGTGCATCCTCAACCTGCTGCATAAGTGCAATGCGGTCATCATCCAGGCTGCTGACCATAAGACTGGTGATATTTTCAAGATTCGCCTTGATTTCCTTGACATACTTAATCATGAACAAGGTCTTCAGAACATTTACATCAAAGCAGGTCTCCGCGTGATTCGGATTCAGATATTCATTATCCAGCGCACGGGTAATCACTCCCTTGTGCGAATGGTCAAGGAACTGTTCCAATGCATCATAGAAAAGATGGAACGGAACAATCGCTCCCGGCTCTGCATCCATAAGCTTTACAGCAGATTCCTTGAAAAGTGCCAGCATGGAACGCTCGCCTTCTGCCAGATGTTTGCCAGACGCACCGTGTGTTCGGATCGATGTCAACACGCTGCCAAGCAGGTTGAACTGGTAGGGGATAAACGGATAAATCTCCGCAAAATTCTCCCGACCGGAATATAGTTTTTTCTCAATACCATCGTTGAACAAAATCAGGTTCTTGATGATAGTTTCTTTCGTGTCATAATACAGAGACAGCGTCTGTGTAGCCGCCTCGTTCTTTTTCAAGATACGCTCTCTGATAACCTCATCCACGTTCGCAGAGGAAAGTGAGAGACGCGTATCAAAACGCCCCTGAATCTTAGAAAAGTCATTGCCTTTTGTTTTCGTGATGGAATCAATATCCTGCTGGCTGGTAACAATAATCCATGCCTTCCCCTGGCAGGCCGTACCCAGATCCTCTGTCACTGTTTGCAGGTTGAGCATCAGTCTGGAATCGTCACCAATATACTGGCCGATTTCATCAACCAGAAATACCACATGATGATCGCCGTCCTGGCGGTCAATATAGCGTTTCACCAAATCAGCAAATCGTTCGATGCTGATGGAGTATTCCGTTGTTGCTCTCTCACACCAGTTGCGAGCAGCTTCTTCACTCATGAAGCCCATCTCAGAAAGGACTTCGACAACATCATCCTGAATGAAATCGAAATCATTTCTTGCCTCTGTCCAAGGCGAGCCGAAGGAATCCTCAAACTTTTCTTTGAACTCGTTGTAGCGGCCTTCCTCAGAAAGCTTGCGCTCCAAATCTGCCAAAAACGGGATTGCCCCGCAGAAGCCCTGCATCTCGTTGAAAACTTTCAAGAATACAGAAACAATGGCATCTTTGTCCTGCTTGCCGCTCTGTTCGCCCTTAGAATCGATGTTGAAAAGAACAACATCCGTTGGCACAGAGGCCGCAAGTTTCATATCTGCGAGAACCATGTGATCTTTGATTTTTTCGTCATCCTCAAAGTATGCAAGAGCAGGTTTTCCGTTGATTTCCTTGTTCTCAAGAAGATAGGAAAGGATCTTCAGAAAGTGAGATTTACCACTTCCAAAGAAGCCTGAAATCCAGACACCCATCTTGTCCGTATTACCATTGATGCCACGCTTGTAACTGTCGAAGAAATCTCGAAAATGTTTCTGAAGTTCACGCGTAACAACATATTCCTCCAGTTCCTGTTGAATATTGATATTATCGTCCTGGCCAACCTTGATAACGCCCTTCATATCTCGGTTGATTGGTTTGGCAAACATATTTCCTATCTTCATCTTGCGACTCCTTTAGTCTACGAGCTTAAACGCCCGGTAATAATTATCATCTTTGATTTCAGAGAACAGTAGTAAATCCTGCCCGCTGTATTTTCCCGGATAGAACATCACCACAGGTACATAGTCAATAACTTGATGCAGATTGTTGAGTACCGTATGGGAACGAAGAATTGGATAACACTTTCCGATTCCGGTTAAAAGCACGATTGCCTTTTCCGGTGTGTTTTCCTGGATATGGCGTACAATCAGACTGTCCTTGGCGGTAATTCTAAGCATATTTCCGACGGACTTTGTGATGCGGTCAAAACCCTTGCTTTTTTCAAATTCAAAGCACTTTTCCAAATATCCTTTTGATTTCAAAATTCCTATTATGATATCGTAAAGGTCAAATTCGACAATGCGATAATCATCTGAGGACTGTTCATTCTTCTTTTTTATATATTCGATGCGCTCACGAACGAGTAGTTCCTGCTCTGCCGGGTAATCAAAAATGTAGTATCCGACTTCATTTCCAAGCCCTTTATTCTGACGAAAGGAAGGCTTGCACATCATAGCCTCTGCCTTATCCAGTCTTTCTTCTAATGTCAATTCAATTCACCCCCGTTAGTGCTTTCAGTAATACATCCTCGCCATTTGCAATAAGATAGCGTTCAAATGCAATATCCAAAATCGGTGGCGTGATTGTTTTCTTTTTATCTACCACAGTAAGAAGATTGGCATCTGTCATAAAGTTCAAATAACAGGAGCGCAAATGTCTCTTCGTGCTGTCCTTCCATCCGGCAATCAGCTCACTTTGCGATTCTTTTTGCGTGAAGAAAACATTGACATCCGCATCTTCTATTACACCAATGCCCAGAATAGATTTCTCTCTGTAAACCTCGTATGCAAATTCAAAGAACAGACGATCCGTTTTCAGAATAGCCGCAAGGTTCATGACCTTTTGTGTCGAAAGCTCCGATGAAAGAAAAAGTTCAATCAACTGCTCATCCATCGTCTTCACACGATTGATAACGTATCCCGCCATGCGAAGTGCACGATATTCCTTGGCCGCACCAAACAGATTATCCTCTATACATTTTTTCTTGATATCGTCATAGTCCATGCCGTTTTGTCTTAACTTGACCACCTTCTTGAATTCCAAGAACCAGAAGGACTGCGACATAAGACCTGCACTGTATTGCATTTCTGTTATCATCATGCATTCTCTCCATTTTCTTTATAGCTTATATGGTATCCCATAGAACGGACTCGATATTGTTGCGGTCATGAATCCTTCCATTTTCTTCAATCTCCGTGCAGAGTGACCATTTTGGTACAATTCCCCTATATTAAGTATGATTATGACATCGTCAGAACGAAAAGTTTAATGCGTTTTAGCGAAATAACTCTCTTTTGCAAGCACTGCCTTCCTGATCAAGAAAAGCTCAAAACAAAAAACCGTCCGCAGGCGAATTTTCTGTTTCTGCTTGTTGTGGAGTAAACTTCAAGGCGTAGATTTTAAGTTTACCCAAAGCCGCCTCTCCTAACTGGAAAGACGGCTCAGATAGGTAATACGTATTCAGTTTTTACAAGTTTAGAAGCGAATTTTTATCTAAGATCTTGAGCTGCTTGAAGCGCTATATATTTCTTGATCTCATCTTCGGTAGCCTCGCGTTCTCCACCTAAGAATGCAGATCCGTTTCCATTGATCCAGCAAATAAAAGAATCTTTCTGTTCTTCCGGGATAATCGCTTCATACTGGCCAATACCTGCAAAAAGGTAAGTACAGACCAGGAATTTGCTCTCTTTTATCTTTTCATATTCTGCGTTGATATAACCCGTCTTCCATGTCTGGAAATCTGCCTCATCATCGCATCTTTCCTTTACAGCATCAAATTGTGCTTTCTCGGCATCAAATGCTTCGCCATCCATATCATGGAACACAGATTCCGTTTCGATATCCGTTCCTAATGCAAGTCTCATCCGGTAGAGACTTTCCTTATCGAGATCTTCCGGAAGATCCACTTCGATGTCCTCAGCATCTTCGTCTTCGTATTCATCCAGAAACTCTTCCTCAACATCGCTTGCCGGGATATCGAGCTCATCTGCATACTTCCCAGATGCCATCTCAACAAGTCCCTCGACATCATCCATGTCACATCTCGTCAAGCTGATAAGATAACGAATGAGCGGAATTGCTGGGTTTTCGGGATCGGCGGCAATGTCCTCGAAAGTCGTGGAATAATATACATCGAACTCAATGCCGTTGAATTCACTGATGAAATGTTCCTCCATATACTCGGCAAACTCTTCATCATCGAAGTCCTCGGCCACCAGTTCTTCATGAATGTCTTTATCCGAAAGATATACATTTGGAATTCCTTCAACCTCAACAAGACTGATCCACTGGGTCGTGGAATCTTTTTTGAACTTAACAGTAACAACTACATGTTCGGAAACAGGGCCACACGCAATCCCGCCTTCAGTGATGCCCCGTTTTGCTTCTTCAATAAAATATCTTTTCACCTTAATTTCCTCCTCCTTTTGATGGTTTTAGTATAGTCGGAATCGATCTGAAATTTTATAGCTCATTTCTTATAAAATGTGCCTTAAGCCATCAAATCATCCAACTGAACATCTTCCGGTTTTACTGTCCCGAAATAGATTGTCCCTAGCAACTGCTCAGCAACCTTCAAACCCAGGTAATACTTGGAATTTTCGGCATCTTTGAGGGTGTCATATTTTTCTGTTGTTTCAACAAACTCCCCTGTAGGCGCAGGATTTTCCTTAGACACCCCCAACCAGTGCGATTTCCAATCCATGCCTCTGGCAAATGCGTAGACAGTTTCATTGCTGTAAACCATCTTTATAGACATGATGAATCCATATTTCTTCCAAGCACCTTGGGACACATCAATAGAACTCGGTTTTTTATCCTCGCCGACCAATATCCTTTTACGAGCTCTGGCATAAGCCAGGACTTCACTATCTCCGTTAAGGATATTTCGTATTTTCTTAGGAAGATAATACGCAGTTCTCCGGACCGGAATGGTCTCCACAACAATTTCGCCATCCTCCTCAATTCGTTCGGCCTGACGGACAACCGTTTTTGAATCAATCGTAAAGCCAAGGTGTTCAGCGGTGCTTGCATTCAGATTAATCTGCCCCAACTCCGAAGCCTCATATGTAGCATGATAAGTATATTCACTGCTCAATTCGGCTCCGGATGTTGGCTCAAGACTCAGCCAGATAATCGAAGACGGATTCTGCTTTTTCAGGACATCAACCATCATTCTGAAAATGCCATTACGCCTGCAATCTTCTCGAACATATGAATTCTCAACATAAAATATAATGCGGTCTTCACCGGCCTCCCTCAGTTCGTCCATTCGTTGCATCATTTTCTGCTGATAATCATTTTCCTCTTCCTCATTAACAGAAAACTGATAAAGTAGCCAATATGGATTTAACGTTTGCAATGTTTCATCTAGATCGAAGATATCCGGCCAGATAAATGTTTTCAGCCTTTCAAATGCTGGCTGATAAACATGCTGCATGACTGTTGTTACATATGCTGTCATGCACCCGATAACTTCATCCTGATATACGACGTATAGGTGTGTTTTTACAATGTAATTCAGAGGATTCTCTTCATCCGGATTTTCTCCTGTATACTGGATTTGTAATTCAGGCGCAACGTAGATTATGTACGGTCCGCATTCAAAAGAGACCACCTGATTCAATGCTTCTTCATTGTCATTCTCCTCTGAGATGTCCATCAATTTTCGGAGTATTGTTTCATGTTTTCTGGTGCGCTTCTTGGTAGACTCTTTAAGCTGCATCTTGGTTCCATAGTATTTTTCCATCTGATCCTGCCTCCTGCCGAATAATAACGTTTCAAGAGGCATATCAAAATAATCGGCAATCATATCAAGTTTGGCGAGATCAGTGATACCACTCCCATTTTTGGCCTTTTCCATATTGCTGATATCGGCCTGATACATCCCCAGATCCTCAGCCATTTTCTCCTGGGAAATCCTATGAAGATATTTTCGTTCTTCCAGGATCCTTTTCCCTATTTTTTCAAAGTCGATCATTATGAATACCTCCTTGACAGCTCGATTATCACCCAAGCAGGAATGCATTTTTATAGCTCATTTTCTATACTGCGCCCCACACCGGTCGTATTATCAAAGACCAGTACGGGCAAGACGCCTCCTATGTATTCGAAGATATCCTTCAGTCCCTGGCCCACGGATTCATCTCATATTAATATTCGTTAAACTTCAAATGTCCCATTCCAAGGAATTCTGCATTCCCATTCTGTACTCGAAGCGAAATACCATTGATTATTGCGGGCGAACTGGATATTTCCCCG
>CAVKOQ010000102.1:0-9421 GCA_963657995.1 bacterium
CCACTGATGGAAGTGAGACTATCGTGCTCGGGTTCCATCATTATGGCATTTTAGAGCACGATTATCCATACGGCCTAACACTGAGCGCTTACTATATACTCTCTTTCATCTTCCAATGGATTATATTTATTTGAAGTATCACTATAAGGCACTTTTGCCTGTTGACGATCAATTTTATATTCCTTTTTTTCTTCGATCTTCATCTGTAGATCCTTCCTCATTCAATTCTATCGTACCTATGTAACACCATCGGATTTTTCTTCAGGTATATACACATAATTGCTCGACAAACAATAAGCTGTATAATCATTATAATTATTGCAGCACTATGCCTTGGTGTACTTATGACCGAAAAGCCTGCTGCCAATATGGACTCTGCTATCGATAAGATAGCTAAGTGCATCATTAAAATCATACTCAACGGATAAAGCCACGGCAATTTGTAATAGCATCTCCTGAAAGCAGGGATTAAACCAGTAATTCCCCAAATCAATCCTGAAAGCATAAGAAAAATAAATCCTACAGTTGAAGTAGAAAATCCAGATTTTAACATGCCCAAAATATCCGAGAAAATGATCATGAGTATTATAATGCACATGAACAAAAGTGTTCCCAGCAATACTCCAAAGAACCACAAGAGCGCAAGTATGTTCGAAATCGCATTTTTCATTTTTCACGCCTCCTTTATGTCGTCCTCAGTAATGGTAATAAGATCGTCTTTCGTATATTCAGTATATCCGCTTAAACGCAATGCCTGATTATTCAAGGATCTTTCAAACACATTTCTAACATATCTAGCATTGCCAAACTGTTTATTTTTCCGCGCTATGTCCACCTTTGCTCTAAGAGCCTGTTTGCCAGCATCACTCAAAATATATCCCTGCTCAGAATATAAACTACCTGCTATTTGCATCAATTCATCTGTCGTGTAATCAGGAAATTCAATGATATTTGCAAATCTTGATTGGAGGCCTGCGTTCTTGTCCAAGAAGCGCTTCATGTCCGCGCTATATCCTGCTAATATCACGACCAATCTATCTCTGTTGTCATCCATCATTTTTACCAGTATATCAATTGCTTCTTGACCAAAATCATTTTCTCCCCCTTGAGCCAAGGCATATGCTTCATCTATAAACAGAACGCCACCCAGAGCGGTCTCTACAACTTCTCGCGTCTTTATGGCCGTTTGCCCTACATACCCTGCAACAAGACCTGACCTGTCCGTTTCAATGAGTTTATTTGATTGAATCACGTTCATATTGTAGAGAACATTAGCTACTGTCCTCGCCATCATTGTTTTACCTGTCCCTGGATTCCCAGCAAATATCATGTGCATCGTCTGCGTAGTGTCGGTTTTCAATCCAGCCTTCTTGCGCTCAACCTGTAATTTCAGTCTTGCATTCAAACTGCGGATATATTTTTTCACCGAATCCAATCCAACAGCCTTTGACAACTCGGTTTCTAAATCAAAACCATCTGCTTTCGTTCCTTTCGGCAAAACATCCACCGGCAAAATTCTAGTCAAATCATCCGCTGAAACATCTTCCATCGCTATTCTGGAACTTTGTCTACGTATCATATCCTCGACAAAATTTCTCACCATTCGTCCGTTACCTGAAGAAGCAGTCGCATGGTGCTTCAATTTTCTGATTTGTTCTTCGATCGTCTTATCTGTTCCATCCGCAAGCACAAATCCTTTTGCTGCAATCATCTGCTTGCTAATCGCAAGCAATTCATCTGCGGAATAATCCGGAAAATTAATTCTAAGCGGAAATCTGGACTCAAGGCCAGAATTAGTCTTTAAAAAGTCGGTCATTTCTTTGCTATACCCTGCCAAAATAACAATAATCTCACCCTTATGATCTTCCACCAGTTTAACAAGAGTATCTATACATTCCTGCCCAAAGCTGCTTCCATCATTTGTGATAGAATATGCTTCATCTATAAAAAGGATCCCACCTATAGCCGATTTAAACACATCTGTCGTCTTTTGAGCAGTTTGACCAACATACTCAGCTACCAGTCCAGCTTTGTCTGTTTCAATCAACTGTCCTTTTTTCAAGACGCCCATCGATTTAAACATATCCGCAACCACCCTCGCCATGGTTGTTTTTCCAGTTCCAGGATTTCCCGCAAAGATCATATTCAATGATTGAGTAGTATCAACCTTAAGGTCTGCTTTTCTGCGTTTTTCAATTGCAAGGCACATCCTATACTGCGTTCTCACAAAATCTTTGACCGGATCTAATCCAATGATCTTCGACAATTCCCCTTCAAGATCAAAAGCTTTAAGCCTATCCTCACCTTTTATGTCATCAGCAAGAATAAGATTGGTATCCACCTGATCTATATTTTGTTCAACCACCCTTACGGATTGTCTTCTAATGATTTCATCGATGAAGTTTCTTACCATTCGTCCATTACCAGAATTTTCAGAAGCATATTGTTTTTGATCCATAATTTCATTTGCAAAAGTTTTTTCTGCATCGGAACTCAACCTAAATCCACGTGACTCTATCATCCGAAGGCCAATTTGATATAATTCATCCGATGAATAGTCAGGGAATTCCAAAAACAACGGAAATCTTGATTCCAATCCGGAATTAGCCTTCATGAAGTCTTTCATTTCCTTGCTATATCCGGCTAAAATAACCACGATTTCACCGCGATAATCTTCTATTAACTTTACTAATGTATCGATGCATTCCTGACCAAAACTGCTTCCATCATTCGTAATGGCATATGCCTCATCGATAAAAAGGACGCCACCTAAAGCAGATTTGAACACTTCTTCTGTCTTTTTTGCAGTTTGACCAACATATCCTGCCACCAGTCCACCTTTATCTGTTTCAACAAGTTGTCCTGACTTTAGAACGCCCATGGAATAAAACATTTCTGCAACAATTCTTGCCATTGTTGTTTTTCCAGTTCCCGGGTTTCCAGCAAAAATCATATTCAAAGACTGCGTCGTATCAACTGCTATATTGGCTTTTTTGCGACGCTTATTAGCCTGAAGCATCGTATACTGGGTTCGGATGAATTCTTTGACACTCTCCATTCCAATTACATTGGAAAGACTTTTCTCCAAGTCAAATTTTTCAGACCTATCCAATCCAAAATCTGAAGATGTAAGCAATTCCAAATCTCCAGACGAATCACCAACTATTCTTTGCGACTGATTAAGTATCGCTTTTTCAATAAGATTACGTACTAACCGGCCATTACCTCCATCATTCCTTCCTTTGATTTGATGCTTTTCAAATTCCTCATACAAGCCTTCTTGACAATCTACATCAATTTTATATCCCTTAGATGCCGCGGTAACCTTAGCGATGGCATACATCTCTTCGACAGTATAATCATCGAAATGAACAATGTTAGGGAATCTCGATTTTAACCCAGAATTGGATTTCAGGAAATCATTCATTTCATCCTCATATCCCGCCAAAATCACCACCAAATCGTTGCGATGATCCTCCATTCCTTTTACAAGGGCATCAATAGCTTCGAGCCCAAATACATCATTTTTATCACGGCATAGGGAATAAGCTTCATCAATAAAAAGCACACCGCCAACGGCACCATTGATAACCTGTGTTGTTTTTATCGCTGTATGTCCTGCATACTGGCCAACCAGGTCTGCTCTTGTAACCTCACATAAGTTGCCAGAAGAAAGCACTCCGATCGCCTTCAAATATTTGGCTACAATTCGTGCTATCGTTGTTTTTCCGGTGCCTGGATTTCCGACAAAAATCATATGCATTGAGAGATCTGATTTCTTAAGTCCCTTGCCTTCACGCATCTGCTGCACTTTATAGTTAACTTCAAGATTTAAAACATACTCCTTCACCTTCGATAGTCCAATCACATTAGCAAGCTCCGCTTTAGCAGATTCAAGTTCCATTGCATTATAATTTTTCAAATATAGGGATACCCTTATAATCTCACCGCCCTTAAGGATTACGCAAAATCCATTATCATAAGAAAGCATCGCAGATTCATCATCCCAAAGAATTTCCTGTAGCTTCATTTCCGATAATGCTTCATATAAGTTATCATCAATATACTCAACTAGTCCCTTAACCCCCTCTGAGATTTTATATTCTCGGCTAAGAGCTTCTATAACAGAGTCATTGAATTCTACATTTATTTGGAGATTTTTCTTACATCTAGCCGCCAAATTCACACACAGCGTATACGCCAAATCTTTTACCTGGCTTCCCGCAATAGAGTTCAATTCAATAATATCGCCGATTTCTTTTATTATTTTGTTCCCCAAAGAAGAAACGACTTTTCCCTTGGGGAGAAGCGATGTCATAATAAAAAACTTACCATTTGTCGCAATTTCTGAAACAAGTTCCGTGTTTAAGACACCGGTTGCTTCTACTAAGCTTCCATTGTTGTTCATATATCTGTTTGGAAGCTTATATATGCCTTCTGTTAGAAGCTGGTAAATGATGTCAAGCTGAGCAATAGTTGCCTTATCAATATCTTCAAATACAACACTCTCTGTATTAGTATTTAGAGATTTATAGAGATCGCTCAAAAACAGTGCATTTGATATATCTGCCATGTAGTCCGACATTTTTATAGTCGCAATCTGAGTATATCGAAATAACTTTTTTTCTTTCAAAAGTTCCGTTATGCATTTAACTGCATACACTTTGCCACGGCTTTCTGAACCCAAAACCAAGATCGTATTTTTCGGCTTTATATTATCAAAACCTCTAACGTACGGACGTTGGAATGCCTTACAAAGAGCTAAACGTTCAGACTCTTCACCAACCCAATATTTTTTTAATTGCTCAGGAAGATGATCAAAAGCATCATTAGCTTTACCAGCGACTTCTTGTTTTGATGGTGCATAATTTTTTATTGTTTGTCTCGGTATCTGAGTGTTTGAAGGCACTGATGTCGGGGTTGAGGGGGATGATGTGTATATTGGTGCAGAAATTTGCTGTGTATTATCAGACATATGCACTTGAGCAGCGGAAGCCTTTGCATAGTTAGTAGTGGGTTGCTGCTTTTTTTCTATGAAGCCTCTCTCCGAAACGCACGCTTTTATTTGATACTCTGGAAACAGTAATTTCAACAGTTCCTTTGACTTAATATCCATTCTATCGCCCCCTAAACTTACATATAATTGATTATGTATCGCAGCCAATTACTTGTCTTTTCTATCAGTTCGTCAATTGACCCTTCAATACGTTTTGATTTGCCACTGTTTCCTATTGGATATTCTAGCCATGCATTGGTCGAAGTCATGTTCATCCGACCGACGAATGCTTTTTGGTAGATAATTTCAATGGCATCATCCGATGATCTCTTAAAATCAAACTCTCCTCGCAGGATATTGTTTTCATCCAGCTTGTTTAAAAATGCTTCAATAACCCGTTGTTCTTCATCACTCATATCTAAAAGGCATGTGTCATTGGTATTTTCTACATCTTGTAATTCCTTATTAAGAACAGCCGCATGCAAAACTTCCGTCAATTTTTCACCAATTTCATTCTTCTGCCGTCCATTTACTGTTTTATCGTTAGAAGTATTGCTTGTCATATTGTCTGGATTTATCCCATCCGTTGCCGAGAGTAATTTTGCTTGTTCTGCGTCTTTAATCATCGTCTTTACTGTTTCGGCAAATTGTCTTGTATTATCTATATTTGAAATATAAAGTATTACGTCAAGCCCTGCGTTCGATGTAAAACGCAATTCACCATAATGGCACTTAGGTAACTGCTTGTTGTTTTTAAAGCGTTTATCGGGAGAGCCATTTTTATTGACAAACTGCCATGTGTGGCCAATAATTTGCGCATCTCTCGGGACTGCTCCGGATTCAATAAATGTGACATCTCCTACATCCATGTGCAATTCAGAATAATCAACAGCACCCCATCCCTTTTTTCCTTTAACAATCAGCCTATCCGGAAGAATATATATTTGATCGTGTGCAAGCTTGACATAATAGCATGTCGCATCCGTCTTTAAAAAATACGGCTTCCTTTTCAAAAATTTAACAGTTTTTCTTCTTACGCTCTGACCAGCGCCTGCATTTGTTTTTATTGAGGAATTTGCCTGAATCGTGTTGATCTGCCAAATACATTTATTATTTGATAACAAATCTATTGCTCGATCCATCATCGATATTCTCTGTTTGCCATAATCGTCAAATTCGTACTCAACATCAATTCTCTTGGTTGTTGTCAAGTAAATAAGTCCTGCTATTCCGGCTGCAAACACCAACCAAAGCGCAGGCGTTGATCCAGCAAGAATAAGCGACAATCCACAGCACCAACTCAAGGCCGTCCTAATTCTAGAATATTTTTTTATAGCATCCAAAAATTCTCTTGTGTTTTCTGTCTCTAACTGCTTTACATCGGCATCTTCTGCTCTGTATACAATATCTTCTGTGTTTTGAGTAGCGTATTGACTAGGTCCATTTTTTTTAAACGACCTGTTTGAATCTGATGTCCGTCTTTTCTTACCACCACTATCTTCTGTCCAAGACAATCCTGTCCCCGGAATCGAATATGTTTTTCTAAATCCTCCCCCAGCTTTTTTGGTCACTCGATAACCTTTGACGCCCCAACTATAGCCAATGCCCGACTTGCTGAAATTTACTCTGAATCCTCCACCTAAATTTATACTTTTTCTATACTTGAATCCCATGTTCTTTCTCCAATATTATTTTATTGCATACGATTAACATTCAGTTCCGTTTAAACCACCGCACCGACTACTCATGCACTTTTTTGTAGGTTTGTCTGTATTCACGGGAATAATCCAATTTCTCCCCACACGCATAACGCCTTCAACTTTGCCATTTTTACATAGTTGCTGAACTTGCCGAACAGATACTCCCCATTTTTGGGCTGTTTCTTGTGCCGTCATATAATTATCCATTTTTGTTGTTCCCCACAAATAATTTATAATTTTTAATAATTTTAGTATACTTCGTTTAAACGAACACGTCAATATTGTCTCATGCAATAAAAGCGCTGTTAACGTATTCATTTTCATTCATGATCAATTTAAATATTAATATCACCGGCACAGGAACCATATCCCGCGCCGGTGCTTTTTTTCATCTCTCCCTCTCTTGCAATAGCTTTTCGCCTCGCTTTCTGTTAAAAAGTGCCCCCATACTGTTTCGCGAGATGGTCTCCTCGTATTCCTCCAGCTTCCTGCGAAGCCAGGCATTTTCCCGCTCAAGATCAATCCTGTGCAGCTGCCCCTGCACTGACTTGTAGGAAAGAAGTTCCTTCTTCAGTGCAGAGACCTCATCTGTCAGTCTTCGGATCTGCGCATTTGCGACATCCAATGCTCTCTGCAGTTTCGATTCCTTCTTCTCATGGATCACAAGGCGTTTTGCCATCGCTGCCAGCTTCTCAAAGACACTGCGCTCTACAGAAACCCTGGATGTGAATGGAATGGATTTCACCTCGGCTTCAATTTTGCTGATATCCTGCAACTCCGTTTTCTGATTCTCCAGCTTCTCCATTTTCCGGTCAAGCTTCGCCACCAGCTGCTCCTTCTGCTGGCTCTCCTGAGTCAGCTCCGCCAGTCTGTCCTGCTCCTTCTGTACCTTGAACTGGGTGACCGTCAGATGCTCCTCGGAGCTTCCTCGCTCCCCTCGTTCAATGTCGTCATATCCGGCAGCCTTCATGTGCCGGAAGAAATCGTCCTGCAGCACACTGTAAGATTTTCGCAGAACCGGTTTTCCCTTTGTGCTCAGGATCGGTTTTCCTTGCTCATCCAGTGCTGCCTTTGACTCCCACTTTTTACTCATGCTGACCTGATGAATGGTTTCCTTCACTGTGCCGACCAAAGATTTATCCTTGCATCGCTTCGTCCAGAGAATCTGCTTCTCGACCACCGGTACGTAGACCACATGAAGATGATAGTGGTAGACATCCTCGCCTAACGCATCCGACATGGCTCGATTCCGTTCATCCGCGTGCATCACAGCAGACAGGATATACTGCTCGCCTCCTACGATCTCCACCGCGCTCCGGTAAGCTTCCTCATAAAAATGCTTGGCATATTCATAACCGCCGTGATTGTAAAAGTATGCCGAATTCACATCAAAGATCAGCTCACCGAACTTCACTGCATCCGTCTTCAGTCCCCGTGTGGAAATGCTTCCGTCTGCCACCATACGGTCAAACATTTCTCGGTATCCGGCCTCCGGTTTCTTGAAATGAACGTTCATGGATGTTCGTTCCTGTACGATATCCTGATTAACGTAGGACTCCTTTTCTCTTTCGTTGTGCGCCTGCATATTGCTGACATCTGTGTCCGCCATCCTGGCATTCCGCACGCTGGTGCGGTTGATTCCATCGCCTCTTGCCATAGGCATTTACCTCCTCAACTAATCCTTATTCTGCTGTTTTCTCTCATTTTTCTTGCGCAACGCTTCGTGAGCGCACTTCCTTTGGAAGTGTAATAACCCACTATGATACTTTCATCCTGCGGCTGCAAAGTACCGTGGGCTCTCCGAGGGCTCTCCCGAGGGGATGCCGACTTTCGCCGGCGATCATTCTCTGCAGGAAATGCAATAAATGCAGAGAATTCATCAGGCGGCCTCCGGATTCACCCGCAGGATCGTATCCGGCTTTCGTCCGATGCCCTTGTACTCCTGCGGGATCCGCAGCAGATAGCCATGCTCCTCCAGCAGCTCCAGTGTCGGATCGATCTCCTCCGTCTTGCGGAAGAACTTCCCACGGCAAACCTGAAACAACTCCGTCCGCTTCACTTCCGGTCTTCCAAATTTCTTCAGCTTCGCCAGAACGAACTTTGCCTTCCGCACGCTCATGTCGCCGCCCATCATGGAGTAGGCATAGGCAGAGTGTGCCAGGAAATACTGTCCGATTTGTATGGCTCTCCGAATCGTCTCCGATGAGATCCGTTCCTCCGCCGAAGACATTTCCGCACCGTGCAGAAGTCCGGCAATCCGCAGCACCGCACCGATATACTTGTTGCCCCAGTCCGCAATGGCCTGTCCTTCGCCTAGGAGATATTTCTCATGCTCTGCAAAACAATCAGCGATCACATCCGTTGCTTCCTCCGTCAGATAAAGATGCAGCGGTTCTTCCGACACCGGAACTGCCATCAAAGAGATAATCATATTTCTGTAACTCCCGGCAATTTTCTCCGGCACCGGCGGTGTCCGAAAGGTTCTTGTGCCGATTCTTGAAGCCGGACAGGAATAGAGAAATCTCGCGATCAGGCCACGGCCATTCATGTTTGGATTTTCCATAATTTCATTCAGCACACTCGGCTGAATCGACAGAATCGCCGTCAAAGCCGGATGGTGGATTCTCTCAGATGCTCGTCCCATGCGGTCAATATAAATCTCATCACCACAGTGCCCTTTCAGCCAGACATCAATATTCGGCTTTCCGGAATATCGCCCGGCCAT
>CAVKOQ010000103.1:0-9331 GCA_963657995.1 bacterium
ATACAGCTGAGTGCAAGGCGATCCTCTCCCTGGTTAAGTGAACATATTCCATTGGACAGCTTATGAGGAAGCATCGGAATCACACGGTCAGTCAGATATACACTGGTTCCGCGTTTCAGTGCCTCTTTATCAAGCGGACTTCCCTCTTTGACATAATTTGTCACATCCGCAATATGAACTCCAAGTCTGTATCCGTGGGAAGTTTTTTCAAGTGTTATAGCATCATCAAGGTCCTTGGCCTCTTCCCCGTCAATTGTAACCGTAGGAAGCAAGCGAAGGTCCATGCGTCCTTCCTTATCTTCTTCGCGGACTGTATCAGGGATCTCATGTAGCTGTGCCATAACATCAGGTCCGAACTCCTCAGGCAGACCATACGCCTTCACAATCGATAAAATATCTACTCCCGGATCATTGACGTGTCCGAGTATGTTTACAATCACGCCCTCTGGTTTCTTATCAAATCCGTTTCCATAGTCCTTAATCTTAACTATAACCTTGTGACCTGTCACAGCACCGCCATCAGATCCCTGCGGAATGAAAATATCTTTCGTAATTCTGGGATTGTCAGGGATCACAAAGCCAAATCCGCCATTTTTCTCATACAAACCTATGATTTCCCTATTTGCACGTTCAAGTATCCTGACAATACTTCCTTCAGCTCTGTGTACTTTGTCACTTTCCTGCTCTATGACCACTAAAACCTTATCACCATGCATCGCACCCTTAGTTTTCTCACGAGGAATAAAAATATCCTGTTCTCTTCCCTCAATCGTCACGAAGCCAAATCCCTTTGGATGAGCAGAATAGATTCCGGCTTCTGAAAATGTCTCAGGAAGACCAAGTTTTCCTTTGCGTGATATGCTGATCTTGCCATTTTCAAGTAAATAATCGATCACTTCAGAAAATTCACGTTTCTGCTCTTTTGAAATGTTAAGAAGCATGGCCAGCTCTTTGGCTTTCATAGGCACGTAGGCAGCATCTTTCATAAGCTCCTGAATCATCTGACAGCGTCTTTTAAAGTCTTCGTCCTGAATGACTGCTGATTCACGTTTACTCTCATAAGCGTGACTTCTTGGCTTGTTTTTGTCTGATTCATTTGTTTTTTTTATTTTTTCTATTCTATCTGTTCTTTTTTTATGGTTCTTAGTTGCCTTTTCAAAATAGGCCAGCTTATCAAAAGCCTTTTTTTTATTTTTTGACATTTTCTGTCCTTTCTCAATCATGTCCTTTCCTAATCGGAAAAAGGCTGCCTTTCGGCAGCCTTTTTCTCTACATATACTTGCAAAGTTACCGAATCATAGAGATTACAGGAATTTTAAATTCAGTACTACTGCAAGGATCAGCCACAAAATTGCGGCATATTTAGTCATCTTTTCCAGCTTTCCTTCCATGGAACGGCTTTTATTCTTGCCCCAATAGCTGTCAGCCATACCACCGATGGATCCTGAAAGACCTGCTGATTTACCTTCCTGCAGCAAGATAACGGCTGATAAAAATAAGCAGATAATAATAAATACTATCGTAAGGATCGTCTTGATCATATTCACACCTCCTGAACAATCTACATAATCATAGCATATTTTTAGACTGAGAACAAGCTTTTTCAAGGCTGTTTCAGCATTTTGTACTTGATTTTATCTTACACACTGCGATAAAATAGTTTTCTGTCGTTACAGTTCCAACTTTTAAACTGTGACGAGAACAATAATGTTTCGTTATATGCTGTCAAATGACAAACATCCTATCCCGGAGGTAATATATTGAAGAGTGAAGATATGATCTTAAAAGCCGCTATTGTACATATTCTTGATTCATCAGTCGGAATTCCTGTTCTTTCTGACCGAATCATGGAAGCGGGGCCAGATTTTTCTGATTTTTTAAAGGCACATATTGAAAAAATAACAGAAAGTGATGACGTGAAGCACTGTAAATTTGCAGACGATTCCGATGTAAAGGATTTGCTTCAAAACTGCACACCGGATAATTTCGTAGAAACAAGCAAAAAACTTGCCGAAAACCTGTATGATATCATGAATGCCAATATCGATATTCCCGCCGCTGATATAGCTATGACAGTTTTTAGTTGTAAGGGCAAGGACTATCTTGCATTTCTAAAAATGAATTACAAAACCTCATATACTCACCAGACCAAGGAAACTGACGCCGGAAACAGCAATGAAATCATCCTTCAGCGTGCTCTTCTCCCCGGTCAGGGGCAGAGATTGTCTGAGGCCTTTGTTATCGATCTGTCTGACGGCTCTCTGACAGTTGCTGAAAGGAAATACGAAATAAACGGTGAAAAATGTTTCTATTTTTCCGAACTTTTCCTCAAGTGCCTGGCTCCGCTTTCACAGAAATCAAAACTGGACATCGTGACCCGTGCAGTCGATCAGGTTGCAAAGAAATATTACGGTGATGAAGATGCACAGAAAAAAATGGAGATCAAGGATATCATCTGCAATGAGCTAGAAGAACAGGGTGAGATCAAGGTTTCAGAACTTAGGGAGAAGGTATTTCCGGATAGTCCTGAGATGCTTTCAGAGCTTGATGAGAAACTTGATCGCTACAATATGTCATATGAGACCCTGGCACCAAAAAGTGAACAAACAATTAAAAAATTCCAGAAACAGAAGCTGTATACAGACACCGGCATAGAGATAACCATACCCATGGAAGAATACAGAAATCCCGACCACGTGGAGTTTATAACCAACATGGACGGGACAATATCAGTTCTTATAAAAAATATAGGACAGCTGAGCAGCAAATAGTGCAACAGAATGGCCGTATCCATGCATGTGGATACGGCCATCATATAAATCAAAATTTCATCGTATTTACAATCACAACATCTTCCTATATTCCTGTTTCCAGCTGTTAAGTAACTCTCCTGCACCTTCCAGACGTCTTACCGGATTGCAGTCAAACATGGTTTCGACCATGCGTACATTTTCACATTTATCAGCATTAAGACCTGCTTCATCTAATTCTTTCTTCCACGTTTCCTTTTGTATAGGTGTCATGGCAGCAGCATGTCGCTCTTTAAGCTCCAGTTTTGGGTCTATAAGTGCCAGCTGATATAGATGTTTAAGTATTTCCGAGCTCTTATCAAAGTTATATGCCATCTCATAGGCTGTAAATGCCTTCTCGAACCAGAAAATTCCGGCATAAGACGCTCCGATGTTGTTCCAAACCTTGCCTGTAAAATCATCACTGAATGATTTCACACGCCAGTCTTCAAGAATCTTATTATAATAATAAATTGCAGTTCCAAACTGATTTAAACGGAAATAATAATCCGCAGTCTCTTTCCTAAACTCTGCCGCACTCATTTTCCGAAGCGAAGCCAGTTTCTGTCGATAGGAGGCTATTTCCTTTGCCGTATAATAATAGCATTCCTGCAATATGACTATAGGAAGATCGTCTTTACTCTCATCGCTTCTCTGCCACGCCTCAAGCTTACCTGCAAGAAATGAAAGACCTAGCTCAGTGCGGATAAATTCGATAAGTCTGTCATCCACAAATCCATCTAAAACAAGAAGCGGATTCTGGTAAATCACATAGCACAGCTCCTGCGATGATGAAATATGTATTCCCAAACGTTCTATATAAAATGGATGTCTAACCGGTTCATGCCGGCAAAGTATCAAGCTCATAATGAAACCTCTTGTTTAATCGTTCGATCTGTTGCAGGGTAAAGTTCTCCAAATCCCAGATCTTTAATCATCACAATCATCTTATCTTCTTCGGTAAATCCCAAAGCCAGCTCAATCCTGGTAGTCCTGTCAGGACGTCTTGGAAAGCCCTCAAGCGGAATTTTAATTATCTTCTTCTTGTGTGATTCCAAAGGCATAAGTGAAAACTCTATTTCAGGAGCACCGGATACTATAAATTCTGCAGTCATCTTGGTCTCATACCAGTTGTCACCGAAAGCGGCGAGTACAAGTTCTTCCTCTTTTTCACGCCCCTGAACTTTAAGTGCAACTGTCGTTTTGAGTCTTCCCTCGCAGATACAGGTAAAATTAACATCATCTGTCTGCGGCTTAAAGTAATTCTTAGCTCTAATAAGTGCTCCCCTTGTAAATACATCCATCTCAGCAAACACACGACGTTTTTTGCATATATGATGCATAAAATCTACTGCCCAGTCTGTCTCAGCAAATCCTCGTCCTGTCAGAATGATAGCTGAAAAAAGGCGCTTATTAAGGAGACGTGCTGCACATGATGAAAGTATGCGATCTGCCATCTGTATGCCCGCATCACTTTCAAGCACATCAAGGTGAAACGATTCTTCAAGTTCCTCTTTGTCGGCAACAACCTGCAGTCCTAAAATTCCTCGCTGAACTCTCATTTCATAGTAATGAAGACCATTTTTGGAAAGTTCGAACATTCCCACCTGATTACTCCAAATTTCCCTTTTCTGGCTCATCACATAATATACAAAACTTTCCGCGTGACTGATGATATGAACCCTATCTCTGTCAATTTTAAGGAAATCAGCCGCATACATGAGAGCATCCATAAGTTTCACATCCAACTGCTCCACTGTGATAACAAGACTTTCTATATCACTTATTCCGGTCATTTTCTTTGGAATATCAAGAACAAGTTTTATAAACATCTTGAGCAGGTATAGACCATCGTAGCGTATACCATCGATCGTGGCCGTTCCGCCTTTCATTGCCAGAGAAAGAAGCTTATCTTCCACGATCATTCCGTCAAGTGGATCTGCGGACGACTCTTCTGCCACCCGCCAGACGTCCGCAGAGGCTTCTCTTCCAAGGCGTGTAGGAACCGACCATATCTCATCCTGACCATCGCAGGATATATGTGTGCACGAATCGCACAGATCCATGCCTATTATAAGTCCATCCATCTGATTTTGCCTATTTAAGTTCCTTTCTAACATCAACTAATTGGAAATAGCGTACTGATCACAGCATTCTTCCTCTGGTAATCACGCATTTTCTCTCTAAGTGCAGCCTCATTTTTAACCTGAAGTGAAAGACTCATCTCATTGAGAGCTGCAAAACGGCTGTCACGGTTTCGTCCGGACACTTCCCTGCAGACAATGCTGCCTTCAGCCTTGACAACTCTGTCACCCTCTTCTTCCTCTTCGATCTGATATTCAAGAATCTCGCCCTCGAAGATCACCTTTTCACGGATATATATGTCACGATAAATCAGACGCATCTCTTCATAGTGATATTCTTCCTCCTGAGGGCGAATCCTAAGCTTCAGGTAAGGTCTTATGTTTCGATTTCCGTGATATTCGATAATTTCCTTATCAAGAATTTCTCCGGGAATATTTATAAATTTTGCCAGATTTTTAAAGTATGTAAAATTCATTCCGGCATCCAAAAGCACATCTATCACAGACTGACATAGCCTACTCTGCTCTTCAGAAAGTTCAGGCAGAGTCGAATAATATTTTGTAAGTGCTAACAGGTAAATATCCGGTATCCTCTCTCTGTCAGAACTTCCCTGCACGGCACCTTCAAGAAATGCAAATACTTTATCATCTGTCGGGCGATTCTCAAGGAAATATTCTACACTTTTTACGGTAAAATATGCCTTGACTATATTATCTCCGGTTTTCTTTCGTGATGCATATAGTTCGAATACTCGGTCCATCCTCGCCGTATTTCCTGTGAAAAGCATCTGGGCTAGAAGGCGTTCCTCAAGATCATATGTCTCTACATGCTGCTTCAGTGCCTGCATGAGAACACGGTACATCTGATCTGTAGTACCGTTAAAATATTCACAGAGATAGTCAAGAATCACGCTGTCAGGTGTTTCGTGTTCAAACAGGTACCACGTCAAATGAAGGAGCTGTTCGTCTCTGTCAAAGAGATTTTTGAGAAGTATCTTTTCACACAGTACTAAAAGCTGCTGTCCTGATAATCCCTCTGCTCCATATCTTTCCACCATATCGTATGCTTCGGAAAAATGGGCACATCTAATCAGTGTTTCACAGACTCCGTTTCGCTCTTCTCTAGAAAGCTTATCTTTGTCAATACTTAAAAGATATGAAACACTTCCGTTTTTTTCGGATTTTCCCGTGTTCTCAGCCATATTTTTATAATATCTGACTATCGCTGACAAAACCTTCTCTCGAAAGAGTGGATGAAGCTTACAATTCTGGTCCGCATGTTCCAAAAGTGCGACATCATCCCCGGTAATTTTTTCCTTCTGGCAGGCGTTTTCACATGCACCAATAAATAAAAACGGATGCGACGGATTCATCTCAAAACAGGTATTCAAAAGCTCGTCGTTCTCGTCAAAAACAGGCTCTGTCTTAACATCAGCAGTCGAATATCTAACCTCATTTTCATCCTGAAAGAGAATAACCTCATGCTCAGAAAACAGCGGAACATATGCAATTCCCTCATTAAGCAGATATGCGTCCTCTGTCATCTGCTCCTCATGACGCACCACTACATATTTCATCTTCGCTTCTTTACATTCAATACGGTTGCTTTTAAGTATTCCCGGCAGAATACATGCCATCTGCATATCTATAAGTTTCGGATAAATAAGCTTTCTGTAAAGCACAGCCAGAGAGGCATTCATACGTTCCTTAAATAACTGGTCAAGTGCAAACTGCTCCATCTGTCTTTCATAAGTATGGTAAATATCCGAATCTGCACTCACAAATGTCAAAAGATTTGCATAAAGCTTAGCTAATGCATTGGCATCCAAATTTGATGAATATGAAAAATATAAAAATACTTCCTTAGGTATCTGCCTGTCATAGTTTTCAGGCATTGCATACATATAATATTCATATAATCTCGTAAGATTAATCTTTTCTTCTATAGCTTTTCTGTACCATTCGAAATATATACCTTCTCGACGATCGCCTCGAATAAGCATAGTGCAAAGTGCTTCAAGTATCTCTTTTTCAGGATAAAGTCCATAAAGCTCTGTAAGAAGACGTCTGTAGAATTCACGGTAAGTACGGCTAGTGCTTATCACTCTGACGGCTGCCAGTGAAAGTTCTTTACTTATAATCTTCTTTCTTGCTCCATAATATAGAGAATGCAGTTCAAATTCACCTGCATTGTCTAGAAGTATAGGATCGGTCTCAAGAAGTTTAAGTCCGGCCGAATAGAGAAATGGGCTGTGACATCCTCCTTCAAACTCCTTATCCATGCTTATAAGCACCGTGATCGGATTTTTCTGCAATTCCTCATCTAGTTTGAGAAGCATCAGATAATAGAACAGACTGCTGCCCTCTTCTTCCGCCGCATACTGCTGTAAGCAGCGGATAAGTGCATCCTTATGTTCGACACTGCCTGTAATTTTCACATACAGATATCTGTAAAGGCAGACTAATTTTCTGTCTCCTGATGTATTGACAGCAAAAGAATCTCTGATCTCGTCAAGAATCTGCTTTGCCTTTTCATTTTTACCTGTCAAATAGTACAATTCAGCCTGTAAAAGCTGAAGTCCGCTATCATACTGCGTAACCTTCATCAGATCCAACTCTCGCTGCATCTGATAAAGTGCCTCGCTGCCTCCTGTACCGTCCTCATATGCCAGACGTGCAGTCAGGTATCCACCGAGTTCCCTCTGATATGACATATGTGCCCTGCCACATCCTGTCGCATATGCATAAGATGCCTCGATCGGTATTCTGACTTTTTTTCTAGCTGTACGAATAACAACTGCACCAAAATTTTTACCGGCATGAAGTCTTTCTGCTAAAATATGAATCGGAAGCTTTAGTAAGCCATCCTGAAAGTCATCCTGGGTAGCACTTTTCTTTGGAAGATGGATAAAATCTCCATCAGCCACAGCTTCTATATAGATGCTACCCCAGTTATCCATGCGAATTTCAATTGTATCTTCTGCATTTTCAGGAAGGTTAGTATATACACGTCCATTATCTGATATGGTAAGATTTGTCGCATTTTTTACCCCCAGACCCACCAGAAATTCTTCCATGAAACCCGCACGGCTTCCATGACCTTTAAGGCCATCGTAGAGTGCACGCACATGGAGATCCTGCATAAATGGTACTTCTACGAAATCCGGAGATTCTAAAAGACGCATTGCCGTCTCCATGTCTTCCTCGGCTATTTCAAGAAAATCCTCGGCACTTTTTATATCTCCGAGTACCTTTCCCGAATCTGCCACATCTACCCGAAAACTATACGGAATCTCCTTTTCACCGCAGTTTGTCACCAGATAAAAAGAACCGTTTATCTCGTCACCCGCAGTCAGGAATGTAGCATCAACTTCATATGAGATACGGCATCTGAGACCGCCAAAGGAATTGTTGTCTCCCGGAATCCGCACACGCTGATTCGATGAATATACAAATCCCTTAACGCTGATTCCATTCTCACTTGTGACCCACAAAGTCCTTGCTGCCACTGTATTCATCCTCAGTGTTTCATCTATTTTATCAGGCATCCAGCTCATCTTCGGCTGTTCCGTATCGATGATCCCCTTCGCCAACCGGTTAATTCTCTCTTTCATGCTTCACTTCCGCCGTTTCATGGTTATTTTATCGTTAAGTAGGCCAAAGAAAAACAAATGCCTGCTTCGCAGTCGCTTGTTTTATCTCACCACGTCATATCACAGACTCACGAACCTCGTGCTTTAGCACTTCATTGCCTGCTATCGCAGGCGGTTCGTTCGTTAATGGCCAAAGAAAAACAAATGCCTGCTTCGCAGTCGCTTGTTTTTCTTTTTGGCCATTACATTATAGCATATAAAAAAGTAGCTGACAAACTTTGTATCGACGTTTATCAGCTATCTTTTTCCATTATTTTGCCAAAATATTGCTCAATGCAGTATGATCGGTAGAATCTGCTGTTGGCATGCCGATTAATGCCATACCGTCAATAGGTTTATACCAGCAAGTGTTTGTAACTGTTATGCCTTCAATATTGATATTGTCCGGATCATAGGACCAGCAGTTATTTAGTTGTCCTATATATATACCTTTAAATTTCATACCATCTACGTTACATTCCACATAGTCTGATGAAAGCGTTAAGCCTGTGGTTCCATTCTTATCATACGATCCAAACATGCCTCCGGCCATGGCATTGTCACCACTAGCAGTTACATTTGCTACAATATTGCAGTTAGCTACGGTTACAGCCCCTTTTCCAGTTCCAACAAGTCCTCCGGTGGATGCAGTTCCTTGTATATTCAGGTTAGCGCCCTTAACAGTAGAATTATTTATCGTCATTTCTCCTGCATTTGCCTCTCCAACAAGGCCGCCTGTTCCTGTCCAGCCACCTGTTATCTGTAAACTGCCTTCAACTAAAATATCTCCAAGTGATATTTTGCCGCTGTTTACACTTCCGATAAT
>CAVKOQ010000104.1:0-9246 GCA_963657995.1 bacterium
ATCCCAAAATATCAGAATCCCATTTTTGTTCTTTTAAATTTGAGTAATTGAATGATCTCATTCCCTTACATACCTCCATTTTCTCTTAAATAATAGCATAAATTAAGGGGAAGATCAACGGATAAGGTTATTATTCCCTTAAAATTGTATAAAATTGAGGGAATTTTAATGTTGTTAGTATTAACAGAAAAGCTACATTAGAAATGTTGTCAGGAAATATTTGTGGAAGGGAACTAAAGGATGAAGAATGAGATTGTATTATTTACAGATGGTGACGTTAATATAGAAGTTCAAATTAATCCTAAGCAGGAGACGGTTTGGCTGACGCAAAAACAAATGGCAACAATTTTCATCATTCCGGAAAATAAGAGAAGAGCTATCTGATTTCATTAAGAAGTCAGGTAGCTCTTTTTCTGAGAGATGATTTATCCCTTCTCCTCATTCTGCTTCATGATCGCCGCATAGCGCAGCAGCTGTTTCAACGAAGTGACATGCAGCTTGGAGTAGATGTTCCGGTTGTGGAAGCGGATGGTGGATTCCTTCACACCGGATAATTCCATGATCTCCTTTACGGTCTTTCCCTGAAGATAGTAGTCAAATACCTTCCGTTCGGTCCCGGTCAATGAATCGATGCCTGAGAGGAAGTTCTGGTAGTCAAGGGGATCCACTTCGGTCTTTCTTGAATAAGCCAGACGCTCGATCTGCTGGAGATTCTCCTGCTGCTTGCTGTACATCTGCTTTAAAGAAGTCTGCGCAGTGGCATTTTCTGCTTTAACCTTTTCCAGAGCCGCTTCATTGATGCGGTCCTGCTCTGCCAGAAAGGCAAATAAATCATCGATTTCAGCGATAGACGTATCCTCGCTGTCATATTCCTTCTGACGGATGCGTTCGATCCCACGTCGTACCGGGATCAGGTAACGATGAGAAAAATAGAGACAGCAGCTGATGGCGGCAAAAAGGGAGAGCAAAATAAGCAACAGGATCCGCAGCCCGCCTACCGTAGCCTGAGTGCGATAGTCCTCAAAAGGAGTTAAGACACTTAAGGAAAACGGAACATCTCCCGGACACAGGGTGAGGGGCGTTACAACACCGATATAAGAGGAATCCCCGTTTTGAAAACAGCTTAGGCCGTTGCCGCAGTTTTTGACCTGGTAAGTACCCGACGGAGCCAGATAATAACCGCCTGCGATACCGCTGCTGAAACAGTCATCGGCGTCCTCCAGACCATTGCTTCCCCTGCTCAGGCAGAAAAGAGCCCTGGAAAAGGAAGGCGGCTGCCGGAATACGTGTTTAAAATAGCTTTCGCTGATCTCAAGGCCGCAGATACCGAAAAACTGTCCCTTTTCATCGGACAGGGGAAGCGCCAGGAGCATGATCCGCTCGGAGGTTCCGGGAAGAACCGCCATATCGGTCAGATAATAGCTGTCAAGAGGAGACAGAAAGGCATTACTTTTGATGATCTCGTAGTCGGGAAGCTGATCCGTATGAAATTCCAGCCGCCATTTTCGGTGCGGCATACAGTCCTTGCTCTTTCCCAGAGCGGCAAGCCCCCGGTAAAGAAGAATACTGCTGTCGGAAGAGTCCAGAGAGCTTCGCTGCAGATACAGACCGGAACGGGAAACAGCGGCATCCGTGCCGGAGGGATTGACCTGTGCATCCAGAAGAATGAAAGCGCCGGTACAGTCAGACTCCAGCAGTTTGTGCTTTAAGGGGTCTAAAAGAGCCTCCTGCAAAGAGGCAAGATGGGTACCGGAACCATTCAGCTGATCGAATTCCAGGTCATTCTCTTCCAGATAAGAAGCGATGATGCGGTCAGAATCCTCAGCCAGCTGGATCCCCATAACAGCCAGAGCGTTAAAATGATCACTGACCTGCCGCTCCAATACCCGGGACTGGAATTGTAATGTTTCATAGAATTTCTGTTTCGTTCCGGTAAAGCCCATGATCAGGAAGACACCGGCAAAAAATAAGGCCAGAAGCGGGAGCGTAAGGATGAACATATAGCCGAAAAGCTTGTGGCGCAGGGTATGTCTTTTTAAATCAAAGGGGAAACGCTTTATCATAGAATCACCGCCTGCCGACCGCCTGAAGGAGCTGCCAGGTTTCTTCCGTCAGGTCATCGATCGCTTCCCCCTGCTGAAAGCGCCCGGGCAGATCGTTCTGCATCTTACGTAAATCATCATACAGGGCGCTTACCTTTGCATAGTAGCCCGGAAAGGACGGCTCCTGCAGCATTTTTCCTGTATCATGTACCGTTTCCAGAGCAGTGTACAGGTTCTCATAGGCAGCAGAAGGAAAAGTGTAATGAGAAATTTCTTCAAAGGCTCCTCGATTCACTGGAAAATAGCCGGTCTGGACACAGAAATCCAGATTCCGCTTACTTTCCGTTAGCCACCGGGCAAATACAGAAGCGGCCTCCGCTTTCTGACTTGTGGTTTTATACGCGCAAAGACCTACGCCTGCCTGAGTGGCAAGGAGCGCACTGCCTTCGGCCTTGGGGGTCGGGAGCACCTGCAACTCCATCGGCTCCGACGTGTTGTCCGGGTATGTAACCATATCATTGTAATATAGGATGGAAGCGGAAGAGCCAATTCCGGCAGCAACCTCGCCGGTCATGATCTGTGTATTGGAGTAAAGGTCGGAGACCACGATGTGCCCTTTCGCAAGGGAAGTGGCAAAGGCCATCCAGGAATCCTTAAATACAGGATTGGAAAAGTCATACCATCCGTCATTCGTATAAATGTTTTCGGCCCCCTGTTCAAGCGCATTTAATTCCACACTGCGGATCGGATAATCCAGAGCGCAGAAAGGCTTTCCGCCGGACCAGCTGTAATATTTTTCCGCAGCTTGAAAGAAGCCATCCCAGGTGGAAAGGCTGTCATAGGTCACACCGGTATCTGCAGAGAAACGGTCAAATACGGAACCGCACAGAAAAAGCATCTGGGTGGACTTTGAGACCGGAAATATATTCAGAGCATCGCCATTCATTCCATCTTCCAGAAATTCAGGAATATACTGATCCAGTTCCTCATCTGAAAACAGTTCCTTCCAGTTGATCAGATGTTCCGGACCGAGAGCGAGAGTATCACTTCTATGGCAGAAAAACAGGTCCGGCATAGCGGGAACGCCCGGCTTTTCGCTCTGGGCATCCGACAGCTTGCCGCCGATCTGAGCGGCATTGGACATGAGTGTCACATCGATGATAATGCCTTTTTCCTGTCCCACTGTCTGGTTAAATTCGCTGACCAGCCGGTTCATGGGAGAGTCCGCCTGTTCACCATATACATGCCATAAGGTGAGAGTCACCGGCTCTTTTGCGTCCAGTTCCGTCTTCTCGGAGCAGCCGGTAAGGCAGAAGACCAAAACCAGCAAAACAGATAAAAAATACAGGGATTTTTTCATAAATACCTCCCAAATATCAAATTTTTTTCACCCTATCCTATCAATTCGGGGGTTTCTGACGGGGAAAAGATATGGATAATCGCTATAATGGATGGTGAAGATCCTAAAAAATCGTACTTGTATTCTATCATAGAAATATGGGGGGCAAGGCGAAAAGAGCGATTGAGAAAAAATTGAGAGAGGCGGTATGAGAAATAAGAAAATGACACGATGAGATAACCGGCAGAACGACTCTGCCGGCCCCGATAAGTGGGGCAACCGGAGACGTAAATGAGAGCCTGCGCAATGGAGACGGCGCAGAAAATTCTGGATACGTCTCGATTTGGAAAGGAGGAGCGCTATGTATAAGTATCTTAAAACGTGGCCGTCAGACAGGGAGAATGGTTGGAGTGAAGAGTTGAATGGAATCTGCCACGATGCCAATAACTGGTTTTTCACGCAGAACGGCAATCTCTGGAAGTTCCCCATTACCCATAAGATCAATGACAAGGTGACTGGCGAAAACAGAGAAAAAGGAATCACCTACTGGGATCTAAATAAGGATACCCGTGCACCGGAGATCAGCGGCGTGCTTCACGCCATTATGATTGATAATGTCGGGGTAGGTGACGACGATTTCTATTTCAAACATTACGATAGAATACAATGAAATTTTGTATGAGTATGAGGAGGAAAGAATATGAAATATAAGCTGAAACGAATACTGAGCCTTCTGCTCTGCCTCGTTCTGTTCTGCTCTATGCTGCCAAGTCAGGCAGCATATGCGGTAACGTTTAACGAATATAGCCTTAAATTAGTCGACTGCACAGCTTATGATGCTGACGGCAACGCTATATCTGATGGAGCAAAGGTCACTGCTGGGCAAAAGATCACGATTAAGGCTGACGATGCACCGGAGAAGAAGTCTTTTAGTTCTTTTTCTATCTATAACGATGGTAAGGATATAGCGAATGATATTGCAACTCAAGACGAAGGATTCAATAAAAAAAGCACGGAAACTTCCTTTGTCATCCCCAGCAACATGTCATCCGCCCAATTGAGTATTGAGGCTGGATATAGGTTTACCAATGAAATAGGCAATATTATTGTTGAAGTTCCCCAACCCGTAATCGGGCAGATTCAATTCAGGGAACAATATGGGAAAATAAACTTTCCATATACCGGCGCTATATTGGAGAGGGTTGACTGGTCTCCGCAGTCGACTGTTGTTACTTCAGGCACATATGAAATCTGGGTGAAAATTGTTCCGGACAGCACACATGCATTTTTATACTACGTAGAACCAAGGATTGGCAAGGAAATAAAACCACACGTAACGATTAACGGTATAGATGCAACGATAGAGGGCTGTTCAAACGACTTTGTTCTTGCCAAGGTTAGTCTTACTTCAAAATCACAAGACGAAATGCCAACTTATTCGGTATCGTTAGATACGAAGGGGGGGAACCATTGCCGAAGGAAAAGAAGTAACTTCCTATACACAGGGGTGTTTAACCTGGTTGCCTGCCATCCCCGATATAACTAAGCCTGGATATACTTTTGAAGGCTGGTATCCGAATGAGGATTATGTAGGTAATCAGAAAGAGACATATATTTCTCCGCTGTCAAAGGGGGATCAAACTTACTATGCAAATTGGGTTGATGGAACTTTTGTCGATAGCGTTGATGTGTCAGTAACTGCACCGGTTGCAGACGAAAAACCGACCTTTACGGCAAGCACAGACAGCACGATGTGCACGATCGCAAATGGTGAAATTAGTTGGTTGATGAATGGAAGTTCCGTTTTGTCTGAATATGATGTGTTTAAGGCAGGAAATACTTACAGAGCTGTTGTTTGGCTTAGTCCAAACGAAGGCTGCGAAATCACCGAAGACACAGAAGTATTCATCAACGAAAACAAAGCAACCTTTTCATTTAAATCCGGTAATGCTGCTCAGTTCTATTATGAATTTGCAATGACGGAACCTGCCTTGTCGACCCAGTACAACATCACAGTAGCAAACGGTATCGCCTCTGTCGGAGACGGAACTGTCATTACAAAGGCTGAGTCGGGAACTGTAGTCACCATCACCGCAAATGCAGCTGATGAAGGTAGCGTGTTTGATAAATGGATGGTGAACAGCGGAAGTGTGACACTGAGTAATCCGGCAAGTGAAACAACGACTTTTACCATGCCCGCAGGCGATGTGCAGATCACGGCAACCTATATGGATAAAAATGCGGTAATCGATGAGGTCAGCATAACAATCAAGGATAAGTCAGAAAGGACAACCATTGCTGATTTCACTCCAACGTCATATACACCGGATGACAAAATAACTTTGGATAACTCTACAATTACGGTATTCGAAGGATTGTTGAACGAAGATACAGGTCAAAAGGCCACCGAATACGAAAAAAATAAAAATTACTGTGCGTCTTATCGCTTTGATGCCAAGGATGGATTTATTTTTGCATCCAATATAAAAGACAGTATAAGTGTAATCGGCGGTGATGTAAAAGAAATCTACCGATGGGCTAAATTTATAGCAGTAGTTGTGGACTTCCCGGCTGATACTCCGATGCCAACTGAGTACACGGTAACAGTAGACAACGACGGAAACGGAACAGGAACAGCAAGCCCGGTGAAAGCTGTAGCAGGTACAGAGATTACGCTGAGCGCCACAGCAGACAGCGGATATCACTTCAAGGAGTGGCAGGTAGTCAGCGGAAGCGTAACCATTAGCGATAACAAGTTCACGATGCCGGACAGTGATGTTAAGGTTAAGGCAATTTTTGAAGTCGATACACCGATTCCGCCGGCTCATGTACACAATCTGGTTTATAAGGATGCAAAAGAAGCAACCTGTACAGAAGCAGGCTATAAGGGACACTATCAGTGTACGGATTGCAGCATTATATTTGAGGATAAGCTTGGAAAAATAGAGCTGAAACCTTCTGAAATCGTAATACCTGCAGCCGGACATGTGTGGAACAGCGCCTATAGCTATGATGCCGACAGCCATTGGACTTCCTGCACGGTGTGCGGCGAAGTTTCAGAAAAGACAGCACACACCTTTTATGGCTCCACCTGTCTGATCTGCGGCTATCAGAAGAATACATCTTCAGGCTCAGACAGCTCCTATAACAGTAATAGTAGTAGTGATAGCGATAGCGGCAGCAGCTATACCTCTTCAACGAGAACCAGAAAGGCCGTAACCGGAACCTGGATCCAGGATGAAAAGGGTTGGTGGTATAAATTCTCAAACGGAACCTATCCGAGAAATGGATGGGCGAAGCTTCAGTGGCAGGGCATCGAATATTGGTACTATTTTGATGCAGACGGCTACATGAAGATGGGATGGCTGGAATCAAGCGGCAGCTATTATTACCTGAACCCGATCATCGGAACAAATAGCGGAAAGATGCTGACCGGCTGGCAGCTCATTGATCAGAAGTGGTACTACTTCTCCACAGAGCAGGGAGCAAAGGAAGGTAGTCTCCTGCGCAACACTGTGACACCGGATCATTATCAGGTGGATCAGGACGGTGTGTGGAAGCAGTGATTGAAAATCTGATCACCACGCAGAAAGGGGTCTTAATATGAAAATAAAAAGATGGAAAACCAAAATGGGCGCCATGCTCATCACCGGTCTGGTTGTTTCCTCTGTGCCGGTACTTGCCTTTGCAGAGCAGGGAAAAGAGGCGACTGCTGCTGAAGCCTCTGAAATTCAGGAGAAGGATATACAGACTGACAGCGGCACAATGAATGAAAATGGCTCTGAAACGGAGTTAAAGACGGATGCAATTTCCGAAGAGGAAGAAAAGGAGATTGTAACAGAAAATCCGGAAGAGAAAGAAAATGATGTAAAAGTCGATACAGAAAAGGATGAAGCAATTGACACAGAAACCGGAAATGACGCAGATAAGGAACAGGGATCTGAGCTTGAGACCGGAACGGAAATAGAACCGGGATCTGAGATAGATTCGGATACGGAAGGAAAGCCGGAAACAGAGGACGAGGTGCCGGATGAAGAGAACAATGCTTCTCAAGATGGCGAAGCTGAAAAGCCGGAAAATGTTGATCCGGAAAAATCTCCGGAAGAACTTCAAAAAGAGGAGCTTTCAGAGGAAAAGCTAGAAAAAACAGAGACAGAGCAGTTGAAATCGGAAATTTTGCCGGAAGATTTGCCGGAAAAGATTCCGGAGGAACTTTTGCCGGAAATCGAATTGGCGACTCCCAGCAATGTGCCGATGCCGGAAGAAAAAAGCATGGGTGAGCAGCTGCTTGGAATCTGGGCAGCCGATGATTACACTTCGTTAAGGTTTGCGAAAGACGGTCAGGGAAGTATGATTCTGCCGGAGTCAGAATATGAATTTCAGTATGCGCTGGAGGACGATAAGCTGACACTGGATTTTGCCAGCAGCCGTGCTAAGGATGCCGAATACACGGTGGACCTTACTGAAGATAGTATGAAGCTGACCGCTGGAGAAGAGGAAATGGTTCAGGAAATAATCCTGCAAAGAACAGAATAAAGATGAGTTCGGGTGCCAAAACACCTAAACCTGTGGTTGCACGCCAGGAGACACCCGGAAACGGGCGCTTCTTGTGCGTGTTGGAAAAGCAAAAAGAATGTTCATGAAAATTTTATTTGATTCCACAAGGGCTCTCACTTATAATGAATATAAGAAGAGCGTCTTTTAGATACTATAAAAATGCTGTGTGTGATGCAAAGGGAGGGATGCCGACTTGAATACGGAAATTACAAACGCAGTAAACGCGGCAGGAGAAAAAGCGCAATATGATGCCCGCGTAAAACGCCTGCTGTCTCAGAAAACCATACTGGCGCATATTTTGGTAAAGACGGTTAATGAATTCAAAGGAATGAATCCGGAGGATGTGGTGCCATATATCGAAGGCGAGCCGAAGGTGGGCATTGTACCGGTTGAACCTGGGTTGACCAATGCAGAGGAAGTGGATGAGGCAGGGCAGCGGATTGTTGGAATCAATACAGAGAATGCCGAAATCAATGAGGGACTGATTCGGTTCGACATCATCTTTTATGTTCGCATGAAGAACGGCCTTTCGCAGATTATTGTAAATATCGAGTGTCAGAAGGATGATCCATCGGCATATAAAATTCTGAATCGGGCAATCTTTTATGTGAGCAGGCTTGTTTCGTCACAGAAGGAAAGAGATTTTGTAAATACGAACTATGATGATATCAAGCAGGTATTCAGCATCTGGATTTGTATGAACATGGAGTACAACAGTCTGAGCCACATTCACCTTGCAAAGGATGAGATGCTGAGACCGTATGACTGGAAGGGAAACCTGGATTTACTGAATGTCGTGATGGTAGGAATCACAAATGACGTTCCGGAATATGACAAAAACTATGAGCTGCATCGCCTGATCGGAACACTGCTTTCCAGTGAACTAAAGGAGCAGGAGAAGCTGGAAATACTGGAACATGAGTATAATATACCGATTAACAATGAGTTCAGAGAGGATGTGAGAATTATGTGCAATCTGAGTACGGGAATTGAAGAAAAGACTACTGAAAAAATCATTTTAAATATGTATGAAAGCAAGTTTTCGATAGAGCAAATCTCAATGGCAACCAAAAAAAGTAAAAGTGAGATTGAAAAAATTCTTAGAGCAAATGAGCCTGTTTTGGCATAAAAAACAACCTGCTTCCAAATGAGGTCAGGGAGTGTGTAGATGGTTTACAGCGTGCTGATCGCCACATTGGCATGAGACACTATCAGGCATTACTGGATAGACTTAGAAATTGATCTGGCAACAGAATGGCAACAAAAAATCGGATAGCCAAAATCATCCGGGTAATGAAAATAACTGAG
>CAVKOQ010000105.1:0-9230 GCA_963657995.1 bacterium
AAATTATTTTCAAACTTTTTCATCAATTTCTGTTGACTTTTATATAGTTAGCTTTATATAGAAGATATAAGAGATCATAAAGAAAATATAGTGGGGAAATCTTTAGTGGTTACAGTCTTAAGGTGACTGACCCGCAGTCTATTGGATAATTACTTTGCATATATTGTCTGATGCAAACGTTCTATTGTTGCTTCAAAATCAGGCACTAATTCCTCTCAGATTACGGTGTTCCAGTGGTGCGAACATTTGTTTATAAAATTTTAGATTGTTTATACTTTTTTGCTGGTGTCAGGCACCGGATGTTCCTGAATCAGATCAATTATCAATATAAAGGATATCCTCAATATTTCTTTTGGCCGAACACGCCGCCATATATTTTTCTCCCGGATAGTATCCCGCACTTACCCAGGCAATGATTTTTTCGCATTTGGGAATATGGAGCATCTCCGAAAGCTGCTCATCATCGCTCGGATCGGATCCCCAAATCAAAGGACACCCCACTAATCCAACACTATCAAGCGCATAGAGCAAATTCATAACAAAAATACCGCCATCAACAAACGCCGTATTTCTTTCATATTCATTTTGATACAGATGTAAATCCTCGGTTATAACAAATATAGCTCCCGGCGTATCAAAGCCTCTTGCACCACCATGAAGCCTCATAACTTTACTCACCTTATTTCGGTCTGTACATACATGGACACGCGTAGCCTGCCTATTACATGCGCTTGGTGCTGTTTGCGCAATTCTCACAATTTTTTGCACAAGATCCTCAGGGACGGGATGTTCCGAATAGCATCTTGAACTGTGCCGTCCATATGCTATATTTTCAAAATCGGTTCCTTTCTTTGCGTCCAGTTCAATCACTCCGGCACTTATTGACTCTACTGATTTATATCTCAAGTAAGACTCTGGCACAAAATCGACTATCACTCCATGTTGTTTCTGCCAGTTCATGTAGGACTTTACTGTTTCGTGTGCAAGTAAAATAGCTTGAGAATCCAAAAACGAACCTGAGTTCTCATACTGTTCACAGTATGAAATCAGTTCCAAAATCTTTTCCTTGCCAAATCCCGGTTTACAATTTCTAAGCGACATCCCTTTTTCAATAGCATGTGCCAATAAGCGAATTTTAGTTGCGAGCCGTTCTGGATCGTTCTCGTTCATACAGGAATAGGATAAGAACCGACTCATATCATATCGATACAAAAAGCTCAAATATCGATTCTTCCCATATTTGGTTTTTTTTCGCAGGTAATCTTTGAGTGCCGTCAGCATTCCAACGCTCCCTTCAATAAGTCAAGAGATTCTTTTCTGATCATGTCAATCCTGCCCTCAAATTCCCGCGAATCAAATGGGATGTGCATAATCCGTTCAAACTCTTCTTCGCCGCAATTCTCATGAATGATATGTTCTTCCTCTCCCAGTCTTTTCGTTACGTCATATACCTTTTCCCTGTATGGAAATATACAACATTGCTTGTGATTGAGAAGCGCAAAAATTGCACCATGAAAAGTAGATGTAAACACATACTGTGCTCCCGCTATAAGAGAACTGAGCTCGAGTGCCGAGCATTCTATAACACGATCTGCCCACACATGCCAAAAACAAGGTGAAACAATCTTTAAATTATGTTTTCTCGCGAAATTAACAATCACCTGCTCCATATGCTTATTCACTCCGTAGGTGTATACCAGAAGATACGGCTCAGCAGGTGTATGCCCCCTGACGATATAGCTTTGCAGTGGTGCCAATATTGTCGGGTCGCAGACATAACTCGTATTTACGCCAATTTGACCTTCGACAAATTCATGTGTGCGGACATCTCTGACCAGAATTTCACTGAAATTTTCCGCTCCTGTGCACAAAGTTTGATTTTGAGCCACCGTATCAGCACTCATGGCACCGATACTTACTGCATAGGCAATCTTTTTAGTATGTTCGTGACCATGCCCCCAAAATATCGGATCACAAAAATAATGATTGTCTAAATTCCAGATCTCATCACTGCCATATATCAGTAGATCAATATGTTTTTCTTCAATTTTATCAGGATGAATCAGTTTTAATCTTTCTATATCCCGAGCAAAGCAAATAGCTTTTCTAATCCTCAGCAGAAATTCCCGCTTTGGATTTATCCTGAAAATGCATTTTTTAATTGTTTGCAGAGTTGATGTTTTTTGAATAAAAAAGACTTCATGTCCCATTTTCTCAAGAACCGTCTTCAATGCAAATGCCTGCAAATAAGAACCCATATTCGTGGTTGATTCATATATGGTTATGATTCCAATTCTCATATATATTCATGCCTCTCTTTTAGCCTGGTAGTGTCAAATACTACCTCTTTTTTATTGTTCTAAATCCTTTAAAACCTTAATCTTTCGGAGGTTTGCAAATAAAAAGAGCATTGGCCTCCATTTTTTGTTATAATCATCCGTGACCAAACTTCCAATTTAACAAAGGAGACAATGCTCATGGACATTATACTTTGTTTACTTCAATTCACTCAATACCAACATAAACAAATCTGCTGGTTATTAAGTTTTATCTGTAGATATATTCCTCTTAAGAAGTGGGCCTTTGACGATCCCCACTCTCCAAAATATCAGAAATTCAAGGTGGATGCTCTGCCAAAAATCCAGATTCATCAAAACGACTAGGATTGGCGACTCCTGATCCCTTATTTCGAGTTTCGGTACGGCATTAAAATCAAGACAATTGCACGCCATAAGCCCTGTGATATCCCGCAGGATCTTTGCTGTCCTTGCTGTGGTGCTCCTCAGCCTTATCTCTACCGTAACAACGGAAAAGCCGGACAGATTCGCTGCAAAGTTTGTAGCACGAACTTTCCTCCAAAGGAAAACCGTTTTGCCAAGCAAGTCACCTTGCGTTGCCCTCATTGTGGCCATGCCCTAAGTCAGAAGAAAAACCGAAAGCACTTTATCATTCACAAATGCGTCAATCCCCAGTGCCCTTACTACCTACACAATCTCAAGAAGGTTAACAAAGCTGATCTTGATAAAGATTACGGCAAAAACAAATACAAACTCCACTACATCTACCGCCAGTTCGTGATAGATTTCTTTCGCATGGACTTAAATTCCCTGCCAAAGAATGCATCTTCCCTTAAATTCAGCAAGCACAACGCCCACGTCATGTCCTTATGTCTGACCATGCACGTCAACCTTGGGCTTTCCCTACGCAAAACATTGCAGGCTTTAAAGAATCTCTACACATCCACATCTCCCAACAGCAGATCGCCAACTACTGTAAAACCGCTGCCGTATGTATCAAGCCCTTTGTAGATCAGTACCCTTACGAGAAGAACAACGTCTTTGTAGCTGATGAAACTTACATCAAAATCCGTGGCGTCAAAACCTACATCTGGCTGATCATGAACGCAGCCACACGCTCTATCCTAGGCTATCAGGTGTCCGATAACCGGGGGTCGGCCCGTGCATCCTTGCAATGCGGATGGCCTTTCGCGGACTCACCAAGCCTCCAGAAAACTTTAAGTTCATTGCGGACGGTTATAGTGCCTATCCTCTTGCAGCAATGGAGTCTGCCAAAAAATTCGGCAGGGATTTTTCCTTTGCCGTCACACAGGTCATTGGACTTATCAACAATGATGCTGTTTCTAGAAAACACCGTCCGTTCAAGCAGATGATTGAGCGGCTGAATCATACCTACAAGGCCTCCTACCGTCACACAAACGGCTTTGACAACATCGACGGCGCCAACTATGGCCTGGCTCTCTGGGTCGCTTATTACAACTTCCTGCGTCCGCATAAATACGCCAAATATCAAGCCCTTAACAAGGTTGATATTCTGGAAGGAGCCGACAACATGCCGGCCAAATGGCAACTTCTAATCTTCCTCGGTCAGCAAACCATCCTGAATATGCAACAAGGCGCCGCAACACCGGAACGGAACTGTTGTCAAAAGAACCGTGGAATACCGGAACCGGCGCAGCCGGGAGGATATGCCGCGAAAGTCTATTGACATAAAGTTCTCGGATTATCCTAGTTTGCAGAAAAGTCGCAACTGCGCCCTTTTCCTGCCTTCTGACGAGGATGGGTTCGAGCAAAGCTCGATAATGGGTCAAGGGACGAGTCCCTTGTGGGTTCTCAGGGCAACGTCCTGAGTCCTCGGAGAGCTTATCGGAATAAATATCTGCACTTTTCAAGGTTCGTTTGAGCCTTTTTCTTTGGCTCTGTTTTTACATAGATTACTTGACACTACCTTAGCCTTATTTTTCCCATGCTTTCCTAGTCAACTCGTCCCAAACTTCTCTTTTTCAGTTGCTCACTGCCACAAATCATACGGGAAAACACTTTTCACCTTTTCCCGCATTGCTCTTAAATCGGGGAGCGGAAGCGGTTTGAGTTTTAGTGCTTCTTCTACGCTACCTGCACAAATAATATTTTTTCTACCGGTCGAATAATAATAATCCTCATATTTGAACATATTCACGGAAGCATCTGCAAGTAAAATGGCTGGAACACCATATGTTTCCGCAAGAATTATACCATGAAGTGAACTGCTGACGATTAGCTCCGATGCAACAATTTCATCTATCACACTTTTATAATCCGTAGTCAGCATACTAATTCTATTATATTCGTCATAATTCAAATTCTCCTTTGCAAAATGTGTTATGAGTGTGCATTTGTGCTTTTTTGTCGCTTGCGACGAATATATTTCAGGCATTAGAATTGCTGGATCTCCATATATTTCCGGACATTTAATTCCATTCGAAACCAATACCTCTCTGGTTCTAGGCCCCCTAACGCATCGCACATCCAACTTTGCCATCTTTATTCTGGAAATATACAATCTATAATCCATAAGTAATCCACTTCCCCAAACAACCGCATCCTGACATCCAAAGCCCAATATGGAACCAATAGCATACAAATGTCTGTACCCCCCCCCTCTATCTATTTTTTTATGAAGGTCAGCATAGTGTCCAACCACTATCTCAGATAAGTAATCACCTAGGTTTTCCATTTCACCATTCGGAGACCAGTAATGCAGATTTACTTCATCCTGAACAGTATGTCTGGAATGGTCCCCTAATATTATTAAATCACGATCTTTAAATGCTTGCCGCGTTGCTTTATTTTCATTTTTGATGGTATATAACGCCTCTATTTTGTTCGTTATAAAGCTTTTTATATTCATGTGCTTACCTCCAGTTTCTTCTAAGTATAGCCAATACTCTTTATTTCAATCGTGCATTGCCAGACGCTGTTCTTCCTCAACCTTGTTGTATATCATATCCACTATGCGCATATCTGTTTTCTCATCGAATTTTCTGGCAAACAATTTTGGAGACTTGATAATCATGTTATAGTCTTCAACAGTAAATATATGGGGCGAATCCTTTACTTTCCGTGCCCAATCAACCAATCTCAGATCGTCCGTATTCCCGTTTTCGTCCCTGTAGATCATTTCGGCAAAAGAAGAATTGCACAGCAATAACTGCTTATAGACCTCGTCTGCGCATACCGAAAACCTCGTCATGCGTTTTATCATTTTTCTGTTCTCAATCAGGTATCTGACCGCATTATGTGTTAAAGAACACCAATTGTAACCGCGTGTAAAAGAAAACTTATATTTTTTTAATCTATCTATATGTACTGTTTCTTGGAAATCATTAATTTTTTTTAAGAGCCATGGGTGGATTTTGGATGACAATCTATATCTGCTCAACCGTTGATAATCCCATATGCTCAAACGATCTTGTTTTAAGCACACTATAAACTCTCGATTTTCCTGTGAAAAAAAAGTGTGTATATACTCTTGACAATGCAACGGAAGGTCAACACCGGATAGTAAATGGTAATATCTGTGGTATGATTTCGATGCTTCTTCAAACAGCAGAAGTTCCACTAATACCTGTGTTATCCCCCCCCACTTCACATTGATGCGTTTTTTCACAAACTGAACGCAAGCGTCTTGGCATATGCCTGAAAAGTAGTTGAAGTCAAAGTCCTTGACCTTTTTGTCGACATGAATAAAAATGTCATTTCTCTTATCATCCAAAAGTCTCAACTGTTTTTCGAGAATCTTAAAATTCCCGTGCGTCATTATCAGATACGCATGATTATCCATGATAAACGATCATCCCCTTTCATTCCTCTCCGGCTCAGCTATTGTTGTTTTTGCTTCCCTGTTCCCAATATTTTTTTCGCGGTTCTTTGGGCAAAATGCAACCCACGGCTAAATATACTCGGCTTGTAAGTATTGAATTTAAAATTTCTCAGCCATAGCATTTCCTTATCACACTGATCATTTTCCAGCGCATAATCCCTCAACGCCACCCAATCTGACAAGGGGCCGCCGGTAATAATATTTTTCTTGAGGTAATTTTTTATTCTCCGTATCGCAACTGTCTTCTCAATTTGAAACCCGAATTTTGACGGTATACCCCCCCCACAATAATGGCCGCTATCGTTCTCAGGCACTTTTCGCACTCACAGCAATTCTGTCCTAAAATCGGATTAAAGCAAACCTTCATATTTAATGTCGTGTTTTTATCACTTGCAAAGGCAATAATCTGCATAATCTTATCAATCCGTCTCAGGTCAAATCCATCTTCAATACATTTTGTTGATGCAATTTTCACACAATCATCAATAAACGGAAAGTTTACACATCTGACCTTTCCTATCTGCTTCTCCGTGAACGATGATGCAATGTAATTCACAGGAACATGACACAGATAATCATATGGAGCCAACAAGGACAGTAACCCTATACTATGCTGAATTCCATGCCACCAATAGTCCTTTAAAATCGGTGCGAACTCTTTGTGAAGCTCGCTTTCCACGAAGCAGAAACGCAGCGAAGATTTTACATAAAAATAGTCAACGCCAACATTTTTTGCAATTACACTCAAATCTCTATCGATTACATCATGGTTATCATAGTCGTCCAAAGTGACATCCGCTCCCCACACATTTACAAGTGTCGGCTGTTCTTTGTAATGTGATGCCAGAACCGACATTGCATCAACACCGCCGGAAAACAAAATTGCCGGTCTGCCATCTGTCACATAAATATTCTCCTCGACCTTGTCTACGATAAGCTCTCCGCCAAACCTTACCTCAGGGTAAACCCTTTTCAGTCCGTTCAGGATATGCGGAATACAATCATAAAAAGACTTGTCCAATTCATCAACATGTATAGATGTGTTCGTCATCCATGCAATCGGCATAAAATTCATGACAAATGGAATTGCCAGAATCGAATTCGGGACATTTGACAGGTCGAAACCGCATGGGTACTCATAGAAAAAATCATTCTCCTGTGAGAAGAATTTTCCTATTTCCTTCGGCTTTTCATAAGTAAAGCTCACAACATTTCTGACTACATTAATCTTTTTTAATTTGATTTTATTCATGTTCCTTCGTTCCTTCCCTTTACGTTTTTGCTCTAAAATCCACCAAGACAATTCAGATGTTTAAAATTTTTGCCTCAAATCACTTTCTTTTAACACGTCTTAACCGATTGGAAACTGTACAAAGCAAGCTCTTTTTATCATGCAGACTAAATCCAATTAAGAAGTACACGATGAAGCTTGCCACGCCGCCAATAAGCCCGTTGGCAATCAGCGTACTAAAGCCCTTGATCTCAAACAATCCCTTTATCCAGTGGGTGCAGAATACAATTGCACTCACTGCCAGGAGATTCCTTAGAATAATTACATAACATTTTTTCACATCCAAACCGATATATTTTTTCAAACAAAACATATTGTATGTAAGGTTTTTTATAGCTCCATACACTGCACTTGTTCCGACAATTGCATAAACCCCAAGGCTTGTACTCTTTAAAAGAAGAAAGACCGTTCCCGTGCTTAACACAGACATTACGAGCGTTGAAAGTGCCTGCGGCCGCGCTTTATTAACCACTGTATAAAGTGAAAACATGGAATAAACAGGCCCGCTTATTGCAACAGTAACTAAGCTCACCACAGAAAGTCCCTTCAGCAGAACCCAGTCCTCGCCAGGCAGCCAACACTGGTAAAACTCTCCGCAGTACGAAATAAACATAGCTATCATAATACTTGAAAAGAAACCGAGTATCTTGGTCGATTTATAGAACTCCTCCATCAACGCTTTTTCATCTTTTGCGTATGCCTTCAGGAATTTTGGCAGGAATGTATCCGATACTGAGGCAATAATGGTAATAATAATATTGGCAAATGTTTTTGCCACACTGACATTTCCGAGAATACTGCCGCCAATATACAAATTCGTGATAATCAGATCTAAACCATTCAGTAATACTTGGCTTAGTCTTGATATGCTGTTCCAAATTCCACCCTTTATCATTTCGAGACACGCCCGTGCCTTTGCAAAACGAATATTAATACAAAGATCGGCTATATTTTTTCTCGTAAATCGTATGGCATACACTGAAGAAACCATTGACGCCAAAAAAGCAGCCAGAACAGTGTACTGTGTTTTTACTCCAATAAAATTGAAAGTAATAACCAAAAGGACAATTCGTATCAAATCAGACTGGATCGTCCGAAATGCTCCGATATACAATTTATTAGTTGTATAATATCCAACGCTGAATACAGAGAAAATCATCCCAACCGAAAAGCTTAGGAATACGTAAAAAAAAGTAGCTTTCGCATCCGGAATAAGTTTCTCGCTAATATTTAGCACATTGGATAGATTGGGAATCAGAACAGCGCAGCACAGCATTGACAGCATCGCAAAAATTATATTGGCAAATAACGCAGAATTAAAATACAAATTTGCCTTTTCGATGTTATTTTTATGTAATTGCAATATGATAAAACGGCTTGCCATAGAATTTACGGCCGCTGTTATAATCGTAATATAACTTGTAAAATTGTTTGCCAGCCCAACAAGTCCATATGCCTCCATACCAACATTTTGCGTAACATAGGGCGTAACATAAAAGCTGATTGTAAATGTAACTACAAAAGATATTAGATTTGCACTTATATTCAAAACTGTTGGGTTAATTGATTTTTTTAGTTTACTGCTCACGTTTCTCCTTCATTCTCCAATATATCCGGTAAATATCAACCGCCGTGAAATTCCGGGACATCAATCGAAATAATACCTGAAATTTTCCCGAAAGCTTTGCGTACTGCCTGATACCGTCCTTTTGCTTTTCAAAAATTTCACGCAGCTCTGATACCGCCTCCCGGTCACCGGCGTTTCGAGCTTCATTATATA
>CAVKOQ010000106.1:0-9221 GCA_963657995.1 bacterium
GGACACACGGGGATAGCTCGCTTATGCTTTGCCCTATCGGGCAATCGAACGAGAAGCTCCCACTTCAAGCACTAGCTAAGTGGTGGGAGCATGCCACAGTGAATACAACTACGAGGGAACTTTATGAGGCCATTAACCATAAATATGCGTTATCTTATGCGTTGGATCACATTTCGGAAGATTTCAACAAACCGTTCGTATGTTATGTGGCTGAACTGATCAACAAAAATATTGATGAGATATCCGGATATCGGACAGGAAGGATTCTTGTGAATTTTATTCTTTTGAAAGATAATAAAGCACCGATTGTCATTGAGCGGGATGACCGGGCAAAATACTTTGATTTATTATCCAAACAGGATACCGCCGGAATGGCTGAGTTTTTTCAGTTGTTGAGCGAAAAAGAAGAAAACAGAATGAAACAGTTTATTCATTGACAGGTTATAGCGAAAAAGGAATCGAAGCCAGATAATGTAGGGCTTCGATTCCTTTTTTAGTTAAAGAAACTTATTCCAGATCTTTTAGCTTTTTCATTACATCCAGGACAAATTCCCGTTTGGCAGAAGAAAGCAACTTCCAGGAATTGATCAGATTTTTTTGATCTTCCGTCAAATCAGGATAGCTCTGGTCTTCTGAAAAAAATGGGATAAAGAAATTCCAAGGGCATCACAGATACGTTTGATGTTTTCTATTGTCAGTGAAGATTGCTGACGATTCATTTTTGAAAATGCGGATTGGGAAATACCGGTAAGCTGCGAAAGACGGTATTTGCTGATGCTGCGTTCCTCACATAGTTTCTCATCAGGCTGCTGCTTTCTTAGCCGCTTCATAGAGCTGCGCAGGGAAGTACTTCATTGCCGGAGGTACATCTCCTATTGCAGAATGACAGCACTCAAAGTTGTATTTGTGAATATATGCTGCAATCGCCTGTCTTGCTTCCTTGAACTTGTGCCATTCGGTCAGGTAAGCTTCATCGTACTTGAATGTACGGAACCACCGTTCAATCATGATGTTGTCAGCCCAGCGACTCTTGCCGTCCATGCTCTGACGAATATTATTTCCCTTGAGAAAGCTCTTGTACTCGTGACTGGTGAACTGACATCCTTGGTCAGAGTTCAAGATCTCCGGTTTTGCTACCTTAAACGCCTTTTTGCAGGCTTCTATACAGGATCTTGTGTCGAGGGTGTCATCCAGTTCCCATCCAACGATGTAGCGGCTGTGCCAGTCTATAATGGCTGTTAGATACAAAAATCCTCGCTTGATAGGAATATATGTGATATCGATAGACCATGCCTGGTTTGGACGCTCAATCACTGCATTACGGAGTAGATATGGCACTACGGCAGCCTTCTGTTGTCACTTTGACAAGTTCATCTTTGGATAAATGGGATCAATGGCCATCTCCGTCATATACCTTCAGGCTTTTTTGCGTCCTATCAGGTAACCGCGCAGTTTCAGCTGCGAAGACATCTGGCGGGCTCCCCAGGTGGGATTCTCTGTATGAAGATGGTCGATGATCGACTTGCAGGTCAGTTCTCCTTCAGAGACAGGCTGTCCGTTATAGTAAACGCTGGTACGATTTATGCCAGCCAACTCCGCTGCGATGCGTACTGGAATTTCCTTATTCTCACTCTTCGAAAGGCTTCGGACTAAATCTACTCTCGTAGTCAGGTCCAAGCATTTCCTCAGATTTTTTTTTCAGCCAGTCCACCTGCATGGTGAGCTGACCAACCTTTTTGGCGTAGGCATCCTTTTCTTTTCATGCCTCTTGGAGCTTTTGCTTATAATTCTCCTCACGTGTATCGTCAAAGACAATGGATGCTTTCTCTAGGAATTCCTTCTTCCAGTTGCGAAGAAGATTTGGCTGAATGTTATTCTCAACGGCTAGAGAGTTGATATCTTTCTCGCCCTTGAGAGCTTCAAGAACGAGATCTGATTTGAATTTGGAACTGAAATTTCTTCTGGTACGGGACATAGTGAACCTCCATATGGTATATGTTTTTAGTATATCAAATTCATTAAGATTCGTCTCAAGATTTGTCTTAATTTATGGTACCATTATATAACAAGTGCGTCATATGAGACATGATAAAGATTCCCATATTCCAATTGTTACGATGGAATAGGGGGATTTTTGTATTATCTATCAGAAGCTGCAGAGTGATTTTCATTTCCTTTTTCGGCAAAATGATGGACAGAGAACGACGAATGATGATATAATTATAAATACTTTGAATCGTAAGTTCGGGTGTTTTGACACCAGAACTAAAATAAAAAATAGTTGACATTTAGTGACGGATCTATTATTATAATTTCAAACAGAACATTTGTTCGAAATGTGCTGCAAAGCAGCATTTTGGAGGTAAATATGGATAAAGAAGAAAAACTGAAAGCATTAAATAATGCGGTGACACAGATAGAGAAGGCATACGGAAAAGGATCCATTATGAAACTTGGAGATTCCGGAGCTCAGATGAACATTGAGACAATACCGACAGGTTCTCTGAGCCTTGATGTTGCATTGGGTATGGGTGGTGTTCCAAGAGGAAGAATTATCGAGGTATATGGACCTGAGTCCAGTGGTAAGACGACAGTGGCTTTGCATATGGTTGCAGAGGTTCAGAAGAGAGGCGGTATTGCCGGATTTATTGATGCAGAGCATGCTCTTGATCCGACATATGCGAAGAATATCGGTGTAGATATTGACAATCTTTATATATCTCAGCCGGATAACGGTGAGCAGGCACTGGAAATCACTGAGACTATGGTTAGATCCGGTGCGATTGACATAGTGATTGTTGACTCGGTTGCAGCTTTAGTGCCAAAAGCAGAGATTGATGGTGAGATGGGGGATTCACACGTTGGTCTGCATGCACGTTTGATGTCTCAGGCACTTAGAAAGCTGACATCAGGGATAAGCAAGTATAACTGTATTGTTATTTTTATCAACCAGCTGCGTGAAAAAGTTGGTGTTATGTTTGGAAATCCTGAGGTAACTACGGGCGGACGTGCTCTTAAGTTTTATTCATCTGTTCGTATGGATGTACGCCGTGTTGACTCGATCAAGCAGGGCGGTGAGGTGATAGGAAACCGCGTTCGCATAAAAGTTGTAAAGAATAAGATTGCTCCTCCATTCCGTGAGGCCGAGTTTGATATTATGTTCGGAAAAGGTATTTCTCGTACAGGAGATATTCTGGATTTGGCTACGAAGGAGAATATTGTCGAAAAGAGCGGATCCTGGTATTCATATGAGAACAGCAAGATTGGACAGGGACGTGAGACGGCGAAGAATTATCTTGCAGCTAATCCGTCTATTTGTCTGGAAATTGAGAATAAAGTGCGTGCCAAGTATGGATTACCGGAAGACAGCGTGATGCCGGATGTTTCTTCAGAAGTACCAACTGAGCTTCCACCAGTAAATGCAGAGACTGAGGAATAGATATATAAGAATTTAAGTGCAGGTAAGATAAGTTAAGTGTAGTTAAGATAAGGCAGGATGGGAAAATATATGCGGATTGAACGCGTAGAATCCCTGAATAAGAGAAAGAGCAAGGTTTTCACTGATGAAGACTTTGCCTTTCTTTTATATAACGGGGAATTGGAAAAATATGGGGTTTATGAGAATTCTGTTATTGATTCTGATATGGTAAATGAAATCTTTAAATTATTGAGAAGTCGTGCCCGTGAAAGGGCATTGAATCTTTTGAAGGTACAGGATCGGACTGAGGGGGAGATGTGTCGCAGACTTTCTGGTGATGGATATCCGGATTCTGTGATAGAAGATACGATAAAGTTTTTAAGAGAATACAGATTTGTGGATGATGTAAGATATACATCCAATTATCTTCAGATACATGGAAAGCGAAAGAGTGAGGCTGAGCTTAAACTTTACCTGCAAAGGAAGGGAATATCCAAAGATATAATAAAAGAACAGATTGAAGAGGCTGAACATGATTCGGGAGAGGCTATCCGTGCATTGCTTGAGAAGAAACATTATAAGCCGGGAGAGATGTTGCCGGACCAGGAGAAAAAGATAATTTCATATCTGCTTCGCAGAGGATTCTCATGGGAAGATATACGTCACGAGATGAAAAAAACTGAGGAATAGAAGTGCCTTATGATACGGCGTGTGGAGTGTTTTTTGATGATTTGGAATGAGATGTATCGGCAGTCTATTTTGCTTGACAGACTGTATAAAACCGTTTAAAATTATATTATTGTATTTTTGTACAATGAAAACTAAATAAGGAGGTGCTCCTGTGTCACAAGTAATAATTGCGGTTATCGTTACAGGTGTTATTGTAGCAGCTATTACTTGGGTCGTTGCGAACCAGTATCGTCAGAAGACATATGAGGCGAAGATTGGCAGTGCAGAAGAACGATCCAGAGAGATAATAGATGAAGCATTAAAAGTTGCTGAGACAAAGAAGCGAGAAGCTCTCCTTGAAGCTAAGGAAGAGTCCTTAAAGACTAAGAATGAGCTTGAGAAAGAAACAAAGGAAAGAAGAGCTGAGCTTCAGCGCTATGAAAAACGTGTACTGAGCAAAGAAGAGAACCTGGACAAAAAAGCAGAGGCTATGGAAAAGCGTGAAGCGGGTATGAATGTTAAGGAGGAAGCACTCAAGAGGAAGACTGCGGAGGCAGAGGCTCTCTATGAGAAAGGCATGCTTGAATTGGAGAATATCTCCGGTTTGACTTCTGAACAGGCAAAAGAATATCTGCTTCGTTCCGTGGAGGAAGATGTGAAACATGATACAGCTAAGCTTATCAAGGATCTTGAGGCGAAAGCCAAGGAAGAGGCTGATAAGAAGGCTAAGGATTATGTTGTGACAGCTATTCAGCGCTGTGCAGCAGATCATGTAGCTGAGACAACCGTATCCGTAGTACAGCTTCCGAATGATGAGATGAAGGGACGAATTATCGGACGTGAGGGAAGAAATATTCGTACACTTGAGACCTTGACAGGTGTTGAGCTGATCATCGATGATACGCCTGAGGCAGTTGTTTTATCAGGTTTTGATCCTATTCGAAGAGAAGTAGCACGTATTGCACTGGAACGCTTGATTGTGGATGGACGTATACATCCGGCAAGAATCGAGGAGATGGTTGAGAAGGCGCAGAAAGAAGTGGAAAACATGATGCGCGAAGAGGGAGAGGCTGCTCTTCTCGAAGTTGGCATTCATGGTATCCATCCGGAACTTGTTAAACTGCTCGGTAAGATGAAATTCAGAACGAGTTATGGTCAGAATGCACTTAAGCATTCGATTGAGGTTGCTCAATTAACCGGACTTTTGGCAGCTGAGGTGGGCGTTGATGTACGCACTGCCAAGCGTGCAGGTTTATTACATGATATTGGAAAAGCAGTAGATCATGAGCAAGAGGGAACTCACGTAGAACTTGGTGTGGCACTTTGTAAGAAATACAAAGAGTCAGCAACTGTTATTAATGCAGTAGAGTCACATCATGGTGATGTGGAAGCACAGAGCTTGATAGCATGTCTTGTGCAGGCAGCTGATACGATTTCAGCAGCTCGTCCTGGAGCAAGAAGAGAAACTCTGGAGACATATACCAACCGTCTGAAACAGCTTGAAGATATTACCAATTCCTATAAGGGAGTTGATAAGTCGTATGCGATTCAGGCAGGTCGTGAAGTGCGTATCATGGTTGTACCGGAGCAGGTCAGCGATGATGATATGGTTCTGATGGCGAGGGAGATTTCGAAGCGTATTCAGGAAGAATTGCAATATCCTGGACAGATAAAGGTCAATGTGATTCGTGAATCGAGAGTTACCGAATTCGCCAAATAGGCTTCGTCAGAAAGACTGTACGAAACCATTAAACATGAAAGCTACGTCAAAGATACATTGAGGTTTTGACGCGTATGGCGGCATATGCAAAATCTCGTGAGGTAGGAGATTAGCGTGTACCTGCTAAAATAAAAGTCTTATGAATGAGAGATGCATTCATAAGACTTTTTTGTGTAATAGGCAACTTGGTTCCTATTACACAAAAAGCTCCGCGTGTATTCACACACGCATGAAGAAGAATCATGTCGCAAGCGACCGTACTCGGCACGAAAATGTGCCAAGGTACATTCTATTTTGATTTATAGAATATATATGGAGGAAAATTATTATGGCTAAAATAGGTTTTATTGGAATGGGAAATATCGGCTACGCCATTATGCGTAGTTTGCTGAATAAATACAAAAAAGAAGATATTACTTTTACAGATCTCAACCGCAAGAGAGTTGCACAGGTGGAAAAAGAAACCGGTGTCAAGGCAGTGGATACTAATCAGGACTGTGCTGATAATGCAAAATATATTGTATTGGCTGTTAAACCGCAATTTTATGACAATGTATTGGCAGATATCAAGGATCACGTAACAAAAGACAATATAATCATTTCAATTGCACCTGGTATCACTATCGACAGTGTTAATGAAAAACTGGGCGGTAATTGCCGCATCGTACGTGCTATGCCGAATACTCCGGCATTGATTGGTGAAGGAATGACAGGTGTCTGCTACGATAAGAAGTTATTTGAAGAGACTGAAAAGCAGATGATCAGCAATTTCTTTGAATCTTTTGGCATGATGGAGATTGTTCCGGAATATATGATGAATGCAGTTGTATGCATAAGTTCCAGTGCTCCGGCTTATATCTATATGTTTATTGAGGCATTGGCAGATGCCGGCGTTAAATATGGCATGCCTCGCGATGTTGCATACCGCATGGCTGCACAGGGCGTCGTTGGAAGTGCCAAGATGGTGCTTGAAACCGGTAAACACCCGGGAGCCCTTAAGGATGAGGTTTGCTCTCCAGGAGGAACAACTATCTATGCTGTAAGTGTCCTTGAAGAGTATGGCCTTAGAAATGCGGTTATCAAGGCATGTGACGCATGCTACGAGAAGTGTATTGACCTTAAATAATACCCACAAGAGAGGAAAATATGGAAAAGGGATTGAAGGAACATAAAACTTCGGATCAGATTCCGGTAAAACGTCTGAAACGAGAATTAAAGTATCAGGGGACTATTCTTAAGGTGTATGAGGATACAGTAGAGGTAAATGGACATCAGGCAAAATGGGACTTTATTCATCATGACGGTGCGGCAGCAGTACTTCCTGTAACTGATGATGGAAAGATTTTGATGGTGCGCCAATATCGCAATGCACTTGATCGTTATACGCTTGAAATTCCGGCTGGAAAGCTGGATTCTCCTGATGAGGCCAAGATTGATTGTGCATATCGTGAGCTGGAAGAAGAAACTGGATATTGTTGCGACCAGCTTGAGTATCTTATGAGTGTAAATACGACAATTGCCTTTTGTGATGAGGCATTGGACATCTTTTTAGCACGAGATCTTAAAAAAACACATCAGAATCTTGACCCGGATGAGGAGATAGAAGTAGAAGAGTGGGAACTTTCAGAGCTTCTTAAGTTGATTTATGAAGGCAAGCTGACAGATGGTAAAACCGTGTCAGGAATACTTGCGTATGCGTGCAAGGTGGGGCAAAGATAATTAGCGACCTACAACTTTCGTAAATTAAAAATAATGGATGGAGGCAAAAAACTGATGTCAGAATCATTAAAAGAATTGCAGAATTCAAATACAGATGAGAAGACAACTGTACTTTGCGGAGCAAATTCCTATGTGGAAAAATTTTATTTAAATGAGCAATTTTCAGGACTTCCGGAGTCGATTAAGCAGGAATTGCAGATTATGTGTGTCATGTATACTGAAGATATTGGTGGTATTATCTTATTGGAGTTTACATCTGAAGGCAGTTTGAGGTTCAAAGTCGAAGCTGAGGAAAATGACTATCTTTTTGATGAAATCGGAAGTGCGCTGAAGATTAAGCAGTATCAGTCAGAGAAACGTGAATTGTTGGAATCGCTGGAACTTTATTATAAAGTGAAAATAATGGGAATTCCGGCAGATGAACTGCTTGATGATGAGCAGAAGAGAAGATATCAGGAAGATTAGAAAATTAAGATGAAGATAGGAAATGTAGAATTAAAAAATCCGGTTGCACTTGCACCTATGGCCGGTGTGACAGATCTGCCGTTTCGCCTGCTTTGTAAAGAACAGGGATGCGGACTTATGTATACCGAGATGGTCAGTGCAAAGGCACTTCTTTATAAAAATAGAAACACAAAGCCGCTTCTTGAAACTCGTACTGAAGAAGAACCGGTTGCAGTGCAGATTTTTGGATCTGACCCTGATATTATGAGTGAAATGGCTATGCAGCTGGAAGATGGACCATATGCTATTATTGATGTCAATATGGGATGCCCGGTGCCTAAAATTGTTAACAATGGCGAGGGCTCTGCACTTATGAAGAATCCGAAACTGGCTGAACGCATATTGACTGAGATGGTAAAAAAAATTCATAAACCTGTTACGGTGAAGTTTCGCAAGGGATTTAATGACGATAATATCAATGCGGTTGAATTTGCAAAAATGGCAGAGAGCTGCGGGGTGGCAGCAGTCGCAGTTCATGGCAGAACAAGAGAACAATATTATTCAGGGAAGGCAGATTGGGATATCATCAGGCAGGTAAAGGAAGCTGTATCAATTCCGGTATGGGGAAATGGAGATATATTTTCACCGGAAGATGCCTTACGTATGAAGAATGAAACCGGGTGCGACGGAATAATGGTAGCACGCGGTGCAAAAGGAAATCCCTGGCTTTTTAAGCGAATTATACATTGTCTTGAAACAGGAGAATTGATGCCAGCACCTACAGCCAAAGAAGTTAAAGAGATGATAGTCCGCCATGGAAAATTACAAACTGAATTTAGAGGAGAAGAGATAGCAATGAGAGAGATGAGAAAACATGTGGCATGGTATACCGCAGGTTTTCCGCATTCATCATCACTTCGAAATGATATTAACCATGTAGAGACATTGGAAGAACTAGAAAAACTGGTGGATGAGAGGATATGATGATACCAGTGAAATGGTCTTTTACATCCAACGTCATCTGAATGAAAGTATAACAAAAGAGCACTTTTTGGGATTTCTCCGAAAAGTGCTCTTTTGCGTAATAGGAAGCGACAAATACCATTCTTTGAAATCATTTTCTAAACAAAAGTTCACATTATGTTCATTGACAGTCAGCCCTTGATTTGCTATTATAATCTCAACAGCTCCCCCAGGCCTCTGCGCTTTGCGCATGCACACTTGGGGGCGTTTTGCGTATAAGGAGATTTT